>JAJZHM010000026.1 GCA_021804485.1 Pseudomonadota bacterium | reverse complement strand
CAATTCATCGCTTGCGCTTTGCGTATCAAATTCCCAACTGGGGCGTCGTTGCCAGTGTCCTAGCTGGGTGAATTCTTCTGCAGGGGTACAAGCTTCACTGAAAAGAATTTCGGCAGGTTGCAGGCGGTTCAGTTCAGACAACAGACTGGATTCATCGACACATTCAGTAATCCAGAGCTGACCGCTGCTGATATCCAGCCATGCCAGACCGATGGATTGCTGCCGTTTGGATGGCGTGGCAGCAAAGTCGATGGCAGCTAGGAAATGATCATGCTCAGCATCAAGCAAAAAGTCATCGGTGACCGTGCCTGGAGTTAGGATACGTGCGACTTTACGTTCAACAGGGCCTTTGCTGGTTGCAGGGTCGCCGATCTGCTCACAGATGACCACAGATTCACCTGCTTTAAGCAGACGTGCCAGATAATTCTCTGCAGCATGAAAGGGTACACCGGCCATGGGAATGCTTTGTCCAGCGCTTTTACCACGGGCAGTCAGCGTGATCTGCAGCAATTGGGCGGCGCGTTCCGCATCCTTGAAGAAAAGTTCGTAGAAATCACCCATACGATAGAACAGCAAGGCGTCCGGGTGTTCTCGTTTGATGCGCAGATATTGCTGCATCATGGGGGTGTGCGTGCTTAAATCTTCGGTCACGGCTAGGCTTCAATGGTTTAACAGAGGGGCTGATTTTCAGCGGAAGGCCTTTATTTGTAAAGCGTCATTCGTGTAGTGTTAGGCTGAGGAATCGGGATTATCCTGAAAGCGTTGGGCAATGTCAGCACATTGTTGTTGCAAGGCTACAAAGGCATCAAGAATATCCGGATCGAAATGTGTTCCCCGACCTTCGGTCATGATGCGTACTGCTTCGTCATGCGAAAAAGCAGGTTTGTACACCCTGCGGCTGATCAGGGCATCATAGACATCTGCAACGGCCATGAGGCGTGCAGAAAGCGGTATGGCCTCACCGATCAACCCCTCGGGATAACCTCGACCATCCCAATGTTCTTGGTGACTGTAGGCGATTTCTTTGGCAAATTTCAGAAAGGGGACATCCATGCCAAGAGACTGCTCGGCATGGGCGATGGCGTCACGTCCTAAAGTGGTATGGGTTTTCATGATGGCAAACTCTTCAGGTGTCAAGGGGCCGGGCTTGAGCAAAATCCGGTCGGGGATACCTACCTTGCCTATGTCGTGCAGTGGCGCCGACTTGTACAGCAGATCTAGAACACGGTCGTCATCGAGGATATTCTGAAAGCGAGGGTGATGGCGCAGATGCTCGGCGAGCAGTCGGACGTAGTTCTGGGTTCGGCGAATGTGGTTGCCGGTTTCGTTATCCCTGGTTTCAGCAAGCGAAGCCATAGCCAGAATGGTAACATCCTGGATGGCACGCACTTCCTGGGTACGTTGCTCCACCAGTTCTTCCAGGCTGTCGTTATGTGCTTGAAGATGATCCCGTGCCTTTTTGAGTTCCAGATGGGTTCTGATTCGGGCTAAGACCACGGGGGGGCTGATGGGCTTGGTGATGTAATCCACAGCGCCAAGGGCAAAACCATGGGTTTCATCGTCTGTGTCAGTGCGAGCCGTCAGAAAAATAACCGGGATCGTACGGGTCTTTGGATCGGCTTTGAGTTGACGGCATACTTCATAGCCATCCATTTCGGGCATCATGATATCGAGGAGTATTAAATCCGGGTTGGGCTCGGATGCGGCAATTTTAAGTGCCCGAGCTCCATGGTTAGCAACCCGGATTTGATAAAAATCGCGCAACAGGCCGGTCATGAGGGTCAGATTATCGGGCGTGTCATCGACGATCAGCAAGGTAGCTTTGGGTTCAGGTATGTTCGACATCGTAAAACTCCCAGAAGGGTATTAGACAGTAAGTGTCAGAAGCAGTGCTGCTGCCTGCTCCAGATCATAGGATTCAATGGCATGATTCAATGCGTTGACTGCAGGTTCAGGTAACAGGGAACTCCAGTGTGTGCGGTAGGTGCGCCATAGTTCTACGGCATCTGCATTATCCTCATTCAGCAGTCGTCCAAGTTCCAGCAGGATATTTTCAGGAACAGCTTCGACAGAGGAAAGCCGTTGATCAATCTCGGCATTCAGTTGGGTTGCAAGTGCGCCATGAAAGTCAGCAAGTTCAGAAGCACGTTCAGCCCATGGTATGGATTGAACCTGCTTGTTTCGAATTTGAGTTTCCAGATCAGCAGCATGCTGCATCCATGTCTGTGCTCCAAGATTACCCAGAATACCTCGGGCGGTGTGGGCAATTCGTTCGGCACGTGGTGTGTCGGATTCAGCTAGGGCGCGTTGCAGGTCATCCAGCCAGCTGCTGTGCTGTTGCAGGTAGAGTTTAAGTAGATCCACATAGCGTTGTCGTTGTCCCAAAACACGCCGCAGACCACTGGAGACATCCAGACCAGGAACCAGCAGCAAAGGATCATTACTGGCGAGTTCTTCAGGGAGGGGGTGTTGCAGGCTGTGGGGTTGCTCCGCAGAGGCGGGTAACCACTGTCTCAGGACGCGACCAAGGGCGTCTGGGTCTATGGGTTTGGCCAGATGGTCATTCATCCCAGCCTCATGACTGCGCTCACGATCGGAGTTCATGGCATTGGCGGTCATGGCAATGATTGGCAGTTGTTGCCAGCGTGCCTCGGCGCGAATCCGGCGTGTCGCGGTCAGCCCATCCATGACTGGCATCTGGATATCCATCAGAACCAGATCAATCGGAGTGCTTTCCAGTCGATTAAGTGCTTCTTGGCCGTTTTCGGCAATAATAACCGACAGTCCCATGCCTTCGAGAAGACCGGTGGCAACTTCTTGATTCAGAGCGTTATCTTCGACTAAAAGAATACGCTGTCCGGAAAAACTGGCGGGATAGAGGTCATTAATGCCGGCAGTGGCTGGGTAGCGGGAAGTGGTTGGGTCCGAAGACATCAAATGCATCAGGGTATCAAACAGGGTAGAGGCGCTCACCGGTTTTACCAGCATGGCTTCGATGCCTGCCTGCTGGCTTTCTTGCATGACTTCTTCTTTGCCATATGCGGTAACCAGAAGTAATCGTGGTGGACTCTTCAGGCCCAAGTTGCGAATATGTCGGGCAAGTTCAGCGCCATTCATGCCGGGCATGCGCCAGTCCAGCAGCGCTAAGGCATAAGGCTTCTGATCATGTTCAGCTTGGCTGATGCGCTGCAAGGCTTCAGGACCATTTTCGACCGCATCCACATGAAAAGACATGCTGCTTAGCATGCGCTGCAGGGCGCGCAGGGCTAGGGGATTATCGTCAACCGCCAGAATTCGCAGCCCCCGCAGGTCAGGATGAGGCAGAAGTTCTGGTTGTGTATGGGTGTCAAGGCGAAGCGGAATTCTTAGCCAGAATGTACTGCCATGTTCTAAAGTGCTTTCGACACCTACCTGACCACCCATGAGTTCGGCGAGTTGGCGGGAAATGGCCAGTCCCAGTCCCGTTCCGCCATACTTGCGGCTTGTCGAACTGTCGCCCTGCTGGAACGACTGGAATAGTCGCTGTTGTTGTTCCGTGCTGAGGCCAATGCCTGTATCTTGAACGGCGCAATGCAGCACGACTTCATCCTGATGTTGTTCCAGCACCTGAACTTGGAGAAGGATCCAGCCCTTTTCGGTGAATTTGACTGCATTCGAGGTGAAGTTGATTAAAATTTGACCAAGCCGTAATGCATCTCCAATCAGTCGATCCGGAACGTTGTCCGCAATATCAAAAATCAGTTCAAGCTGTTTGTGTTCTGCTTTTTCAGCCATCAGACTTGCAATATTCTCTAGCATTTTTTCAAGAGAAAATGGAGCTTCTTCCAGCTGTAACTTGCCCGCCTCAATTTTGGAAAAATCAAGGATATCGTTGATGATGCCGAGCAGAAGCTGGCTGGAGGCCTGGATTTTTTGGACCAGATCTTTCTGTTTTGGATTGAGGCCTGTGCGTAAGGCCAGATAGGACAGGCCGATGATGGCATTCATGGGAGTGCGGATCTCGTGGCTCATGTTCGCCAGAAAATCTGATTTCATGCGCGTTGCCTCTTCAGCAATTTCCTTGGCATGATGAAGCTCACTGATGTCAAAAAACCAGCCAAGAGCGCAGTCTTCACCTTGGTAGCGTACCGGTAGAAACGAGGCTGAGACTAGGTGCAGCTGGTTTTCAAGATCACGTATCTCCAGCGGCTGGTTGAGAATGGTTTGACCTGATTCGAGTGTCATGACAACGTTCTGATAGTCTTGGGCGCTGCGATATAAATGTTCCGTACTCTGCCCAAGCATACGCTCAGCAGGTGTTCGGTACAAATCGGCACATGCTTGGTTTAGAAACACGATTTTTCGTGAAGCCAGGCTCACAATGCGCACGGCCACCGGGCTGAGTTCGAGTAAATGTCGCATCTGCTGCTCGCTTTCGCGCAGGTGCTGTTCGGCCTGTTTGCGATCGGTACTGTCTCGAAGGGAAAAACAGTAACTGAGGGGGTGACGTCCTATTGCCGGTAGTGCGCTGGCGGCCAGTTCAAGCGGGAAACGGGAACCATCCAGACGACGCCCCATGCACTCATGGGTCTGATGGTCCTTATCAAAATCAGGCAGTTGCTCAAGATGCGGCAGAAGCAGGGTCAGTCGCTGGTTTTGCAGGGTGTTTACTGCATAGCCAAACATCGATTCCAGATGGGTATTCGTATAGAGAATCGTATATTCTGCGTCAATGACCACCATGCCAATGGGTGACATGGCCAGAATACTGCGGTACCAAGCCTCTGTTTCAATGAGCTGGAGTTGTTGTTGCTGTAATATTGCCGACTGTTCGGTAAGCCGTCGTGCTGATTGTTGGGTGGTTTCGAGCAGAATCTGGCTGTGTTCACGCCGCTCCACAATTTCTATGCTCAGGCAGAGTAGAGGAATAAGTTCTTCAATCAGGGTCAATTTTTCATGTGGCGGCGATTCCTGGGCATAGAGGCTGAGAACTCCAAGGATTTTCTTGTCGTTCAAAATAGGTTCATGCAAACTCCATCTGTGGGAATCTTGTGCGGTCATGGACTCACAGGAAGTGAGTACGGTCTGTTCCTGAATGCATCGTCCAATACATCCTTCGCCGGGACGGATATTTTTGGGTGTTGAATTTTCAGCCAGTTCTCCATGAGTGGCGACACAGACCAACTGTTCGGTGTCTTTTTCATAGTGATAAAAAGACAAAGATGAAAGGTTAAGAAGTTCAGCCAGTTCAACCATGGTTTTCTTCCAGAGACTGGCATTGTTTTCCGACTGCTGCATCTGGAACAGCAGATGGCTCAGGGCGCTTTTCATCCAGCGCTGCTGCTCAAGACGGCGGTAGACATCGTTCAGTACGGACAGTGCACGCGCCATAGAACCTAGTTCATGCGATGCATGTTTGTAGGGAATTTCAAGATCCAACTGCCCTTCGGCCAGATGCTCGACATAAGCGCGTAATTGGCTGATCGAATGAGTGAGAGTAAACAGGAGAACAAATCCTAGGAAGCCACCAAGAATTAGTTCGGTCAGCAGTAGCGCGATGGTAACGTGCAGATGGTAGATGTGTTCATGTTCAGCCCGCGCACTTAGCGATTCAGCCCGGTGCTCGGTTTGCGAAGTGATCTGGCTAAAGAGATCGCTCATGTGCCGAGCAATTGTGTCTGACTGGAGGGGTTCTCGCTGAGGGTGCTGAAGAGTGTGCCCTAGGGCAGTCAGGTCTGAAGCCAAGGCGTCGGAAGTCTGCTCCTGTGCGGTACCTTGTAAGGAATGCTGCACCGTTGCTATGTCCGAGCGCAAAGAAAGTAGCAGGGTCTGGGTCGCAGGGCTTACCCCATCCGAACCGGCGCTTCGGATGATTTGGCTAAGCCGAATGCGGGCATCCTTACTGGCACTGATGCTCTGCATGCATCGGTACAGTTCACGGTTAGTGTTGCGCATGGTTTGCATGCTTGAGAGACTGTACATACCCAGAATGAGGGTCATGGCTAGCCCTGTTCCAAAGATGGACAGCATCCTGAAGCGAAGGCTACGGTTTTCAAGGAAATTCAGCATCGCTTTGAATGACATAAAACCCACTCGGGTGAGGGAAATTGCCCCCTAAGGATAACGGCTTGGACTGGTTTTGCAATGGGTGCTCGGCAAGAAAAAGAACAAAAATACAATAAGTTGCTGACTGATTGGATGATGATGTGCAAAAGCGGGTGGCTTCTGATGAATGAACTTCAGGCAATCATAATCTGAGTGTGCACTGACGCATGGATTTTGGCGCGAATAAAACGGATCGTGCTGGCGTTGAAGAGCGGCCAGCTACGAAGTGGTATAAGATCGCACGGAGCCCATAACACTGTAGGTCAATAACAGGCGCTGTATTTGGATCAAGGTGAAGTGACCGGAGGATCCATCGACTATTGTATTTGTGGGTACATCCGAGGGTAAAAAATTAAGATTAAATGGTGCCGGAGGTCGGACTCGAACCGACACGCCCTCTCAGGCAGTGGATTTTGAGTCCACCGCGTCTACCAATTCCACCACTCCGGCTTGGGCTGGACATTATAAGGATTTGAACTTGTTCGTCAATGGCTATGTCGATAAGATTCTGGTATGAAGCTGTTTGGGGTAGGGTGATTGCGGTATAATCAGCTTTTAGTTTGAAGCACACTGGGTCTCAGGGGAAATAGGAATGCGTTTTGTCGATGAAGTCAGCATCCGTGTTGAGGCGGGTCCCGGTGGTAATGGCTGCTCCAGTTTTAGACGTGAGAAGTTCATTCCCTTTGGTGGTCCGGACGGGGGGGATGGCGGGCATGGTGGTAGTGTCTGGATTGAGGCCGTTGGTAATGCCAATACCCTAGTGGATTATCGCTATACACGACTGTTCAAGGCTGAGCGTGGCAAAAACGGCATGGGTGCCCAGTGCACGGGTCGTAGCGGAGAAGATCTTTTGCTGAAAGTGCCGGTGGGGACAACGGTACTCGATGAGGATACTGGGCAGATACTGGCTGATTTGATCGAAGAAGGGCAGCGCATACTTGTGGCTTCGGGGGGTAAAGGTGGGCTTGGAAACCTTCATTTCAAAAGCTCAACCAATCGGGCGCCACAGAAGGCCCTTCCTGGGTTGCCCGGAGAGATACGGCAGTTGCGGATGGAGTTGCGTATTGTGGCTGATGTTGGTCTGCTTGGCCTCCCTAATGCCGGTAAATCAACATTGATTCGTGCGGTCTCTGCGGCTCGTCCGAAAGTGGCCGATTATCCTTTTACAACGTTGATCCCAAACCTTGGGGTGGTCGACGTGGGTTTGCATCGATCCTTTGTTCTGGCGGATATTCCTGGGATTATCGAGGGCGCATCTTTGGGTGCAGGTTTGGGGATTCGATTCCTTAAACATTTGTCGCGTACCCGAATTCTGATTCATTTGGTGGATATTTGTCCGATTGATGGATCAGACTGGCTTGAACAGGTACGGGTCATCGAGCGCGAGCTCGAAGCTTATTCCCCGACCTTGGCCAAGATGCCGCGCTGGCTGGTTCTGAACAAGATTGATCTTCTTCCTGAGGATGAGCGTCAATGTGCATTGGATCGTGCTCGAAATGAGTTGGGCTGGCAGGGACCCTTAATGGCCATTTCCGGTGTCGCTAGTCTGGGTACCGAATTGCTCAGTCAGGGGCTGATGAGTCAGATCGAGGCCATGCGCTCTGAAGAAGAGGATCCTGAGGTGTATGAACTGCGCAATCGTATGCGCTTGCAGATCGAACAGGAAGGGCGGGATCGTATTCATGCTCTTGCCGCAAGGCGTCGGGCAGAACGGCGTGGTGAAGACGTGGATTCAGATGATGACTGGAACGAAGAGGATTACGATGTCGCCGTTGAATACCGTCGCTGAGGCCGGTCAAAGGGATCTGGGTCATGTGCGTCGTCTGGTGGTTAAGATTGGTTCAGCCTTGTTGACGGCAGATGGGCGTGGTTTGGATCGGCAAGCCATGCGCCACTGGGTGGATCAACTGGCGGCACTGCAGAAGCAGTCGATACAGGTCATCCTGGTGAGCAGTGGTGCAGTTGCCGAAGGAGTGGCCCGCATGAATCTTGGTTCACGCCCAGAAGATACCGCAGCCTTGCAAGCGTGTGCTGCCATAGGGCAAATGGGGTTGGTACAGGCATGGGCAGACTGCTTCATGGAGCATGGCCTGCAAACTGCGCAGATATTGCTTACCCACGATGATCTCAAGAACCGTCAGCGTTATTTGAATGCCCGGCAAACGCTGAGGACACTGGCAGACTGGTTGGTTATTCCCGTGATCAATGAAAATGACACAGTGACTACGGAAGAAATTCGTTTTGGAGATAACGATACCCTGGCAGCTTTGGTTGCCAATCTGGTTGAGGCGGATGTACTCATCATTCTGACGGATCAGGAGGGGATGTTTGATCGAGACCCTCGTAACGATCCCGAGGCTCGCCTTTTTCATGAGGTACGGGCGATGGATGAGCAACTGCTGTCGATGGCCGGTGGTGGGGGGCTTCTCGGTCGTGGCGGAATGCTGACCAAGGTTCGTGCCGCTCGACTGGCAGCTCGTTCGGGAGCCGCCACACTGATTGCTTCGGGCCGACAGTCCGGTGTTCTGGCCCGTTTAATGTGTGGTGAGCGGCTTGGTACTCTGTTTGTGCCCGATGAGGAACCTCTGGTGGCTCGCAAGCAATGGCTGGCGGCACATCTGCAGCACGCTGGACAACTGGTGCTGGACGATGGCGCTGTTCGAGCGGTGCGTGAGCAGGGGCGTAGTCTTCTGCCGGTGGGTGTCTGTGCGGTTCAGGGTGATTTTCAGGCTGGAGAAGTTGTCGCCTGCCTGGACAAGCAGGGCAACCGTGTAGCTGTTGGCATGATTAATTATGATGCCGATATGGCCCGAAATATGATGGGCATGTCCTCAGAACGCATTCGGGACGCGCTGGGTTATCAAGACCATCCAGAAATGATTCACCGCGATAATCTGGTGGTCGATGCAAGGTAAAGGCATCATGGTGAGCAGAAGGCGCTGATCTGTTTCTGAACTTCCTTCATGCGTGTTTCCTTGTCATTCTCGGACAATATAACGGCCTGACCGGTACTGGGGTCCATCTCACGAACCCTTCCATGTTCGTTCATGACCTTCAGGTCTTCCTGCAGTTGACGACAGCGTTCAGCGTTATCCTTGGATGCAGCTTCTGCACGTGCTTTGGCTTTTGCTGCTGCAGATGCGCGACTAGCATCTTTGCTGTCAGCCTTGCCCTGCTGTTCCTGATAACTATCGAGCTTTTTGATTTCGCTGTTGGCATCAGACGATGGGGCAGCATGAATCTCCAGCTTCTTTACGGGTTCGCCCGATGAATTGGCTGGGGCTGAGTCCGAAAAATGAGGAATCCCCTGGGCATCCACCCATTGATAAATGGTTCCAGCCAAACAGTCGGTAGCGACCATTACCAAGAGACTCATAAGTCCAATCCTGAATCGCATGCCTTGATGCTCCTGTTGTGCGTTCGGGTGTATGCAGCCAGCATAGTTCACCCGGGCTCTTTTTTCACCCCATTGCTCAGGATGGACACAAATCGCTTTGATGTGCTCAGGAGCGAGGATGCATGCCCGTTTTGATGTGCGGATCAATATGAATGAAAAAAGGTGAATCTTTGGAGACACGACGGGTGCGATACATGATTTCATTCATCTTGAGCAGAATCTGATCAATGGCAACAGGTTCGGCGGGAATCGGGGCGATCGCAACATCGCAACGGGCATGGCCATGATTTAATGTTTCACTCCCGAGTAAATCTGCTGCGAGGGTGCGCGCCATTACTTCAGCTGCGCTCGTTGAAGTGTCGGCAAGCAAAAGGACAAGATCGCCATCACTGAGTTCAACCGCAACATCACAGGCACGCAGGCGCTTGAGGATAAGTTCGGAACAGAGTTGGTGCAGGCTGGCTATCAAGGAACGACGCGCACGTTTGGGGAGATCTGGATTTAGGCTTATGTGTAATCGCACCAGGGTAATTGGTGTCATGTTGCGTTGGTGAAAGGGCAGGAGCCATTGCGCTGCTTCGTAGAGTCGATGTTCCGGTTCAAGCCCAAGTCGGGATGGAGGTTCCAGAACCTGCACGGGCGGATTTCGAAGGATAGAAATAACCCAGTTCAGCATGATCGCGCTGAATGATATGCCGGCAAGTGTCTGGGTCGTGGTACTTGTGAGGGGGATATGCCAGAGAAAAAATCGTGTCATGGTCGCTGCTAGGGCCACCAGAACATCCAGGATGGAGATCATCAGAAGGAGAAGACCCGAAGTCCAGCCTGACTGGACAATCAGCAGCATCAGAGCACCCCATAATGCGACGCAGGGTGTCTGAGGATCGTTCAGAATGAAGAAATACAGTCCAATCAGGTCGATGTTCAGCCATGTCAGCAGTCGGGTTGGCTTGTCCGATGGATGAGCAATAAGAAAATGGATCATAAGCACCAGTACAAACCAGATTCCTGTCATCCAAAGCATGGCTGAGGGTATGAGCGCGACCGGCTTTTCATTGAGCATTACCAAAAAAAAGAGGGCGTAGACACCCAGAAGCAGACGAACAGCTGTGTGTATGCGTTGAATGATTTTGCTCTGCCTTGAAGAAAGGTCCATATGGGTTCTCATCTGCCGTTTCGATCGTCCATACTGTGGGACATGATGGATAGTGTATCCGGATCTGGGACAAATCAGGGCATGACAATGATGTTAACCGTGTTAAATAGAGGTCTTCTGGTCCTGATGTTCCTGTGCAGTGCATCGGGTTGGGCAGGTACATCCATTGCGTCATGGCTTGATCGTGATCTTGCGCCAGAGCATATGCTGCACAACCAACAGGTGCAAATGTATTCCGGCAAGGGCTGGTTTGATTTGCCGCACATCAATCTGGGGTATCACCGGACTCCGCTTTGGCTCAGGATTCATCTAACCAACCCTTCATCGGTTGATGAGCAGCGTCTGCTGGAAATTGACAATCCCCGTCTTGAGGAAGTTCAGATCAGGCAACTGACTTCGAAGGGCGAACAGATTCTTATGGAAGTTCGTCGTCACGCACCTTTTGTTTTTACACTCAGTATTCCAGCTCATACTGATCCAGTCTGGCTTTTACAGATTCGTTCCCGTCATCTGATGATTCTGCCGCTTCAGCTGGTTGCTCCAAAAAGTCTTGTTTCTGTCCAGACGCAGCATGCCTGGAATCAGGGTGGTTTTTATGGTGCCTTGCTGGGACTTTGGCTCAGTACTTTTCTCTCCTGGTGGCTCAGTAGGGAGTTGGTGCTGTTCTGGCTGTCTGTCAATCTTCTTCCCTTGATTGGTCTTTTGCTCGGTTCAGAAGCTGTTCTGTCAACGTGGGGCGTCCATACGCCACTGGAACAGATGAATGCCTCGTTCTGGCTCGGTATCGAAAACGCATTGATGCCCTTGTTTATTCGGTCTTATCTGGGTTTGGGGCGAATCCCTGTGTTCAGCCATCTGCTCGGTGTCGTGAGCGGGGTTTCCATCTGTGCGGCGTTTCTTGCAATCTTTACGAATTCTCCTGTTCTGCGGATGGTGTTGCAACTGATTACCATAGCACATCTGATTGTGTTGCCTTTTGAGGCATTCTGGTCCTGGCGACGGCATCAGGGAGTTTCGCGGTTCATGCTGCTGAGCTGGATTCTTTTTTTTGTCGTGGCCAGTGGCATCATGTTGTTGATGGGGGGGTGGTGGCCTGACCATGCCATCTGGATCAGTCTGCTCAAGGGAGCACTGCTTTGCTCGGTTTTAATGGTAACGCTTGGGATTGGTTTACGAATTCTTGAAATCCAGCAGGATCGGCAGAAAGCGGAACGGTCGATCGTTCGAGCGGAAGCGCAGCATGCAGCTCAGAGTGAGTTCATGACCACCATAAGCCATGAACTCAGAAATCCCTTGGGGGCCGTTCTGGGGTCCATTGAGCAACTCCGGCTTTCAGGACTGACAGAAGAACAGCAGCGGCTTCTTGCCGCTATGGTTTCTTCTTCCGAAAGCCTGCTTAATATCATTAACGATCTTTTTGATTATTCACTGGTTGAGTCTGGTCAGATTACACTCGAACAGCGCGAATTTGACCTCCAGGCCCTTCTGGTTGATGTTTTGGCCGTTTTTAAGGCCAAAGCCTACCAGAAGGGATTGATTCTGCTTTGCTCGGTATCGGCACGTACACCACAACGGGTAGTCGGGGATGCCGTTCGGTTGCGGCAGGTGCTCTTGAATCTGGTTTCGAATGCTCTGGTACATACGGAACGGGGGCGCATTGATGTCATGGTCAGCAGCCGTAGAACATCGATGGGGGTACGTATTGAGTGTGCGGTGAAGGATACAGGGGAGGGGATTGCCCAAGAGCGACTGGAGCATATTTTTGAGCCGTTTGCCAAAGGACAGGCTGAAGGGCAGAGTTCTTCTGGAATCGGGCTAACGGTCTGTCGCAAGTTGTGTCGTCTCATGGGTGGCGATATTTCAGTGGAAAGTCATCTGATGCAAGGCACAACCTTCAGTTTCTGGATTGAAATGGGGGTCGGTAAAACGCCTGTATCGCGACAGGAAGCATGGTCTGGGCGTATTTGCCGGTTGCTGTTAATGGATCAGGATCCGGAGTATCTGGAATTGATGCAGCGAGAAGCGCGTATGCCAGACTTGCAGATCGATATTGCCGATAGCTTAGAAGAAGGTCAAAGGCTTTTGGCGCAGCGGGAGTCCGAACATCATCCCTATCATCTTTTTGTCGCTTCTTTGCAATTAAGGGATGGGAACAGTCTGGGATTACGTTCGATTCTCGCGCAATATCCGCAACATGAGTTGACCGGTGTGGTTATTACTACCGAGCCTTACTGGCAGCCCAATCCGGGACTTTTGCGTCAGGCTGGTATTTCGGCAGCTTTTGCCCGACCGGTTATGGCCTATGAACTGATCAAGATTGTTTCCGATTATTTTCAACGTGAACGGCTGGATCAGTTCTGGCGAAAAAATCAGCAACGCGAGACTCCATGGAAGGTTGCCGTGATGGAACGTCGAAGTGGACCGCGAAGTGTGGTTGTTGCCATGCTTGAGCATCTCGGCATTCAGCCATCGGTCCTTGTCGAGGGCAGTCAACTGCAGGCGTTTTTGCAAAGTGATCAGGGAAAAGTTGATCTCCTGCTCCTAGATTGTGAACTGGAGGATGAGGATCCGCTGAATTTTGTTCGGCAATTGCGCGTGTATGAATTGCAGAACAGCCTGCATCGTCTCCCTGTCTTAGGGATGACGAATGTGCTGTCTCAGTCCCGTTATCAGGACTGCATGGCAGCAGGGCTGACGGATCTTGTTTTCAAGCCGGTCCAGATGCATGAACTCAAATCCCGACTCGAATACTGGCTGGATGTTCAGGTGATGCCATAAATCCGTTTGTTCTGTAGCAAAAACTTCATCGAAGTGTCATGGCAGATACACGTAGACACCTTAATTTCGTACAAGTAAAAAACGTTTGACGAATTGAGGATGTAGTCATGCTGAACGTAACGATCGACAGTACAGCTCAAAAAAGCAGCGCGTCCGAGCGTGGACGCAGCCGTAGTCGCCTTGTGGCCGAACTTGCAACCTGTTCATCGGATTTGCGGGAAGCGCAATCGTTACGCCATGATGTCTTCAAGGCAGAGTATGGTGTGGTTTTTGACAGTGGTGATGGTCTTGATCACGATGATTTTGATCGCTGGTGTCGGCATTTGCTGGTGCGTGATCAGAACTCGGGTCGCGTTGTGGCTACGACCCGGTTGATGACCCGATTTAATGCCGCTTCAGCGGGTCAATTTTATTCAGAACTTGAATTTGATTTGTCAGGTTTGCTCAAACATCTTCAGGGGTCCATCCTTGAAATTGGTCGGACGTGTGTTCATCAGGATTATCGCTCTGGTGGAGCGATTGCGACGTTATGGACGGCTCTTGCCGAGCTTCTGCTTGAAGAAGAGCATCAGTTCTTGATGGGCTGTGCCAGTATTCCGTTGTATGATGGCGGTATCCAGTATGAAGCCATTATGCAGCGACTTCGCCAACAGAATTGGTCGGATGATGCGCTCCGGGTTCATCCCTTGCTTCCTGTTCAGTCCAGTTTGGGTGCGGATGTTGTTCCAGTGATGCCGCCCTTGCTGCGGACTTATATGCGTATGGGTGCCTCCGTTTGTGGCGAAGGGTGCTGGGATCCAGCCTTTAATTGTGCCGATGTGTTTGTGTTGCTGGATGTCGCCCGGCTTGATCAGCGCTATGCACAGCGATTCATGGGGCGTGCTGTGTCCGCCTGAGTTTTTTCTGTTTTCCCTGCATCAGCGATCGGTCGGGTTGATCTGTAAATCCACTATAATGCAAAGCGTATGCTGTTATTGGGTGGATCGCCGATGGTGGAGATTGCTGTGGAGAGCGGGCTATGAGTGATTCTGAACGCACATCAAGAGCTTTTGATGTACAGGCATTGCTGGAAGGAGCAGAGCAGTTGCAGGCTAAACGCCTGGCCTTGCGAAGTTCAGGGGCAATGGGCTCAGGTTTGCGTGAGCGCGTTCGGCTTATGGGGCGCATGTCCAGCCTAACACTGCATCTCATGCTGGGTGGCACTCTTGCGGTTGGTACGGGGATGATCTTTATGCCACACCACCCTCGCTACCGCGCTCTGGTGCAGTGGTGGCATCGTCGTCTCTGTCGTGTGCTGGGTGTACGGATTGTGGTGAAAGGCCAAGCATCGGTGCGTTCAGCGCTCTGGGTCAGTAACCATGTCTCATGGTTGGATATTCCTGTTCTTGGGGCTTTATTTCCAGTTTTTTTCCTGTCTAAGGCAGAGGTGGCGAGTTGGCCTGTGCTTGGGCAATTGGCGCGTGCGGCAGGAACAGTTTTTATCAAGCGTGGCTCGGGGGATTCCAGGCAGGTAAGTGATCAACTGGCAACGCTGCTTCGTGTCGGGCATAATGTGCTGTTTTTTCCTGAGGGGACAACGACCGATGGACAGGCCCTACGCCGCTTTTTTCATCGGCTTTTTCAAGCAGGCCTTGACGCATCAACATGTATTCAACCAGTTTTGATTTGTTACCGTCGGGAAGGTTCGCTTGACCCATGGGTTCCCTTTATAGGTGATGACGAGTTTGTTCCGCATGCCCGCCAGTTGCTTATGCTTGATAAGGTGCATGTTGAAGTCCATGTTCTTGCTGAACTTGCTGCAGAAGGTCGGGATGCGCGGGTTCTTGCCAGTCGGGTCGAGGCCGTGATGCGTCACGAACTGAAAAAAATACTGCTTGAGCCTTAGTTGAAGTTTAAGCGTAGAAAAAAACCATTTGAATCATTGTGTTATTCATGAAGCGATTTTTTGCATTTTGGTTCTTTGCCAGCATGGGCTTCTGGGTGGCTGTAATCGGCACGTTCGGAGCTGAAGTAATTTCGAGGCGATCAGTCTGGAGGATTTGTTGGAATAAATGGGGGATCCTGTTGGGATGTTTCCCTCCAGTCTTTACTGATCCGAATCGAGCCGCTTGGTAGTCTGTGTGTGCAGTGAGCTGCATTTGGACGCATCAGAACCACCGCGCATGCGAATTTCCAAGCATACAGATCAGTATAAGCAAGGCGGGGCATACGGCTCATGACTAAATTGGAGCCGGCGCTTGAGAAAGAGGCAGATTGAAAAATTGACTGAAACAGTAAAAACCCGTAAGTGCCGGGCTTTACTGTTTGAAGTAAGGAACTAAGCTCGGATTCTGCGGTTAAAATGGCAGAATCAGGAGCATCAAGCCATGGACTTGATGTGTTCGTTCAGACGGCTTTTGTGCCGGGCAGCCTTATTCTTGTGAATAATGCCTTTGTCGGCCATGCGGTCAACGACAGGAACGCATGCTGCATAAGCAGCAACAGCCTGTTCCTTATTACCTGATGCAATCGCTGCATAGGTCTTTTTGATGTATGTGCGCACCATTGAACGCAAGCTGGCATTGTGCTGGCGCTGCTTGTCGTTCTGGCGGGCCCGCTTTTTGGCTTGTCGGGTGTTGGCCAAGGTAAACTCCCTGAATCGTGTGTGAGTCAATCAAGAGAACCTGACAACACGCAGGTTCAGACATTAGGGGCAGTATTTTCCTATCATGTTGGGGAGATGTCAAGTATAAGTTCATTGTTCTTGTACTTGACAGGCGGGAATCATTCTTTTCAGTGCGATGCAATGTGCCTGCCCTGATAGGGGCTGGGTTCATGGAGCATTTTTGGATATTGATTGTGGATGCTGCTCAGTACACCGGACGAGCATGGTCTGTGATATTATCAGGGACTCTTGATCAAGGTGGTGGAACTATCCGTGAATCATCCAACCTCTGCGCCAGCTCCACGCCGTTTATGGCGTTCAACCTTGGTGCTCAGTTCGATGACCATGCTGTCCCGCATTGCAGGTCTGGTTCGGGACATGATCTATCTTGATCTTTTTGGTGCCAATGCCTTGATGGATGCCTTTTTGGTCGCTTTTCGCATCCCGAATTTTCTGCGTCGTCTTTTTGCTGAAGGGGCTTTTGCTCAGGCTTTTGTGCCTGTGCTTGCCGAATACAAGGTACAGCGCGGTGATGCGGCTGTCAGGGAACTGATCGACAAGGTTGCTAGTGCGCTCACGCTGATTCTGGGAGGACTAGCTCTGCTGGCCATGGTGGCCTCACCCTGGATTATTGATGTTTTTGCGCCGGGATATATGCATGATCCGGTTCGCCACCATCTAGCCAGTTCCATGTTGCGTCTGACCTTTCCCTATCTTCCACTCATTTCACTGACGGCGCTGTCCGGAGCTGTTCTTAATAGCTATGATCGTTTCTGGGTGGCGGGCTTTACACCCGTGCTGCTGAATATTTCCATGATCGCCGTTGCAGTCTGGCTTTGCCCTTTAATGCAAGTGCCCATTACCGGACTGGCCTGGGGGGTTCTGATCGCAGGTTTTGTTCAGTTGCTCTTCCAAATGCCTTTTCTGGGGCGCATTGGCATGACACCCAGATGGCATCTTGACTGGCAGGATGAGGGTGTGCGGCGTATTCTGACCCTGATGATTCCTGCCCTGTTTGGTGTGTCGGTCAGCCAGATTAATCTCCTGCTGGATACCATACTGGCTACTTTTCTTCCGGCTGGGTCGGTTTCCTGGCTCTATACGGCGGAACGTATGACCGAACTGCCCCTGGGGCTGATCGGTATTGCTGTAGCTACGGTCATCCTGCCTTCGTTATCGCATCGCCATGCGGAGGCAGATCATGACGCTTTTGCAGCCACCCTAGACTGGGCCCTGAAGGTAGTGGTTATGGTGGGGGTACCGGCTTCGCTGGCGATGCAGGTTCTAGCCGAACCCTTACTGGCTACCTTGTTTCTGCATGGGCATTTTACGATTCGTGCGGTGCATATGTCGGCCCAGGCGCTGCAGGCCCTGTCTGGGGGTATTCTGGCATTCATGCTTATCAAGGTACTGGCTCCAGGCTACTATGCCCGTCAGGACACCCGCACGCCTGTTCGAATCGGTATCACAGCCATGGTTGCCAATATGGCGTTTAATCTGGTGCTGGTCTGGCATTTCAGGCATGTCGGATTGGCGATGGCCAGCACATTGTCTGCTTTTTTGAATGCGGGCCTGCTTTATCGGGGACTGCATCAGCGCCAGGTGTATCGACTGCGCAATCACTGGCGCCGGTTGCTGGTTCAGTTTGGCGCTGCCAATTTTGCCATGGTGCTCGGTCTTGAGTTTGTCTTGCACCATCTTGCGTCCAGCTTTTGGTGGTCACACTCTTGGCGAATCTGTTTACCGGTCCTGCTGGGCTTGATTGTCATGGGTATTGCAATCTATTTTGCGGTTTTGCTGGGTGTTGGCGTACGTCCGGCTCATCTGGTGATGAAGCGCAAAAATGCTGATGAATCGTCGGGCACGCTAAATAAATCTTAACAGCCCCAAAAGCTATGTGGTGCGTTCCCACGTCTGATTCAGTGTAAGATAAAGATCATTACGCGAGTGGAGATCTCAGATCATGTCCCGGGTTTTGGTCATTGAAGATGATGCGCAAACGGCACAGGAAATCCTGAGTGAGTTGCAGCGTTACGGTTTTGATGCCGAGCATGCCGATACGGGTCAGAAAGGTCTGCAATATGCCATGAGTGGCGGCTTTGATATCATGACCGTTGATCGGATGTTGCCAGACACTGATGGTCTGAATGTGGTCAGTGCCCTGAGGGAACGGGGGGTTGGACTGCCCGTTCTGATGCTGAGTGCGCTGAGTGATATTGATGAACGTATCAAGGGATTGCGCTCAGGCGGGGATGATTACCTCACCAAACCCTTCGCGCCAGAAGAGATGGTTGCCCGTATTGAGGTTCTGTTAAGACGGACCTCAGTCAACAGCCAGGCGAATCGACTGCGCGTGTCTGATATTGAACTTGACCTTATTAAGCGGACGGCATCCCGGGATGGCGTTGAACTGGATCTGTTGCCCACAGAATTTAAGTTACTGGAATACCTGATGCGCAACAGTGGTCAGGTGGTGACACGCACGATGATTTTTGAAGCGGTCTGGAATTACCATTTCGATCCAGGAACAAACATCATTGATGTCCATGTGGGGCGTTTACGCAAGAAGGTGGATCCGTCTGGTGTTTCTCCCTTGATTAAAACCATACGTGGTTCCGGATTCATGTTCAGTGAAGATCGCTAATTACTGGCACACCACGGCATTCCGTCTGGTGGTCATTTATGGCAGCATGTTTCTGGCAACGGTCATGCTGCTTATGGGGCTGGTGTACTGGCGAACGGTTGGCTATCTCTCCCGTCAGATGGAGTACAGCATTGAGATGCGCATGCATCAGCTCTATGGACTAGATGATGCAGAACTGCGCAATGCGGTCAACGGTATGGTATTTCGGGATGTGTTGCATCAAGGGGTTTATGGTTATTTCGGTCCCAGAGGACACTGGCGAGCCGGAAACCTTGATGCTTTGCCCCCTGTGCTTCGAAACTACAAGCATCTTGTGGAAGGCTATTATGCCTTGCGCCATGATTACGATGAGAAGGGTATCCAGCCCCTGCATGAGGCCATCTTTCTGGCGGAGCATACCTCGGATGGAGGTGTGCTTGTTGTCGGCCGTAACGTAACAGCCTTCAAGCATTTTCGCTGGATCATTGAAGAGGCGCTCCTGGAGGCGGGGACTCTGGTGGTTGTGTTGGGGCTTGGGGTCAGCCTTATCCTGTCATTGAGTTCCATACGACGCGTGCGTTTTCTCACCCAGCGCTGTCATCGGATTGCTCAGGGTGTTTTTTCGGAACGACTGGAAGTCTCTGAGCGGCAGGATGAACTGGACATGCTGGCGTCCACAGTGAATGTGATGCTGGATCGTGTTGAGCAGTTGATGGAAGAGGTGCGTAATGTCTGTAATAATATTGCCCACGACCTGCGGACTCCGATGACCCGGCTTCGTGCACGTCTGCATCGTCTTCAGTTCACGCTGGATGAGCGCTACAGCGATGATCTGCATGGTTTGCTGGAAGATACTGATGAGGTGCTCGGCAGGTTTCGGGCCTTGCTGCGGATTGCTGAACTAGAAAGCCATAAAAGACGTTCAGCTTTTACTGAAGTCAGTCTGAAAGAACTGCTTGGGCGATTGCTGGAGTTTTACGGACCGTTGTCTGAAGAAAAATCGGTATCCTTTTCGGTGCGGATTGACTGTGACTGTCATGTTCAGGCTGATGAGGAGCTTATTTTTGAGGCAACGGCTAATATTCTGGACAACGCCATCAAATTTTCTCCCCCCCAGAGCCTTGTTCATGTTCATCTCCATATTGAGGCAGGCAAGCCTGTTCTGGATATACTCGATCAGGGGCCGGGAATTCCTCAGCATGAACGTCAGGCAGTCCTTAAGCGCTATTACCGTGGTACGGGCTCAGCCAATCTCGAAGGACAGGGATTGGGTCTAAGTATCGTCATGGCAATCATGAACCTGCACGGTTTTGAGTTCTCGTTCGAGCCAACAGCCATGGGCGCTTTGGCTCGGGTGCGATTTTCACATTCCATGCAATATGAGTAGTACGGTGCTGCCGGTTAGATAAGCAAGACACCGCACTTAAGATGTTTCCAAGCCTTAACGGGGGCTGATCTGCTGCCCATCGACCCGAACGTGTTGTCCAACACCAAATCCGGGTTGGGTGCTGAGCGTCAGCGCACGGGAACTTCCGTCTTCCATACGGATATGGATGACCCAACGGCTGTTGCTGCGTGCATGCTCTTCAACCTTGTTGCCAGCAAACATTCCCCCCAAGGCGCCCAGAACGGTTGCAACGGTTCGACCTTGACCATTACCTACCTGATGCCCAAGCACCCCACCTGCAATACCGCCAGCTACCGCGCCAATGCCACTATCGCCACCCTGAACCTGAATGGGTTCGATGCTGCTGATCACACCACAGTCGCCGCACACGGGCTGAGGTGCAGGAGCATTTTGTTGCCAGTTGGCCGGAGTGGGTTGTGGCTGTGCAGAATCTGGAGCGGCATCCCGGGCGGAAGCCAGGTGTTCCGGCTCTCGGTGATGCTCAACGCGGTGTTCTCGGTGGCGATGGACTTCTTCGGTACCGGGTTGATCATTGGCTGAGGGAACAGCGCTGCTGATGCTGGTTGTCGAAGGCATACTGGCAGGTACCGCTGTATCCTGACCATGAATCCAGCCGACCTGTTTGGCGACAAAGACACCACTGGCTATGACGATACTGCCCATGGCTACTGCAGCCAGGGGTTTAATAAATCCTTGTTGATCACGGTTCATATAAGCTCCTTGACGAGTCTTCGGTCGAATCTGGGTATTCCAGAAACGCTGGTGGGCGAGAATACTGTATTCTGTGAAGGATGGCCAGTTCTGGGTATATGGACTGTGAGCTTGGTCACGGTTCACTCTATTGCAGATTGCCATGCAGGGTTCGGGTAACTTTGGATATTGGCTTTGCAGTCTGATTCTGATCTATGATACGGTAGGGGAATCGTGCAAAAATCAACGAAAGGAGAGTGGTGCGATGCGTAGTTTTGAACAAGCCCAGAAAGACGTGAAAACACTCCGTCAGCGCCCTGGCAATGATGACATGCTTGCGCTCTATGCTTTTTACAAGCAGGCGACGGAAGGAGATGTTCATGGAGATCGCCCCGGAATGTTTGATTTGGTGGGGCGCGCCAAATTTGATGCATGGAACGGCATCAAGGGCTTGAGTCGTGAAGATGCTGAACAATCCTATGTCAAGAAGGTTGAGCGTTTGCTGGATGCGGATGAGGACTGAGTGACGCTAGAGGGGCAGGCCATCATCAGCAAGTACCTGACCGGCCTGCCGTTCGATCAGTGCCTGATGGGCAGGAACGAGTTCGCGCCAGCGCAGTACTTCAATGACTGTCCCGGCATAGGAAAGTCTGGCCTTCTGCAGTTTCTGGCAGCGTGATAATGTTGTGGCATGGGCGCCTTTTATTTCCATGAGCATACAGCCATTTGGGCTGTTCTTGCAGAGAAGGCGGGCGCGATCGATGAGAAAATCCATTGAAGTCGATGTGTCGCCATGAATCAGCCCAACCTGGGCCATGAGTGAAGTCAATCCGCCGCGCTGCCGACAGGTCATAACAAGTGCAGCGGCAGCGAGGGCATTATGTTGCTGCTCAGGAACATGACCCTGCTCAAATGCAATAAACAGGATGCCGGGCTGAAGCCCTTCATGTATAAGTCCCGAATAGTTACTGGCGATCAGTTCGAGCTGGGCTCGCTCTTCTTCCGGCATTGGTTTTGAAGAAGCAAGAGCTACCGCTAGCATACTGACCGCATGAGTCCGATCTGTCATGTTTTGCTCGCTTGCATCGTTGTAAGGGGGGGCGGTGGCGTTCGACAGGGCGCGTTTCAGGGTTGCAAGCCAGAGCAAAGCATTGATCAGGGCCAGTCCAACCAGATACATGCCCTGTTCGCTTAGAGCTGTACTGGGTAAGGCGGGTGACCAGATGACCTTGAGGGTTCCAAGCAAGGCTGCAGGTCCCTGGATTGGCTCCGACCAGCTCTCAAGACCAGGGTGCGTCATACTGCCGGTATTGATCAGGGGAATGTTATGAGCATCAGTAATACTGATGCCGACAATTGATGATCGTTTCTGAACTTCATCAACCAGCATGCCCAGGCTGAGCAAATCATGGGTCGGCAGGTTTTGACGCGCCGCCATATTCAGTTGACTGACCGCAAGCGATACTTCAGACCGGATCTGATGGTAATAAAACTGTTCGAGAGATTGCAGGCCCATCCACGCTTCCATGACGAAGGCGAGCAGGAACCACAGTGCATACCGCAAGGCCAGTACTGAAGTTGATGGTTGTTGCAAGGGTTCATTCATGGAGCATAGTTCCATTTTGCACGGTCAAGAGCGACGATCCAGAAAACTGGTCAAGGTGGTTAGGGCACGTTGGGACATTTTACGGAAGTTGAGCCCGATGCGAAAGCCTCCGTCACTATGACTGTAGGCCGAGTTGGTCAGGGTTACTTCAGCCCGGAAAGGTTCACTCTCGAAGGCCGTGATGGGCATGTAAAAATAAACCTCACCATTTTTGCGCGGTGGCAGATTAATGTCGCAGATCACGCTCATGCCTCCAGAACTGATATCGATGGAGTGGGTTGACAGGATACGTTCATCTACACGGAGCAGTACTTTGCATCGGAGCGTTTTTCTTTGGTAGGATCGCCGCTCGTCCATCATATTCCTTGTATCAGTTCAGGATGCCTTGAGTGTACTTTAAATATCCCTTGGCAGCCAAATAGTGAATATGGTGCCGGAGTTGGGTTCGCTGGCGACATCAATGTGCCCTTTATGACGGTCGGTGATAATAAAATAAGCAATGGAAAGACCAAGACCAGTGCCTTGACCAACATCTTTGGTTGTAAAAAATGGGTCAAAGATGTGCTGCATGGTACGGGCGTTCATGCCACAGCCATTGTCACTGAATACGATCTGGATACCGTCTTGAAGATCCCGGCAGGAGATTTGGATTTTTCGTGCTCCGGGAGGACGGATACTGACTGCTTGTCCTGCATTTTTCAAAAGGTTGACAAAGACCTGCTGAAGCTCGAGGCTGTTGCAGGCGATCGGTGACAGGGGTTCCTCAATGGTCAGTTGAATCTCGGTGCCGTTCTGTTCTTCCGGAGTGTGCATGTTCAGGGTGCTTTTATAAAATCCGATCGACTTCTCAAGCAACTGATCCAGTCGTACCTGTCGATCCTTGCGGGTGGAACTGCGTGAAAAATCCAGCATGGAGCGAACAATCTGAGCTGCCTGGGTTCCTGCTTCTTGTATGCCATTCAGGAAACGGATAATCTCCCGGTGTTCAAGATAGGATGTCATTTTATCGAGATCAATGGAGCATTCCCGGGCGATTTCCCTGTTGCGCTCCAGGCCGGGTTGAAGCCGTCTCTGGATGTTCTGGGCGTTATGCACAATCGCTGCCAGTGGGTTGTTGATTTCATGAGCCATGCCGGCAGCCAGTTCCCCGAGTGACATCATTTTCTCGTTCTGAATCATCATGTTCTCAAGGCGTACACGCAAGGTAACATCATCAACCCGCACGACGGCGCCTTGAGTGTCGCCAAAGTCGAGCGGGAAGACGGTTACGTCAAAATAATGAGCCTCATCATCCATCGTCAGGCTGACGCTCTCATGCGTTTCTATACTGTCGTGATGGATTGCTTTTTCAATCCATTCACGAATGCCAGGAAAAAAAGGGTAAACCTCGTCAATCCGATAGCCGAGTGCAAAGGCCTCAGGTCGATCCGTCGCTTCCGCCGCCGCCCGGTTCCAGTGGGTGACATATCCTGCAGGTGTCACACCAATGAGCACAGAGGGCATGGAATTGATGATGCTGTTCAGGTAATCTTTGGTTTCATTGAGCAGTAGTGCGGTTTGTTCGTGACGTCGCGCCGCAAGTTCCTTGGTCGTACAGGCTTGTTGCCACTGCTCAGTTCGTTCCTCGAGATGTTCCTCAGCAAGTTCCAGCTTTGCCTCAAGAGCACGAATTTCCTGTTTTTGATACAGGCGCTTCCTGTTCAGTTGCAGCAGTGCTAACCACTGCAACAGAACAAAGATCAGCAACAGCGCGAAGAGCATGCCGGCGTTAGTTAAAGGGTCAGTTTACAGAAGCAACCTGTTCATGATAATGGGCGTCAATCCAGGCGCGAACCCGGTTGGCATCACCGAAGCGGGTATAGCTGCCCGAGGAGTGCATCAATACCATGATGATGTGATGGTCCGTGATGCGCGCTTCGAGGACAAGGCATTTGCCTGCTTCATTGATAAAACCGGTTTTGCTCAGGTCAATATCCCAGCGGTGGTTGCGGACAAGGGGGTCCGTGTTATGAAAAGCTTCTTCGCGATGGCGAGCGCCAATGCTGAACAACCCGGCAGCAGTGGTCGTATCTTCGTGAATGGTTGCATAATGCTGGGCAGCCTTGACCATTCGGGCGAGATCATTGGGCGTTGACTGGTTTTCTGCGTGCAGGCCAGTAGGATCAATGAAATGGGTGTGTTCCATACCCAAGCTGACTGCCTTGGTGTTCATGGCGGCGACAGCCTTGCCAAGTCCCCCTGGATACGTTCTTGCCAAGGCATGTGCAGCCCGGTTTTCAGAAGCCATCAGGGCAAGCAGCAGCATCTGGCTGCGTGGCAGCGTTGTTCCGACCGGCAGTCGCGACATGGAATGGCGCAGGGTGTCGACGTCGTCCTCCGTAATGGTGATCGGTTCATTCATGTCCGGATGGGCATCCAGAACCACCATCGCAGTCATCAACTTGCTGATCGATGCGATGGGCATCTGGGCATCTGGGTTTTTGGCATAAATCACCTGATTATTGTCGGCATTCATGATCAGTGCTGCACCTGAGGCTAGACGCAATGGGCCCGAGGCAGTATCGGTCTGTACCAGGCGCCTCTGGTGGCTGTGATGGTGGTGGGCAATACGCTTTTTGTGTGTGCCAGTACGATGGTGGGGGTGATGTATGGGGTGATGGTGGTGGTGGTGCGCCCAAACCGGTGCCGAACAACTGAGAATCAATGCGACAACCAGACGTTTCATCATGACAGCTTTTCCTCGGAATCAGAACTTCCAGAACAATAACTAGTGAAATCAGGGTATCGGAACCTTGGACGAAACAAGATTCAGAGTTTACCCAAAGATATTTCAATACCTGCATGAATTCTATATCAGATCTGAGCGAAAATAGGGATGAATTTGCGTAAATAATGTTTACGGGATGTGTCAGTCTCTTGTCTTGGCAATCCTGCGGTTGTCCGGTCAACAAATCTCTGCGAGAATCCCCTGCCTTTCCTTAGACCCTATATGGTCGCCCTCGGTTTGCCAAGCATTGTTTTCATGATTTTAAAACAAGGTTCGATTGCTGCCATATATCCGGACTCTGATCGAGGTTGTGCCTCGGGCCCCT
>JAJZHM010000122.1 GCA_021804485.1 Pseudomonadota bacterium | reverse complement strand
TCACAAAGATAATAGGAACATTCTGGGTCCGTCGCGCCTTTTTGAGCAGACGCGCCACTTCGAATCCATCCATCTCCGGCATTTGCACATCCAGCAGGATCAGGGCGATATCGTAGCGCAATACCAGAGCAAGCGCCTCCTGGCCCGAGTTAGCTTTTAACAGCGTTGCCCCGAAGTCATCAAGAAGCGCTTCATAAGAAACCAGATTGGCAGGATGATCATCAACCGCCAGAATATACTGATGCAGATCCAGGTCACTCACCGACCACCTCATTTGGCGGAATAATCTCTTCAGCTAAAAAAAACATAGCTCACCAGCACGGCAATGACCATACCCGCCGCTTCTGTGGCAAAACCAAGAGCCAGAGCATAACGACCGCGTCGAATACCCACACTTCCCATATACACGGTCATGATGTACATGGTCGTTTCTGTACTCCCCTGCACGACCGCACCCAGTCGCGATGCAAAAGCATCTGGCCCAAGCTGATGCATCAGATCCATCAACCATCCTCGCGCCGCACCACCACTTAAGGGTTTGAGCAACATGATCGGCAAGGCCGGTATCCATGCCACAGGCCAACCAAAAACTGTCACGCCCTGCTTAACCCAGTGTAGTAGATCATTGAGCAGACCGCTTGCCCTTATCATGCCCACGGCACTCAACATCGCCACCAAATAGGGGAAAATACGCACAGCCAGTGGAATAGCGGATCGGGCACCGTCAATAAAAGCCTCATAAACCGAGGATACCCTTGACGCACTGTGTATCAGAATAAACAGAATCACCGAGAGAATCAGCAGATCACCCACAGCGGCACTGATTCCTGCCTGATGAGCCGCCTGACCGGATAGCACCCAAAGCAGGAAGGAGATGCAGGGCACGAACAGGAGCAGACCAATCGTGATCAGTCCCCGGTCCGGGCGGATTTTCTGAATCATCAGGGTTACTGTTACAGCGAAAAGCAGGGCAAGCGTCGAACTGATCAAAACAGGCAAGAAGACCAGACCTGGCTGCATGGATCCGGCCTGTATGCGATAGGCCATGATACTGACAGGCAACCAGCACAGTGCATTACTGTTGAGCACCAAAAACATGATCTGGGCGCGGCTTGCCGTCCCCGGACAAGGATTGGCCGCCTCAAGAAACTGCATGGCTTTAAGACCAAACGGCGTGGCCGCATTATCCAGACCAAGAAAATTTGCCGCAAGATTCATGCTCATGGCACCAAAGGCTTCATGGTGCTCCGGAAGATCAGGCATCAGCCGCCGCAGAACAGGCTCCAGAAACAAAGCTAGGCGATCGACCATACCCGCTTTCTCGGCAATACGGAACAGACCCAGCCAGAAAGCCATGACCCCGGTCATGACCAGACTCATGCGTACAGAAAGCTCCAGCGCCGCATCCAGAGCGAGAACGGTTTGCCGAGCAATTTCAGGATGCCCGAGAAGCGCCTGAACCAGTGCCCAACCCGTACTGCCCGCCAGCAGAATCAACCAAAGCAGACTCATTTCAGCACTCAGAACCTTTTGGGCGCGAGTATAGCTGAAATCATGCCTTCAGATGATGAATGCGTCCCTCAGCCCCACCAGCGGCGACTGGTGCGCTGTTCTTCGGTTTCAGGAGTGCGTGGCACCATGGTCGCAGCCGCCACCCGGGTTTCCGTCTGAGCCTGTTCCTGACGGATGCGGGCCATATCCAGACGGAACTCAAGTAACTGGGCCTGAACCTGTTCCAACGATTTTTTGACATCTTCCTGAGGCCTGGATTCATTCATACCCATCGCCAGTTCGTGCATACGCGCCTCCAGATCCTGAACCTGCGCCTGCATCGTCTGACGTTCGCGCTGCAACTGGGTTTGTTCCTGACGGGTCTGGTTCATCAGCCACTGATGTTCCTTCTGGTTCAGAACATACTCTCGCTGGGTCAGTTCAAGCTCTTTCATGCGGCGCAGTGCCTGCTGGGCCAATTTCTGCCAATACTGAGTCTGCTCTTCTTGGGTCTGCAGCCGCTCCGACTGCTGTGCCAGAGTTTGGGCCTGATCCTGTAAAATGCGCTGCCACTCGGCTTCACGCTCCGTGGCGTGATCCAGCAAGCATACCTGTGTGTCCAATTGCTGCTGCAACTGCAAGGATTGTTGTCTGGACTGGTCGATCTGCTGTTTAAGTTCATCCTCGTGACGCGACTGCTGTTCAAGACGTTGCAGCAATGATGCACTGCGCTCTTCAATCTTCGCCATCAAATGCTGACTGTCCAGCAGTGATCGTGCAGCCTGCTGTTCCCGATCGCTGGCCTGATTCAGTGCCTGTTCCATCATCTCAAGGCGCTGAGCCAGCAATTGCGCACCATCCAGCCTCGCCTTCATGGTTCTCATATCTGTATCGAACCCGCCAAGATCACGACGCAAATCGTGTTCACGGGCCTCTGCCTGCTGAAAAAGTTGCTGCATCTGCTCCAGCATAGGTACACAAGTTGCTTGCAAGCGCTCCGTCCGGTCAAGATTTTCCTGCCCGCGCATCAGGCTCAGCTGGGCTTTGGCCTGCAGATTTTCCACACTTTTCTGGGTTTCGATTACTTTTTCAGAAAGTTCAAGCAGATTCTGCCGATCAGCACTATGTTCTGTGCGCAACCCCTGCAGGTGTTTCATTTCCGCGATCATGATCTGCTGATGCTTCTGACCATCAAGAATCAGCTGACTCAGCATATTTTCCTGACTGGCAAAACGCTGCTGGTATTGATCCCATGCCTCACTTAACCCGGCACGAAATTGCTGCAACTCAAGCAAAAGTTGCTCGCTTTTCTCTTGCAGTCCTTCTTGACGGAACTGAAACTGTTGCTGTTCATCCCAGTGCCAGCTCATCTGCTCGACATGGTGTTGAACCGTCTGTTCCAGATCCTGCCACCCACGTTCTGATTTCAGCAGACGCTCTTCAAGCGACTGCATCAACTCGCTGTTTTCCTGAATCCGGTTGGTCTGTCGAATCAGATCCATACTCAGGCTGGCCTGTCGCGTCGCCAGTTCCTGTTGCCGAACCGGCAACTCTTGGAGAATCTGCGCCTGTTCACCCAGACGAACAGGCAACTGATCCATACCTGATTCACGCCACTGATCCACTTGCAAACGCACATCCGAGGCTAACCGGAAGACATCCCGATAAAGTTTACGAACAGAGGTCAGTTCATCCTGAATTTGGTCCTGCTGCTTTTGTAACCACTGTTGATGCGCCAAGCGACTTTCATGCCAGCCCACCCGATAAGCGGGATCCTGGGCAAGACGAGGATTGATCTTCTGAATCAGATTCTGAACGGCATCCGTCTCACGTTCAACCGGAGAAGAAGATTCGCATTCGGTGGAAGTATGCATATGAGCGACCATGGCGCGACCTCAACATCGTCAAAAATTCATCACTCAAATACTGAAAGCAAATCCCATACCAGAAAACAACATCAAACCTGAATTAACGCAAGTCTGTCATCTGAGAGATGCCATCGGCTTCTCCTCAAGCATCTTGGCTTAATGAGCGGCACATCGCAGCACTGCAGGCAAGTTATGCACATATTCTGTGGATAACTATGTGGATCGTCTGAGTGTAACAATGCCAACTGACGGAATTTCAATAAAATATCATGTACCGCTCAAAAACCACCCAGAAACAATATACTTATTTTTCAACAAGATATTTTTTACAAGCACCGACTTGCATTAAAAATGAAAAAATTCTGTCATCAAAATCATGCACTAAGTTCCGATCGTACTAAAGTGTATAGTTTTTCCTGAACGAGTGGCTTCACGCTCATCCTGATCAATTCGGTTGATCCGGCCATGGTCTCCAGCCTACGAATTCCAGAGTATTTTTTATCCCGATCTGAGCTATAATGTATTCAATAATGGTTAAAAAGCAGTGCCAGGCCATGAAGTCTGTCAGCTCTCTTTTTGTTTACAGTCGTTTGTTTCTGTTTGCCTGCATGACGCTTTTTTCTTCTGCCTGCTTTGCCCATCACAACCGAACACCGGCACCAGCCAACCTCCCTTGGCAGGGTCAGTTTGACCGAATTTTTGTACAAAACCTGCCCCACCCATGGACTCTTGCTCAGCTGAATCACAGGTTATCCGTACCGGGTATCGCCATTTCAGCGCATCATCTTCATTGGGACGGCCAAAAAGGCAGTTTTATGGATGTTGATGTGGTTAATGACCGTGTTGTACATATGTACATCAAGACGCCCGATGGAGAAAACCTGGAACTTCGAGGGCCATGACCTGGCACATTGCACTCAAAATGCTGGTTGGACTGATCGTCATTATTGATCCACTGCTCAACCTGCCAACCTTTATCTCCCTGACTGAGTCATTGACGCACGCTAATATTCAGCGCTGTATTCGCCGGACATCACTGACGGTAGGGATCGTACTCAGCATTTCCGTCCTGTTGGGGCAGCAAATCCTTGACCTACTTGCCATCAGTCTGCCTTCTTTCAGGATCGCCGGAGGCATCCTGCTCATGTCGATGGCACTATCCATGATGCACGCCCGAACCAGTAGTACCCAGACAACCGAGGAAGAGTCCAATGAAGCGATGAACAAGGAAGACATCTCGGTTGTACCTCTCGGAATTCCCCTGCTGGCAGGTCCCGGTGCCATCAGTACCGTCATTATCGATGCACACCACAGCTTTTCCTGGACCTTGCTGGTTCTGGGGGAAATCTGGCTGGTAGCCACCTTCGTCTACTTCATTCTGCAGTCAGCACAACCCATCCGTAAGGCTCTTGGCACCGTCGGCATCATGATTGCAACGCGTCTTATGGGCTTGATGGTCGCCGCCATGGCCATCGAATTCATGGTTGGTGGTCTCAAGGATATGCTGCCGGGCCTAGGTCACTGACGCCGGCAAATCAATACGAAACTCAGCCCCACCCCCTTTTCGATTGTTCGCCCGGATGCGTCCACCATGCAGCAGAACCAGACTGCGGACAACAGCCAGCCCCATACCCGTACCACCTGTTGCACGCGATCGTGAGTGATCGAGGCGAAAAAAAGGATCAAAAATGCGCTCCGACAAGGCATCTGGTAACCCGGGGCCACGATCCCGAACAAACAGAGTTACATCGCGATGATCGCTCTGCACCTCAATTTCAAGCTCTTTTCCCTGTACGGCATAACGAATGGCATTCTCGATCAAATTGGTCATGATCTGACGCATGCGATCCTCATCAATCAGAACGGTTACGGACTGCCCCTGAATGGACCAGTCAATCCCCTCCTCCTCAAAACGGCGGCTGTAAAGAGCACAACACTGCTGGATGAAATCAATCAGATCTCGAGGCACGCGATGCAAACTCAAACGATTACCTTCTGCCAAAGTTACCGTCTGCACATCTTCAACCAAGCGAACCAAGTGTTCTGTTTGCTGCAACAATTTAAAAATCTCATCCCGCGTCGCAGGAATGACCCCATCGTAAACGCCATGCAAACGACCACGAAGAATTGTCAGGGGCGTGCGCAACTCGTGGGAAATACCTGCAATACTTTCTTTTCGTTCGTGTTCCAGACGCTCCAGATGGCCGGCCATCAGGTTAAAATGATGAATCAGCTCAGAAACACTGCCATCGGATGGCTCAAGCGCCCGAACAGCATAATCTCCCTTGGTGATACGTTGTGCTGCCTCACCCAGGGAACGCAAGGGCAGCATGAACCGGAAGCGGGCATAAAAACCGACAAAAACCCCTGCCCACAGTGAAATCATCACAATCACCCAGCCATTGGCCAGTGGCAGCCACTGATTCTGAACCGCACCCGGCAGTTGTGACTGAATCCGGGCAATTGCCTCACGCCCCGACAGCCCCTGAGCAAGCATCACGGCGTATTGCTGTTGCAGACTAAAGGGCAAAAGGCTGAGGAATTGCCGATCCTCATGGCGCACCCACCAGACATGCCAGAGCATGGCAGCCACAAGAAGCATCGCAACCGAAACAGATGTCCATACCCCAATTCGCAGGGAACTGGATTTTAGCGAGCTTGCCATAGGCGATATCCAACTCCGCGAACCGTTTCAATCATGCCGGTACATCCCGCCTCGTTTAATTTTTTGCGCAGTTTGCTCAGATGTGAATCAACAACCCGATCCAGTGCATCACTCTCCGGCATACAGGCCTCAATGAGCTCATAGCGACTGAAACAACGATCCGGTTGCCGAGCCAGAAATTCCAGCAACTTGAACTCGGTCAGGGTCAAGCCTAGATTCTGTACCGAATCAGCAAGTGTTACCTGAACCATATGTCGCGCCGAATCAATGCTGAGCGGCCCTACCTGGACAACAGCCTGGTCACGCGCACCGCCCTGCCCACCCCCTTGGGCGCGACGCAGCACCGCATGAACCCGGGCAACGACTTCCGCAGGATTGAAGGGTTTAGTGATGTAATCATCAGCACCCAACCGGAGGCTGACCAGTTTGTTGACATCATCCGACAAGGCCGTCACCATAATCACAGGAACGGCCGACTCCGCTCGAAGGTTTTGCAAAATATCAATGCCATTCTGCCCCGGCAACCGGATATCAAGCACAATCAGATCCGGCTTGAGCCGGCGCAGTAATTCCAGAGAACGCCGCCCGTCGGTGACATGCTGGCAAACAAATCCCTCATGCTCAAGATAAAGGCGCAGGATTTCGGCAATTTCA
>JAJZHM010000121.1:1711-6679 GCA_021804485.1 Pseudomonadota bacterium | reverse complement strand
CACCTCATGTATTGAGTTAATGGTTCGGGGTGAGCCTAAGGATCTGTTGATGATGCGCACCCGTTTTCTGGAAATGGCCAGTCAGCTGGGTTTTGATATTGCTTTTCAACGCGATGATGCCTGGCGTCGTAATCGCCGGCTGGTGTGTTTCGATATGGACTCGACGCTGATCGAGACCGAAGTGATTGATGAACTGGCTCGTTGTGCCGGCGTTGGTGATCAGGTCGCGGCAATTACCGAACAGGCCATGAATGGACTGCTGGATTTCCGGCAAAGTTTTGAGCGACGGGTGGCATTGCTGGCAGGCTTGGATGCGAGCGTACTAGAGCAGGTGGCGACACAGTTGCCGCTGACCGAAGGTGCTGAGCCCTTGATGCGCATACTAAAAAAGCTGGGATTTCGGACAGCGATTCTCTCAGGTGGCTTTGACTACTTCGGTGCCTGTTTGCAAAAACGTCTGGGTATTGATTATGTTTATGCCAATCAGCTTGAAATTGTTGATGGTAAAGTAACCGGAAGGGTGGTCGGGGATGTCGTTGATGGCTTGCGTAAAGCACAGCTTTTGCGCACGTTGGCTGAGCAGCAGGGTCTGGCCCTGGAGCAGGTGATTGCCGTTGGCGATGGTGCCAATGATCTTCCCATGCTGGCTCTGGCAGGATTGGGAATTGCCTTTCATGCCAAACCACTGGTTCGGGCTAATGCTCAGCAGGCGATCTCAACCCTGGGGCTGGATAGTGTGCTGTATCTGCTCGGAGTTAGTGATCGCGATCACGATGAGTTACTGGCCTGAGTTCTACTTCAGTGATCTGCCCCTGTTCCTCAATAAGCCGGACCTTAAGAGGATTCTTAGCCCGAAGCAGATCGCCCCATGAAGTGTTTTCCTGTCGGCTGGCCTGTAAAAGTTCCCGGATACGCTGGTGAATCCAAGGGTGGGCCTCAATTTCCAGAGTACAGGAATAAGCCCTGCGGCCATAGTCGCTGCGCCAGTTGGCGATGGTTTCATACAGCTGTTGCATCTGTTGCTGAAATTGTGGAACATCTTCAGCCAGGGCAACTACATGAAGATGGCGCCGCCGTAAGTACCAGGGACCTGTCTTGCTGATCTCGAAGCGGAAATTGTTCCGAGGTTCGGGTGCAGGATCCGTGGGGTTCGCTTGGGTTAACAACTCATCCAGAGCGGTTCTTAGTTCAAGGCAGTTGGCAAACCGGTCTTCCGGTTTTTTTGCCAGGCAGCGGTCTAGGATGGGTTGCCATTGCGCTAATGAAGTTGGCAGACGTGGCACAGGCTGCTCAAGATGCGCCACGGCAACCTGCAAAGCAGTCTGGCCATGAAAGGGGTGTGTGCCGGTCAGCATACGATAGAGAATAATCCCGAGGCCATAGATGTCGGAGCGCAGATTAACAGGTTGAGCCCGGATCTGCTCCGGGCTCATGTAGCCGGGTGAGCCTACGGTTGTTCCGACCCGGGTTAGATCATGTTCGGCATCTTCGGGACGTGCCGCTCCAAAATCACTCAGAATGGGCTGGGTTCGGTCCTGTGCAAACAGAATATTGGCCGGTTTGAGGTCACGGTGCAGAACGCCCTGCTGATGAGCATAGGCAAGGCTTAAGCATAAGTTGGATATTAAAGCGTGAATACGCTCTGGATGAAGACAGCGTTGCCCACCAAGTTCCAGTTCCAGGTCGCCACCAGCCATGTAGGGCATGATCAGAAAAGGCTGTTCATTAATATACCCGGTATGCACAATCCGGATAATGCCAGGATGACGCAGTTTTTGAACCAAGGCAATTTCACGTTCAAAACGGGATCGGCTTTCCGGGTTTGCATGGTGAAACAAAAGTTTGATCGCAACCGAATGGCCGGATGATGTTTCTTCAGCCAGAAAAACACGGGCGGCGCCTCCGGACCCCAGTGTACGGATGATCCGGTAACCCGGCAGATCGATACCGGAGTCAGCCCCCATTGTCAGGATGCGTCCGTACCTGTGTGACTGCGTCGATTTTCACCAAGATCTGCAGTCCGACGGTTGCGGCGATTTTCGAGGCGGCTGATGCAGGCTTTCAGGGTTCGTGCGATGCGAATGTGACTACGAATCATGGCAAGTTTGGGCCATGTTGCCCGTTCGCCCTGCAAGCAGAACCAACGCCAGGATTCAGTACTTGGGTTTTGCAGCATATGCTGGTAATGCGCCACTGAGTAGCGAGGAGGTGCAATGGTGACATCACCGTAATAGCGTTGGGCGATAATTGAATAAGCATGATCCATCAGCTGACGGGAAGCTTCGTGTTTGAACTGGTGGCGCAAGAAATTGAAAACTCCGGCACCATGGAATTTCAGTTCTTCACGCACAATGCGCGCTGGCCATGAGGATAGACGGGCGCGTTCAAGACGATCGCGGTCTGTTTCCATGAACGGCACAATATGGGGGTTGACCTGTACGGCAATAAAAAAGTTGACATCATAAAGATGGGTTAGCCGAGTACGAGGCAGGTCGGACTTGACTGAACCGTCAACCCAACGCTGGCCTGGCATATAGGGCACATAGTTTCCTTCCCCATCTTTGGTGATCAGGGTTACGGGAGGAAAGATCATCGGTACGGCACACGAAGCCAGTACAGAACTCCAGACCAGCAGATAGGGCGCAGTCAGTTCGTTGAGCAGACGCGGTTTCTGATGAACCTGAACCGGGGAGACCGTGACATTGATGTGTCGGCCGGTGCGTTGATAGGCATCTTCAAAGGAGTACTCACCAATGTTGGCGCGCAGGAATCGTTCAAGCTGCGCCTGTTCGGCAAAACCTTCTCCAAGAAATCCTCGGTACCAGCGCTTCCAGTTCCAGGCGTTCATGTAAAAGCCATCACCTTCATAAAGAGACCGGAGTTCATCATCGGTATGGGTGCCGATCATGGCGGCCATCAGCGAACCGGCGCTTGAGCCCGAAATGACTTCAGGCAGAAGATCCTGGTCATGCAATGCCTTGCATACGCCAATATGAAAAAGTCCCAGCGTGGCCCCGCCGGAGAGCATCAGGGCAGGTTGCCCAAAACTCTGGGCAGTTTCCTTGAAAAATTTGATCTTTCGGTCGAATCCAAGGTTACGGATTTCATGGTCAGCAACAAAGTTGAGTGCCTCGCAGACCTGGTCGATGTAGTCTTCAATCAGTTTCTTGGTGCCGAAATGGGAACGGTTGTAGAGCAGGGGATTGCCTATATTGCCCAGATCGTGATGCAGACCTTCGCGCAAGGCGCGGACCAGATTCTGCAGATCAGGCTGTTGCTGATAGACGCGCAATTGCTGCAGTCGCTCCCGGATGAGCACATGGTCATAATCTTCCGAGTCATTTTCCAGACGCCAGAGGTCCAGACCTAAAAGGGCATCCAGTTCCTGGGCACGCTCACACCATTGGCTGTACTGGGTGGATTCTTCGAGTGCCTTACGCAACTGACTGATCCGGGTTCGCAACAACATACCCTGAACTCCCGTGGAGGGTGATCTCTAGTCACCCGATCTTCATGACATCATTTTCGGTACCAACAGCGGGTCAGCCCCGAAAATACGAATTCTGAACGAACTGTGGAGTATGTTTACAGTTGTCCTTTATTCCCATACTAGCTTGTTACCCGGACAGGGTCAAATGATGAAGGGTTGCACGTCTGAACTGATAGATCTCAGACTCTGTACGTTTAGAAATATGGATCATTCAGGGTGTCGGTGCTTTGGGTAGGATGGGGATATGCAGGGTATCAAGCGATGGCTCATGATCGTTCGAGGGTGTGGGGGCTGAAGCGCTGGGAGGTGGTGCACTGTTGGGATGGAATGCGGTGATTTTTAGTAAAAAAAGCGTTCCGTGTTCTTTCTGAAGGACCTGAACCGGGATGTAGCCGAGGCTGGGGGCTACCCAGAAGGTGGTTGATCGGGGTGAATCCTTGGGCTCGGGGTGTTCGATTCGCAGCGTATCAAGAGACCCAAGGGGGGTTTGCAGGGTTTCGTGAGCGCCACGAACATAGGTGTAGGTTCGGATACCATCAGCATCGGCGAGGTTGTATTCAAGTGGGGCACGGTTTTGTGCCAGATCCTGGCGGATTCGGATTTCGACAACGAGTTTGTCAAGGGTGTCAGGTCTTAGTGTGAATGTCCGTTGTGCATCCCGTTCGGTATGGGTGGTCAGGGTCTTGTCAGGCCAGTTGAAAACCAGATCAGTCTGGCGGTGACTGAAAAGCATGGACCGGTTCAACTGATAGTGCAGAGGTTGCAACTGACCGGAGGGTAGACGCTGGAAGGTTGACTGTTCATCAGCATGAGCCAGCATGCCGGCTTCGGCTGTGGTCGTGAACTGGTAGGTATGTTCATCAAGGGCACGCAGGCTTCGTGTCCCTTGGCCGACCACCTGTCCATCGACACTCAGGGTGTAGTCGGCACTGAACAACTGCAGGCTGGTATCAGCAAGGGCCAGACATGGGCAGCAGATGAAGATCAGCGTCCGCAGCAAAACGCAGGTAATGTTCACCAGGAGGCTCCTTGAGCGAGATGCTTTTCTGAGCAATTGCTGTAATGATAGCGGGGTAGAGCTGATGTTCAAGGACGTGAACCCGTTCAGCCAGTTGTGATTCGGACTCCTCGGTACGCACAGCCAGGCTGGCCTGACCCAGAATGGGGCCTTCATCCAGTCCAGCTGTAACCACGTGTACGGTGCAGCCATGCCGGGAATCTCCCGCGGCAAGAACTCGTTGGTGCGTGTGCAATCCTTGGTAGGAAGGTAACAAGGATGGGTGGATATTGATAATAGCGGGACTGAAATGGTCAATAAAAACAGGTGTCAGGACACGCATAAATCCGGCCAGTACAATCAGGTCGGGTTGGAAGGGGCTGATCAGTTCAACCAGCGCCTTATCATAAAGATGACGCTCCGGGAAGAGCTTGTGATCAAGGCAGAGCGCAGGGATTCCTGCCTTCCTAGCTCGTTCGAG
>JAJZHM010000121.1:0-1701 GCA_021804485.1 Pseudomonadota bacterium | reverse complement strand
CAGCGACCAGTTGGGCAGGAATGACACCAGACTGAACTCCATCAATAATGGCCTGCAGGTTGGTACCACTGCCTGAAATGAGAACCAGAAGTCGCATGCTCAGGCCATCACCACATGAGGTTCGGTATCTTTGCTGAGCATGATCTGTCCAAGCATCCAGGCAGGCTCGCTTCGCGCATGGAGCCAGTTGATGGCATCACGGGCATCTTCTTCCGCCATGACCAGAATCATGCCCACGCCGCAGTTAAAGGTGCGGTACATCTCATCGGTATTAACTCCGCCATGGTGCTGCAGCCAGCGGAATACCTCAGGCCAGACCCAACTCTGTGTGTCAATTCGGGCACAGGTCCCAGAGGGGAGCACGCGGGGTAGATTGCCTGGAATTCCGCCACCGGTGATATGAGCCATGGCATGAACGGGAAAGTGTTCCATCAGCTCATGCACAAGCCGCACATAGATGCGGGTTGGTTCCATGAGTATGTCTGCCAGTGAACCACCGGCAAGGCGATAGTTCGGGTCGGTGCCAGCAACTTCAAGGATCTTGCGAACCAGGGAATATCCGTTGGAGTGGACGCCACTTGAAGGCAGTGCAACCAGTGCATCGCCAGCACGGACAAGATGTCCATCCAGCACTTCATCTTCTTCGACAACCCCAACGCAGAAACCAGCAAGGTCGTAATCATCGCCGTGGTACATGCCGGGCATTTCGGCGGTCTCGCCACCGACAAGAGCACAGCCCGCCTGTTCACATCCGTTGCCGATGCCGGCAATCACGGTCGCAGCAGTTTCCAGATCCAGATGGCCCGTGGCATAGTAATCAAGAAAGAAAAGGGGTTCTGCCCCGCAGACCAGCAGATCATTGACACACATGGCTACCAGATCAATACCAATATGCTCATGGCGGTTAAGTTGCATGGCTAGGCGAAGTTTGGTGCCAACTCCATCCGTTCCTGAAACCAGAAGCGGTGCGCGGTAACCAGCAGGAATCCGACAGAGGGCACTGAATCCGCCCAGTCCTCCAACGACCTCTGGGCGCATGGTTTTGCGCACGACTTGTTTGATCCGGTCAACAAGAGCATCTCCGGCTTCGATATCGACACCGGCATCCCGGTAACTCAGTGAGGGTTTGTCGCTTGTCATGAAAAATCCTTGCATCGTCCAGCCTGTTCAAGGCTACATTCTATCAGCAGTGCACGCACATGCGAAAAAAAATACAAAGTGCGGTATGATCTGGCTTTGGCAGGATGGGAAATATATTGATCGTGCGTTGTAGAATGAGTGTCCTGGGGCTAAGGCGTGCTGCCGTTGCCTTGTACTGTCTCCTGATTGGCTTAGGGATTATGCCATTGGCGCGGGCAAGCAGCCCGGTGATCTGGTGGGCGCAAGGTCCCGTACATTCAACGACTGGAAGCATGGATGCCCAGCAATTAAGGGGTTTTCTTCAGGAAGTCCTGGTGCGCGTGCTGGGTTCGGTTGATTTTTTCCGTCAGCCTGCAGCCCGAGCAATTCTGGCAAATCCTGAACGTTGGCTGAGCAGTCATAGTATTATTCCTGCCCGGGGGGGACATCCTGCCGAACTGGCCGTTGAATTTAATTCGGTTACCTTGTCCGAAGCACTGCTTCATGCCGGCTATCCGGTATGGGTCAACCGTCCGCATATGCTGGTGCTTTGGATTCAGGACAACGGGCTGACATCCATGC
>JAJZHM010000025.1 GCA_021804485.1 Pseudomonadota bacterium | reverse complement strand
GGGGGCGGGGCGTTGATGATGCGGGCAATCTGCTGATTGAACGTCAGGGTCTGCTTCACACGGTCAGTGGTGGAGAAGTCAGTGTCCGATCTGCTTCTGCTTGATTGTGGTAATAGCCGCATCAAATGGCAATGGCGTCGTGCCGGTTCGGTGCAGCAGCAGGGTATCTGGTCTGATGGGTTGGTGCTGCCAGCTGCGTGGAGCACCATGCGGCCAGCTGTCATCTGGGGGAGTAGCGTTCGGGCTGTTGCCGATCAGAAGGTCATTGAGCAGACCTTGCATCGAATCTGGGATGTGCCGATTGTCTGGGCGACAAGCACAGCGCAACTCGCTGGTGTTGTCAATGGCTATGAACGTCCCGAGTTGCTGGGCGTTGATCGATGGTTGACTTTGCTTGCCTGTCATGCGCGTTTTGCTGATCCCTGTGTCATCATCGATGCTGGAACGGCAGTGACGGTGGATTTTCTTGGCATGCAGGGCTGTCATGCCGGTGGTTATATTGTTCCGGGTATGACGTTGATGCATGGGTCACTGTGTCGGGGAACAGCCCGTCTGCGTGAGCCATGGGAAACACCACAGAACATTCAGCCAGCTCGGCAGACCAAAGATGCGATCAATCGGGGACTTTTGCTGCTGATGGCTGGGCTAATGCACGAAGTGCGGCAGCAGGCATTGGATCTTTGGCCAGGTAAGACAGTGCAGTGGGTTCTGACCGGTGGTGGCATATCAATGCTGAATCTGGTTCTGGACCAGCTTCCGGGGGGGGTACATACAGTACCTGATCTGGTGCTGGATGGCCTGTATCTGTGGGGTGTAGGGTGTCAAACACCTGCTTGACCTTTCGGTCACGATTCGATGGGATGATTTGGCTGGAGACCCTTCATTAAATAACACCTTGTGCCTATACTAGCTCATCTGTGTAAGGTGCGAGTGTGCACGACATCACAGTCTGGGGTGGCAGGCTTTCGCCTCTGCCTATTTCTTCCTTCCTGAGCGCTGGAGAACTTTGCATGATTTATTCCGGTAAAGCCGTTACGGTCGCCGATTTGGGCGACGGTATAGCAGAACTCAAGTTTGATCTCGCCGGTGAGGCCGTCAACAAATTTAACCGAGAAACGCTGAATGACCTTAGTGCTGCAGTGGCAGCTATTCGTGATTCAGGTTCGGTCAAGGGCGTTGTGGTCACCAGTGGCAAGTCCGTATTTATTGTTGGTGCGGATATAACTGAATTTGGCGACCTTTTTAGTCACGGAGAAGCTGAAATCGTTGGTTGGGTCAAGGAGGCGAACAAGGTGTTCGTGTCTTTTGAAGACCTGCAGGTACCGACGGTCGTCGCTATCAATGGCATCGCCTTGGGCGGTGGTTTTGAAATGTGTCTGTCCTGTGATTATCGCGTACTTTCCACAACTGCCAAAGTTGGATTGCCAGAAGTCAAGCTCGGTCTGTTCCCAGGCTTCGGCGGCACGGTACGCCTCAGTCGCGTCATTGGGGTTGATAATGCCGTGGAATGGATCGCAACCGGTGCTGAAAAGCGTCCGGATGATGCCATGAAGGACGGCGCTGTTGATGCAGTTGTTGCTCCTGATCAGTTGCATGCAGCGGCTATTGCCATGCTGAAGTCGGCCATAGAAGGCAAACTGAACTGGCACAACCGCCGGGCCGAGAAGAAAGGCCCGGTGCAGTTGAACATGATGGAACAGATGATGGCCTTTAATACGGCGATGGCTGTGGTTGTAGGTAAGGCCGGTCCCAATTATCCAGCACCCAAGATTGCTCTGCAGTCGATGCAGAATCATGCCGGTCTGGAACGCGATGCTGCTCTGGAAGTTGAAGCTAAGGGTTTTGCCAAGGCCGCTGTGACCCCACAGGCCAATGCGCTGATTGGTCTGTTCCTCGCAGATCAGGTGGTCAAGAAGGCTGCCAAGTTGCATGAAGGCAAAGGAAGCAAGGAAGTAAAGCAGGCTGCGGTGCTCGGCGCTGGAATCATGGGCGGTGGTATTGCGTATCAGTCAGCCTACAAGGGCGTACCGATTATTATGAAGGACATCGCCGACAAGGCGTTGGACCTTGGTATGACTGAAGCCACTAAACATCTGGCACGTTTGGTTGAAAAGGGGCGCATGACTCCGGCTGATATGGGAAAAACCCTGTCACGGATTCGTTCTACCTTAAATTATGGAGACTTTGGTAACGTTGATATCGTTATTGAAGCCGTTGTTGAAAACCCGAAAATCAAGGGTTCGGTCTTGAAAGAGGTGGAGGGTAAGGTCAAGCCAGATACGATTATCGCCTCCAATACCTCGACTATTTCGATCACGCGTCTGGCTGAGTCGTTGGAACGTCCAGAGAATTTTGTCGGGATGCACTTTTTTAATCCCGTACACATGATGCCGCTGGTTGAAGTGATTCGTGGTGAAAAATCGTCCGATGTTGCGGTTGCTACGACCGTGCAACTGGCACAAAAAATGGGCAAAACGCCAATTGTGGTCAAAGACTGCCCTGGCTTTTTGGTCAATCGTGTCTTATTCCCCTATTTTGGCGGATTTGACATGCTGGTTCGAGATGGTGCTGACTTCCAGGCCGTTGATAAGGTTATGGAGAAGTTTGGCTGGCCCATGGGCCCTGCCTATCTGCTCGATGTTGTGGGTATTGATACAGGGGTCCATGCTGCAGGCGTTATGGCTGAGGGTTTCCCTGACCGCATGAAGCCGGACTATAAGTCCTCTACAGTTGTGCTCTTTGATAATCAGCGTTTTGGCCAGAAAAACAGCAAAGGCTATTATAGTTATGAGCCGGACAAAAAAGGCAAGCCGAAGAAGACGGTCGATCCAACTACCTATGATTTGATTGCTGCGGTTGTAGGTGAGCGTCGCGAATTTGATGCCGAAGAGATTATCGCACGGTTGATGATTCCTATGGTCAATGAAGTGGCGCGTTGCCTTGAAGAAGGAATCGTTGCAACTCCAGCTGAAGCTGATATGGCTTTGATTATGGGCATTGGCTTCCCACCGTTCCGTGGTGGGGCTTGTCGGTATGTTGATCAGGTCGGTATCGCCAATTACGTCGCTCAGTGCGAAAAATTTGCGCATCTGGGTAAGGCCTATGAAGCACCTCGGTTGCTTCAGGATATGGCCAAGGCGAACAAGAAGTTCTTTGCTTGAGGAGCATGCTCATGACTTTGAATCCAAATGATGTAGTGATTGTAGATGGAGTGCGCTCTGCGATGGGGCGATCCAAAGCAGGGATGTTCCGTCATGTCCGTGCAGACTCTTTGTCTGCAGAACTGATCAAGGCTCTGGTGCAGCGTAATCCTGGTCTGGATGTAACCCTAATCGAAGACGTGATCTGGGGTTGTGTCAATCAGACCCTTGAACAGGGTATGAATATTGCCCGTAACGTCGCAATGCTCGCAGGATTGCCCCGGACGGTTGCGGGTCAAACCGTCAACCGCCTCTGTGGTTCTTCAATGCAGGCCTTGCATACGGCTGCCGCTCAGATCAGAACCGGTCAGGGGGACGTTTTTGTGATCGGTGGAGTTGAGCATATGGGTCATGTGCAAATGACCCATGGTGTTGATCTGAACCCTGCTGCCAGCAAGATTGTTGCCAAAGCCTCCAATATGATGGGTCTGACGGCAGAAATGCTGGGGCGTATGCACGGAATCAGCCGTGAAATGCAGGACCAGTTTGCTGTGCGCTCGCACAAGAAAGCTTGGGAAGCTACTCTGGAAGGTCGTTTCCGTCATGAGATTGTTGGCATTGAGGGACATGATGCACTGGGTGTGCGAGTACTGTGCGAAATCGATGAAGTCATTCGTGCCGAAACTTCGCTGGAAAGCCTTGCGGCTCTGCGTCCTGTGTTTGACCCCAAGAACGGAACGGTGACGGCTGGTACTTCCTCGGCGCTTTCTGATGGGGCTTCTGCGATGCTGGTGATGAGTGCTGAACGTGCTCAAAGCCTCGGTCTGAAGCCACGTGCCCGTATTTTGTCCATGGCTGTTGCAGGTTGTGATGCGGCAATTATGGGCTATGGTCCTGTACCTGCAACACAAAAGGCGCTCAAGCGTGCTGGTTTGACCATTGAGGATGTCCAGACGGTTGAACTCAATGAGGCCTTTGCCGCCCAGTCCATGCCGGTTCTTAAAGATCTGAAACTAATCGATAAGATTGAGGAGAAGGTCAATCTGAACGGCGGCGCCATTGCTCTTGGGCATCCGCTGGGCTGCTCGGGTGCGCGCATCACTACCACCTTGCTGAACATCATGGAATGGAAGGATACCCAGATTGGTCTGGCAACCATGTGTATAGGTCTTGGCCAGGGTATTGCCACCATCATTGAACGTGTGTAATGTTTGTTTGATGTGATTCACAACATACCGGCCAGTAATGGCCGGTTATTAGCAGTGCGTAGTAATATTGTACCATGTTGGTCATACAAGGCCCTTGCAGGAAACTGCTTGGGTCATTGTTTTGTATAAGGTTTTTTAATGGTTGCTGATCTAGGAAAAATTCAGCAAATATCTCGTTTTGTACTAATAATCATGGAGTTGATGAGAGAATGGAATGGATGATTCCGAGATTTTTTTTGATGTGTTTTGTGGTTCTGTTTTTTAACGAATCGGTTCATGCTGATTTTTTTAGTGCCATGAATGAACTCATGAAGGCTCAACAGTCAGCAACGAATCAGCCTAACGTACAGGGGGTTTTTCAGGCGCAGTCTGTTTCTGGTTCTAGTCAGGAAATGTCATTTGAGCCTTTAGCGCAAATGACTGAAGATCAGGTTGCCCAGAAAATTGCAGCCATGGTCAATGGTACTAATCCTTCAGAGATTGAAGGAGATCGCAACGGATTCAAGATAAATGGTAACAGTTATCTTGATGCGGAAGGCAGTATGAATGGTTTTGCTTACGATTCTTTAACCGGTGATATTACCTATATGTTGGGATCAGCAAATGTGCGTGTTTTTAAGTATATAAATGCACATAATGCCAGTCAGCCGCTTGTGATTGCACAGGCAAAATATGTTGGTGCCTCAGGCTGGCAGATTACTACCCTTTCTGGGCTGCATATTGCCGGAATTGCTGCAACGCTGACACCAAAGGGCATTCTGATTCTGCGTCAGGGATCAGCGTTCAAATATACCCCTGGTTCCGGGGTAACAAAGATATCTATTCCTGATGGTTGGAACATAGCTGCGTTACAACATGGAAATATTGACACGGGCTACATTCTTCTTGAAAAAATTGTAGGCGATGAATCAAAAAATCCATTAGCAATGATTTCAAACATTACCTCAAAAATTGGCCTGACTGAAAATGATCAGTACGCTCTATTGAATATTAAGACAGGTCAGCTTTTCCCATTAAACATACAGGTCGATGACAAAAACACGGTTAGTATGTATAACTGTGTCAAGAAGAACAATGTGCTCAATGTTTGCCAAAATTCGTACAGTTATGAATCGCTTTATACGAACAATGGAATCAATATAACGCACTATTACTGGCGGGTAAATTGGTTAAATACGAAAAAAGATCCAGTCATGATCTCACTCGAACAAGGTCAAAATTATATCTACATCACGGATCTTAATACAGGTAAAAAGGTTGTTGCATTCCATAGAACGTTGGGTATAGAACAATTTCATGTTCAGCAGTTTTCGGATGGACGGATCAAGATTTCTGCAGACTGGATGTTTGCGTCACATACAATTGACGATGCTTACAAGTTTCTCGAAGAACAACCTGATGTGCATGCACCAAAATCAGGGTCCTAGTTTGGGTCTGACTTAAGGATGGCTCTGATGAACATCCTGCCATCCTGTTTTTTTGTAAGCGTTTTAATCCGTTGGCTGAAAATAGGCCTGCAGGTACTGTTCCAGGCTCAGGATTTTTTGTTGATCTTCTAAGAGAAGTTGATCGTCCAGTGAGGCTTTTCGTAGTTGTTCCAGTCGTTCGCCCCAGACGGGATCCACGGGTTGGCGCAACTGTGCGTCGTTGGCGCGTGTTTGTTGCAGTGCCAGATCAAAGAAAGAACAGGATCGATCCTGAAGTTGCTGAATGATTTTCGCCGACTGGCATTGCTCTGGTTGGTCGATGCGTTGGTAGGCATCGGAAAGTGCCTGGGTGTAGGCGGTGGTGGTGTAGGCATGGTCCAAAGCTACGGCAATCGGCTGCATTCCAGCAAGCAGGGTGAAGGCTCCTGATTGAGAGCCGATACCTCTGGAGGACCATTCAATGTGGCTTGTGGACAAAATCCAGCATGGCACCCTGCCGACCATCAGATATCCGAAAACAGGACCATCGCCTTGGCTGTTCCTTCTCAAATTGCATGCATGGTTCTAAGGGTTAGTACGATGCACTTTATCGGGCGATTATTGTTGATTTTTTTGTAAAAGTCGGATTATATTGTTGATTGTGTTGTTTGGGTCGTCTATGCTCTTATTAAGAAAATCGTTGTAGGAGCTAAATGTGCTTACCGAAACCACATTCAAACTGCCGGAAAACTTGGTAGCTCGTGCGCAGCAGTATGCCCAAGAGCATCACACAACCCTAACCGCAATCATTAGAAAACATTTGGACACTGTGATTGCTGCAAAAAATGACCCTCTCATTGAATTTTCCCAAGGTGATATGACAAAGGAAGAGGCGATTACATCGCTAGGGCTTCGTGATTACTCTCAGTTATTAGTGGCACTTGGAGACGCTGATTTGCCTCTTCCAGTCTTGCCTGAAAAGGAAATCGCAGAACAAGTAGCAATCTTTACGCGGATTTGGAGCGAATCTTGAGGCGTTGCTCATTAATAATCCCTGATGCAGGACCAATTAATAGTCTTTGGGTTGCGGATCAACTGTCATTGCTTTTAAAGCTCGACATGACCATTGTTCTGATTGATGCGGTTTACGATGAGTTAACCAGTGATCCGAATAATTGGCCCAAAGACAATGCGGTAAAGAAATTTGTTGAAGGACATACGCCGCCTTTTGTCATTGAAAAGACTGAAATCGGTGCTGAGGCTCGGGCCAAGCGAGCGCGAGGTGAAAAATTAAAGAAAAATATTGGCGACGTTGCTATAGCCGATTTCATGTCTGACGGTATTGAAAAATATGTAATTTCTAGTGATCCGGTGGTGATTTTGTATGAGGATAAGGATATCTCACAAGTTCAATTCTTAAGGCGACCACGCAATCTTCATTTGCTGTCAACAGTTGGCTTGCTTCGCGGATTGGAATCAGTGAAGCTTATTTCATCAGCTGACGCCATCATTAACGAAATGCTCCATCCAACAAAATCAGACAGAAAGCCACGAATTCTAACTGACCTGCCAGGCGGAACCGATATTCCGGCGCAAATCGGTAGTTTTTGGGCGCCACCGAACTCATAGATAATGCAAACAGATTTCTTGAATTTGCCAGCGTTCCGAGTGATTAAAGTTGATGAATCACTGCACGACTACCATGTAACATCTGAACCGGTTGCCGTACAAACTGCCTGCACGAGCTGCGGGTCCGAGAATTTTGGCAAATGGGGTTCGCGCGAACAATTGGTCAAAGATTTGCCTTTACATGGTAAGCGGGTTGGGATCTCTATTGATACCAAGCGATATAGATGCAATGATTGCGGCAAGACCTTTTTTCACTCGCTACCAGCAGTTTCGCAAAAGCGACAAATGACCGAGCGCCTGGTTCATTGGATTGGTCAGCAGGCAATGAAGCGTACATTTCTTTCATTGGCGGAAGAAACCGGGGTCGACGAAAAAACAATCCGCAATATTTTTAGGGATTATGTCAGCGAATTGACAGAAACTGTTCGTTTTGAACTCCCTAAATGGTTGGGAATCGATGCAATTCATCTAACCCAATATCGATGCGTTATTGCCAATATTGAAAACAACACGATCATTGAACTACTTCACGACCGCAATATGGAAACAGTCATAGAGTACCTGTCTCAATTGGAGTGCAAGGAGAAAATCCAATACGTTGCAATGGGTATGTGGTGGCCGTATAGAGATGCTGTAAATCGGGTGATTCCAAAGGCTATCGTCGTAATCGATGAATGTCACGTGGTTCGTATGGCAAACGATGCAGTGGAAAAAGTCAGGAAAAATTTGCGTCAATCGCTCACACCAAAGCAATGCAGAGCATTGAAGCACGATCGCATTGTCCTGCAAAAGCGTAAATCGCAGTTGACTGATCAAGAATCATTGATGTTATCTGGTTGGGTTGAAAATTATCCAGAGCTTGGCCTTGCATATCGACTAAAGGAAGATTTTTTCAAGATATACGATTCACAGTCAAGTGAAGAAGCATTAGCGCGTTATGCTGCATGGGAAATATCGGTAACTGAGGAAGTTAGAGACGCCTTCTTAGATCTGATTAAGGCATGGCGACAGTGGCAGCCTTACATCCTGGCTTATTTTGATCATCGAATTACCAATGTATATACCGAAAGTTTGAATTCACTTATTCGCGTACTTGATAGTCTTGGACGAGGTTATTCATTTGAAGCATTGCGCGCAAAATTGCTATTCTGCGAAGGTGCATACAAGATCAATCAAATGCGCCCAGCATTCGAGCAACGAACTCCAGTGTTTCGACCTGGCTTGGGTCGAAACATGGTCGGATTCACGAGTTTAGTGGGTACGAGTTGCTATCAGGATCTAATTGGTGATGATTCAGAAGAATCGAAGAACTACGGTGCGGATATTGCCATACTGACCAGAATGATTGAGTGTGGGGAAATCTGATTCCGATTGTGTGAATGATGTTTTAATCCGTTGGCTGAAAATAGGCCTGCAGGTACTGTTCCAGGCTCAGGTTTTTTTGTTGATCTTCCAAGAGAAGTTGATCGTTCAGTGAGGCTTTTCGTAGTTGTTCCAGTCGTTCGCCCCAGACGGGATCCACGGGTTGGCGCAACTGTGCGTCGTTGGCGCGTGTTTGTTGCAGTGCCAGATCAAAAAAAGAACAGGATCGATCCTGAAGTTGCTGAATGATTTTCGCCGACTGGCATTGCTCTGGTTGGTCGATGCGTTGGTAGGCATCGGAAAGTGCCTGGGTGTAGGCGGTGGTGGTGTAGGCATGGTCCAAGGCTACGGCAATCGGCTGCATTCCTGCAAGCAGGGTAAAGGCTCCTGATTGCAGGGTGAACGGCGCTGAAAATATGCCAACCGGTTGAAGTTTGAGGTCTTCTTTGCGTCCTTGCTCAGCGGTTTGTTGCTGGTTGCGGCTTATGCACAGTTGTTCATCACTGCTAAAGTCGGCACTGGTTTCAAGCAGGCAATAGAGTGCAAATAATTCAAGGAAATAAGCATCGCTTTCTTTGATGCCGATGGCAGCTTCTGGGTTAAGGTCGACGCAACGCATTTCAATATAACTGATACCCCGTCGTTTTAAGGCAAGGCCCGGTCGTTCGTCCGGTTGTGGGGGTTGCTTGGGGCGAATGAGTCCATAGAACTCATTCTCTATTTGCAGGATATGGTCGTTTAGTTGCAGCCATGAGCCATCAGTTGAGCGTATGCCCAGTTGACTGAACTTGGGGTAGGGTGTTCGGATTGCCTGATCGAGTCCCTGCAGATAGGCGGGCAGGCTGTTAAAATCAATATCAAGTTCTGCCTGCAGATGGTTCTGGTAACCAATATCACTCATCCGCAGTGAGGTTGCCCAAGGCTGGATGAGAGTGTGTTGTTGGTGGGGCGTCATGTGATGGGGGCGGTCGCGCATGAAGCTGCGACATACCGCAGGACTTGAGCCAAACAGGTAGAGCAGCAGCCAGCTGTAGCGCATGAAATTGCGCAGCAGACCAAAATAGCGTTGATCCTTGAATGAGCGCAGGGTGCCCCCCTCTGCTGGAGCCTCATGTTGCTGCAAGGCTGCAAAGAAGCGATCAGGAAACGACAGGTTGTAATGAATTCCGGCAATGGTTTGCATGCGACGGGTATAGCGAATGCCAAGACCGTGCCGATATGCAGTCTTCATCTGTCCTGTTGCTGAGGTACCATACTGAGCGAGTGGAACGGTGTCGTCCTCTCCCAGAAAACAAGGCATTGAGTGTGCCCACAGTATTTCATCGGGAAGGCAGGATAAGACATGCCGGTGCAGTTGTTGCAGATCGTCAAGAACGGTTGCCACTGAACCAGATGCAGGTGTAATCAGTTCAAGCAGTGCTTCCGAGTAATCGGTCGTGATGTAGGGGTGGGTCAGCGCTGCCCCTAGTTCAACAGGATGAGAACTCATGGATAGTTGTCCATGAGATGTGACGCGCAGGGATTCTTTCTCAATCCCACGGAGCATGCCATGTAAGAGCCCGGAATGATCGTGCAGCCAGGAATGAAGGGAAGCATGCATGCAAAACCGTCCTTGCTTGGGCCTGGTCTTGAGGAGTTAGGGCAGGATATGGAGGCGGGAACGAACTTCTTCAATAGCCTCAAGGAATTCTTTGATATTAAGTGGTTTGGTCATATAGCGTTCAATGCCGGCTGAGCGTGCCAGGGAGCGAGCTTCAGGGTGGTCGTTGGCCGAAAGCATAAACCGTACAGCGGATTGGGATCGGTCGGGAATCTGTTGCACCAGATCAATGCCGGTCATGTCTTCAAGGTTCATATCAACAATCAGGATATCAAAGGAATGTGCTGCCAGTTTTTGCAGGGCCCCAGTTCCGGTCTCACTGGTGTCGAGGAGCGCGTTGGGCAGACGTTTAACGGCGCTTTTGACAATCAGCCGATTGGTTGCATCATCGTCGACATAGAGGATGGAAATGGGCTTTGTAGTGGTTGTTGGGGGCAAAGAGCCGGCGTTGTCCACGGCATGAACCCGGGGCAGGGATAAGTGGAAACAGGAACCTTTTCCATAAGTGCTGGTCAGCTGGATGTCGCCGCGCATCAATTGCGCCAGTTTTCGGGAAAAAGCCAGACCAATACCAGTACCTTCGATGTGTTGGGTAGAGCCAACCCGGTTAAAATGTTTAAACAGGCGGTTTTGATCTTCTGGGCTGATGCCAACTCCACTATCGTGTACGTTGATGATCCAGTGCTCTTCGCTGGCCTGACAGCTGATCCATACCGAGCCATTGGGGCGGTTGTACTTAATGGCATTGGATAAAAGGTTCAGGATCATCTGGCGCAGGCGACGCGGATCCGCCTCAACGATGCAACTATGGGGGGCGATGAAAGGTTGAAGGCTGACCTGATATTTTTCGGCCATGGGATTGAGGAACGCCAGACACTCATGAACGATACCTTCAACGTGCACTTTTTCGCATTGCAGCACGATTTTTCCGGATTCAACCTGGGCAAGGTCCAGTACTTCGTTAATCAGGCCAAGAAGATGCCAGGCGCCTTTGAGGATGAGGTCAACTTTTTGTTCGTGTGGGGCACAACCTTCGGATTGCATCAATTGGGCAAACCCCAAAATGGCATTCAAAGGGGTACGTAGTTCGTGACTCATGTGGTTCAGGAACTCAGTTTTGGCGCGGTTGGCGGCATGTGCCTGCTGTACAGCTTCCTGAAGCCGGGTTTCTGCTTCGATACGGGCACTAATGTCGGCAAAGGTGTACACCCTGCCCAGAATCTGATCACCCATCATCTGAGGACGGGATCGGCATTCCAGCCAACGGTTGCGTCGCAGGTGCAGAATAATAAAACTTTCTTCCTCTCGTGCGAAAAGAGACTGTTCCATGAACTGGCGTCCAGCCTTGCGGTCAGCAAAGCGATGCAGCATGCTGCGGTACACCAATGAATCCCGGCCTTGCTGAAGAATCTCTTCGGGTAAGGCCCAGAACTCGGCAAATCGCCGGTTGAAGTTGACAATATGCCCATCTAGATCGGTGACCAGAATGGCATCTGCTGTGGATTCCAGTGTGGCGCGCAGAACTGCCAGAGTACGTTCGAGATCAAGATTGATATTTTTTTCAGAATCAGTGGGAGTTAGCTGGATGGCCAGATAATTGCGTCCCATATAGGCGATGGGGTAAATGTTTTTGTCGACCGAGACGACCGAGCCATCTGCACAAAGATACATGCCTTCAATGTGTTCACGGGGTTCGATTTGACCGGATCGGATTTCTTCCCAGTAGAACGTATCCATCAGGGCACATTCAATTTCTTCAATGTTTTTACCGAGAAGCGAGTCGTAGCCCAGAAATGCTTCGCAGGATTTTGATGCGGCGACAATTTGCTGGTCTGTGCTGTCGACCAGAATAACGAGGTCCCGGTAAAGATCCTGCAGAAGATCGGAGGGACTCATTTGGCCGACCTCGCTGCATTTCCGGGCTCAAAATAGTAGGTCACACGGGTTCTTGGGCTCAGGTATTCATGGATCGAGTTCGGTAACTGGGAAGGACGAATCGCCTTGCTGATGCTTAGATCGGTTTCCTGAGCCAGATCAAGAATCATGGCTTCTTCTTTAGGCGTTTGCTCATCGTAAACCAGAACATGTGGCTTCAGGGGTTTTGTGTTGCTTACCGACATGACCATGCCGATACTGTCGTTATTCAGGCGCACCACGGTTCCAGGCGGGTACACTCCCAAGGCATGCACCAGCAGGCTCAGGACCTTGTTATCGAAACGGCTGCGCTGCTGAGCATACATCAGTGAAAGGGCTTCATGGGGTGTCAAGGCATTAATAAGCTGTACGGGGTTGCACAGGTTGTCATAGGTGTTGACGATGCTGAGAACTTTGGTAAGTGGGTCAATTGCATCGCCTTTCAGACGATTTGGGTATCCAGAGCCATCGATACATTCATGGTGCTGTGCGATCATGCGCAGTACAGGAAGAGGAAGTTTGACTTTTTGGCCAATCTCGTTGCCGTACTGAACATGCATTTGCAGAAAATCCAGCTCTGCCTTATTGGGGTTGTCGGCCTTGATCAGAACCTTGTGGGGAATCTTCATTTTGCCAAGATCGTGAAAAATGCCCCCCATGCCCAGCATGCGCAGATCAATTTCGGTCATGCCCACAGCCTTGCCAAGGATCATGGACAATACGGAAACATTCAGGGAGTGGTAATAAACCTCTTCACCCATGATTTTATCGTTCATCAGATGGATGGCGATTTCCTTGTCCGCAAGCATGGATACCGCCATCTCTTCAATCAGTCGGTCGGCTTGGGCAATGGTCTCTTCCGGCAAGGCCAGCAGGTTCTTGGTAATGTTGCCGATGGTTTTTGCCGCATCAATATAATGTTTTTCACAGGCATTGATTGCCTGTTTGCGGGCTTTCAGCCGTTTCAGTCGTTCACGCTTGGCGGTGAGTTCAGGGGGTGGTTCTGTTGAGGCCACTGGGGGTGGAGGAGGCTGATTTTCAACAGCCTTGAGCGGAAGTGGCGCTGCGCTGCTTCGGGCAGGATCGACGCGAACCCGATCCAGACCTAAAGCACGAATCTGCGCGATCTGTTCCTCATTCTTGATTTTGAACTGGCTGAACGTGAAAGGGTGATCCATCCAGCCGAGATCCAAGAGTACGTAGATGCCTACCGTCAGTTGTTCTGGGCGAATCAGCACCGTTCCTTTGGATTCCATGATGATCCGCGATTCAGGTCGACGACGGCAACAGTATAGACTGCCATGGCTTTTGTGCAGGGTTCTGTTCGATCCAGAAGCCGGTGATGAAGATCTGGCGTGCATCCATTTGAATGTACATCCGGCAAAAGGCAACCGTCAGCATGTTGTTCAGGCCGCGCAACATCCATGGGCGGGTACAGGCGATCACCTGAATATGCCGACAAGCCAGTTCGACCTGATCCAGTAACCAGTGGTGCAGGGAAGGAGACAGATTCTGGCACAAGGAGCGCAGCTCGTCTTCAGCTGTGGCGGTAAAAACAAGAAGTGGAGGCATCATCTGTTCCAGGTTTCATTCTCGGGCATGGTGGATACGTCTTCGCGCAGGCGTTCCAGAACATCCTGCCAGCGCGTAATGTCCATGCGTTCAACGTCTGAGCGCGCCATGATGCCATGCTCAAGCTGGTCAAGTTGACGAAGCAGGTTCTGGTAGTAGCGCAGTGGCAGGATGACGGCAGTGTCCTCTTGATGGCGTTTCAGCAGCAAGCCTTTCTGATGGACAGAGACTTCCGTCAGCAGTTTTCCCAGTTGCTGACGTAAGGTTGTACAGGAGACGGGTTGGAGGGAAACTGCATCCATTGTAAAAACCTTAGGGGCTATAGATCTATTGTAGAACAGCCACGAGGTTATAACGTGGCATTTATGCCTAGAATGGCTACACTTATTCTCTGGATTCTATTTTTTGGCACAGTGTCGGGGTTGTCAAGGTGACGGATGGCTACATTCGGTTAAAAGCGGGCGCAATCACCGTTGGCAAACCCCTATTATTCAATGTCTATGATGCTCAAGGAACCCTTCTGTTGCAACAGGGGTTTGTCATCGGTTCGCGTGAGCAACTGGATCGCCTCTACGATCGGGGGCTTTTTCATGCCAGTCATGCTCAGAGCATTGCCAAGAAGCCGGAAATCAGCTCAGTACTTGTTGAGGAAAAGAAACTTAATCCTTTTCTTGAGTTGCCTGTACTTCTCGAAGAACTGGAAATCTTGCTGAGTCATATCGTCGGGCAGGACGAAGATGCTGAGCGACGGCTCAAGGCATTGGCGAACCGGCTGATTCGGATTGGACGCGATGATCCGGATGCCTGTCTGGCGGTTGTGCATCTCAATACCATCGAGCCATCTTCGTACGAACAGACGCTCTATCATGCCCTTTTGGCGTACATGGTCGCAATTCACCTTAACTGGAGCGAAGAAGATGTGCAGACCTTGCTGATGGCTTCGCTGACCGCCAATATTGCCCTGCTTCCTTTTCAGGACAAACTCAATCGTTCCCGCAATCCGCTGACCGAGGTGCAGCGTGTTGTTTTGCGCAAACATCCGGATATGTCGGCTGCAGCTCTGGGAAAGGCGGGCTGTCAGAATCCGGTGCTGTTGCAGGCTGTACGCCAGCATCATGAACATCCCAAAGGAAATGGTTATCCTTTGGGACTGAAAGGGAATCAGATTTCGCTTCATGCCCAGATTCTTGGCATGACTGAACGCTATACCGCCATGATCAGTCAAAGGGCTTATCGTGCACGAATGTCCGTGGGTGAGGCGCTGCGGGAGTTGTCGCACCATGCCTCCGATCCGCAGCTCTTCGTGGCGATTTATGGCCAGTTGACGCCATTCCCGCCGGGAACTTTTGTCGAATTGGCCAACGGCGAGACGGCTGTGGTGACCCATCGGGGCAAGCAGCCCCAAAATCCCAAGGTGCGGGCCATCATCAGTGCCAAGGGTGTTATGTACCATGGATCGTTTTCGCGTGATACCACGGAATCCGAATTCACGGTCAAAGGCTTTAAGGTGCTGAGCATGCCACCAAGCCTGAATCCGGTACTGATTTGGGGAAGCAGCTGATGGAGCGAGCTTTCTGGACGGCGGCCCAGGCGGCTGCCCTTGATCGCCTTGCTCAGGAGCAGGGGCTGAGCGCCTGGGAGCTCATGCAACGAGCCGGTTTGTCTGCCTGGCAAGTGCTGCGTCGACATTGGCCTGCTGCCCGTCAGGTTGTGGTGGTTTTGGGCAAGGGCAATAATGCTGGCGATGGACTTGTGCTGGCCGCTCATGCAAGGCGTTACGGGCTCAGGGTGCATGCCATGCGTGTTGATGCGTTGCCATACGCCGGTGCTGCTGCCGATGCGGAGCGGTTTGCTCTGAGTAGGGGTGTGGTGATTGAGGGCTGGAGTGATGAACCGCTTTCTGGTGCTGATGTTGTCGTCGATGCGCTGCTGGGTATTGGACTTTCCGGTCCACCTTCACCGCCCTATGCCGCAGCCATCGCCGCAATTAACCGGTCGGGTCGACCTGTTTTCAGTATGGATGTACCCAGTGGCCTGGATGTGGATCGCGCAGCTGCTGCGGGTGATGAGGCGGTACGTGCTGCTGTGACCCTCTGTTTTCTGGTGCCAAAACAAGGGCTTTTTACTGGTCCTGGGGCGGATTGGGCGGGCAGGGTTATCTGTGATGATCTGGGCTTTAAGCCGCCAAAGCAGTGGACCCGCAGTGCTTGCGTGCATGAGTTGCGCGTATCCCCTTGGCCGGTTCGCTCCCTTTCTTCCCATAAGGGTATGTATGGCCGGGTTGTGGTCGTTGGTGGTCTAAGCGGCATGAGTGGGGCCGCGGTGCTAACGGCATCTGCAGTGGCTCGGTCCGGGGCTGGTTGGGTCCACTTGTTATCAGATGAGGCTGCATGTCAGGCAGTGCTGCAACATACTCCCGAGATCATGACGGCAACGATTTCCGGGCAGGAGGATCTTGTCTTGCCGGGGCTTGATGAGGCTGATCTTCTTGTTGTCGGGCCAGGTCTTGGTAGAACGGAACGTGCTCGGCTGGTCTTTGAACGGATCATGGCCAGCGGAAAATCTGTGGTGCTTGATGCCGATGCCCTTTATTTTCTGCAGCAGTCACCGCAGCGACCTGCCGTGTTAACCCCTCATCCTGGTGAAGCAGCACAATTGCTTGGCTGCCGCAGTCAGGATGTTCAGCAGGATCGCTTCAAGGCAGCAGCCAGCCTTGCCGCCCGCTATGATTCAGTGGTTATCCTTAAGGGTAATGGTACCTTGGTTGCTTTGCCAGATGGAACCATGCAGCTTTGCACGGCGGGAAATCCGGCCATGGCGAGTCCGGGTATGGGCGATGTATTGGCCGGAATGGTGGCTGGGCTTTGGGCGCAATGTCATGATCCTGTTCAGGCTGCCCACATGGCAGTCTTGGAGCATGCCCGGCTGGCGGATTATCTGGTGGCGCAAGGAAAGAAAACTCTACTGGCAACGGATCTGTTGTCAGCATGGGCAGGTCCAGGTCACGCTGCAGCGGTTTCTGGTTCAGTGGATTAATGAGGCGAGGTTACAGGTGAAGACGGGACCTTGGGTGTTAGCTGGAGAAGCGGCAACGGTTCGTCTGGCCAATGTTATGGCACGATTACCCTGCATGGGCATGAAGTTTTATTTTTATGGTGATCTTGGCTCGGGCAAGACAACCTTGGTTCGGGCCTTGCTGCGGGCGCTGGGTCATAGTGGAGTGATCCGTAGCCCCACCTATACGTTGGTGGAACCGTACACCCTCGCATCTGGAATTGCCTTTCATTTTGACCTTTATCGCATGAACGATCCCGAAGAACTTGAGCTGATGGGGGTGCGTGACTATTTTTCTCTGGACGATCTCTGTCTGGTTGAGTGGGCGGCAAAGGCTGAGACATGGCTTCCACAGCCTGATGTGCGGCTGGCACTGGATCTGGTCCATCAGGGCAGGCGCATTAGCATTGAGTCAGGAACGGGGCGAGGAAGCAGTTGGCTGCAATCCCTGGAATCACTGTATGTTCCTTGACATATGGCCGTATAATGGCTCTGCCTAAAAGAAGGTTTGAGGATCAGAAGGTGGTCGCGCAAAAGCTGGCTCAAGGTTTGTGTCTGTGGGTTTTTTTGGCATCAGGCAGTTTTGCCCATGCGGCGGCCAGTATTCTGGACGTGCGTAGTTGGAGTAACTCGGAACATACCCGCTATGTTCTTGACTTGAGTGGGCCAGCGCAGGCTCAGATCAGCCCGGACAGTACCCCAGGTCAGGTGGTCGTTGATCTGACGGACGCGGGGGATACACTGCCTGTGTCGCCGGTTCGTCCTCGGGGTGTAGTGCAGCATGCTGACCTCAGAAACATTGCAGGCCACCCACGTCTGATTCTTGATGTCCGTGCGCAGGTTCGACCAACCTTGTTTGCATTACAAAAAGCGGATCATTCCGGTTTCAGGATCGTTCTGGATCTGGTTGAAGAGCCACCCCTTGCTCCGTCAGTGCCGACAAGTACACCACCCAAACAGCCGGATTTACCCGTTCCATCCGGAACTCCTCTGCCGTCTCCATCTCCAGTTGATCAGAAGCCACTGGCCCCTGAGCCCACAGCAACGTCGGTGCCGACCGATGATACAGTTCACGGTCGGGCGGTCATTATTGCCATTGATGCCGGTCATGGGGGGCAAGATACTGGTGCCATTGGTCCGGGGCGAATCTATGAAAAGAATGTGACTCTGGCTATTGCCCGGGATATCAAGGCGATCATGGAACAGATGCCTGGGTTGCATCCTGTACTGACCCGTAATGGCGATTATTTCATTCCGCTGGCGGAACGACGCGAGATCGCGCGGCAGCACTATCATGCTGATATCTTCATCTCAATTCATGCGGATGCTTCACCCGGTACGGATGCTGTGGGGGCCTCGGTTTTTGCACTTTCCCTCAAGGGTGCCAATACTGCGACCTCGCGTTTTGCTCGTGCTTTGGCCGAACGTGAAAACAGTGCTGATGCTGTAGGGGGTATTCATGTTTCGGAACATGATGGCGTGCTGGCAAATGTGCTGGCTGATATGGTGGTGGAAGGATCGCTTGAGCATAGCATCTGGCTTGGCCAGGATATTCTGCACCGGATATCCGGATTCAGTCCGCTGCATTCCCATCATGTCGAACAGGCTGGTTTTGCAGTACTCAAGGAACCCGGTATGGTCTCCCTGCTGGTTGAAAATGGGTTCATTACCAATTTGGATGAAGAACATCACTTGATCGAACCGCAGTACCAGCAAAAGCTGGCACATGCCATTGTTGAGGGTGTTGATGCGTATTGCAGGCATTATCCGCTTCCCGGTAGCTGGTTCGCACATGAGCAGGAACACGCGCAGGAGCAAGCAAAGCATGCCGAAAATGATCGGCAACACGGAAGTGGCGCATGAGTCGAATCCACGTTCTGCCTGCACATCTTGCCAATCAGATTGCTGCCGGAGAAGTTGTTGAACGACCTGCGTCCGTGGTCAAGGAATTGCTGGAAAATGCCTTGGATGCCGGAGCCAGTCAGATCGATCTGGATCTTGAGCAGGGCGGTGTCCGTCTGATACGGGTGCGCGACAATGGCGCTGGGATTGAGGTGGATGATTTGCCACTGGCCGTTGCACGTCATGCCACCAGTAAAATCCTTGTTCAGGAAGATCTTGAAGCGGTGCGCAGTCTGGGTTTTCGTGGTGAAGCGCTGGCTTCGATTGCCTCGGTTGCTCGTCTGAGCCTGACTTCAAGGACGGCTACAGCCGAAGCGGCCTGGCAGGTGCGGGCAGCAGGACAGGAGCTAGGCTCTGAACCTGAGCCAGCTGCCCATCCACAAGGGACCACGGTTGAGGTGCGTGACCTGTTTTTTAACACCCCAGTGCGGCGCAAGTTCCTGCGTTCCGAGGCCACTGAACTTGATCATGTACTTGATGTTGTTCGGCGTATTGCCCTCAGCCGCATGGAGATCGGTCTGCGTGTTCGGCATGGCAGTAGGGAACTTCTGCATCTGCGTCCCCGGACTGACCGGGAACAGGCATTGAACCGTCTGGAGGATATTCTTGGCAAGTCTGTTGCCGATGCATCGCTTTATGTTGATGAACAGGCAAGCCAGATGCGTTTGTGGGGCTGGATCACCCAGCCCACGTTCTCAAGGGCGCAGGCGGACATGCAGTATGTTTATGTCAATGGTCGGGTGATTCGCGACCGAGCACTGAGTTATGCCATGCGTCGTGCATTTCAGGATGTCATGTTCCAAGGGCGCCATCCTGCTCTGGTACTCTATCTGGAGATGGATCCGCTGGAAGTGGATGTCAATGTGCATCCAACCAAGCATGAAGTCCGTTTTCGGGAGCAGCGTCTGGTGCACGATTTCATGTTCCGAACACTGCATCATCGTTTGCGACAACCCTTGCAGGAAGAAAATACCCTCATCAAGAGTTCGGAGGCTGTGGCCGCACAGCCTGCTGTGAAACCTGATTTGTCGCCGCCGCATCAGTTGGCACTGAATCTGCCCAAAGTCTCCGCAGAAGCCGTGGAACGGACGCTTCGTGCCGGGCAGCAGATGCGTCAGGAGGTCGCGTCATGGATGGCTACACGTACCTCCCCAGAGCCCGTTGTTCAGGTACAGGAACACGTTGTTGCGCCGGAAAAGGAATATCTGCTTGGTTTTGCGCTGGCGCAATTGCATCAGATCTTTATCCTGGCGGAGAACCGGGAAGGGTTGATTGTTGTCGATATGCATGCGGCCCATGAGCGTATTGCCTATGAACGTCTGAAGTCCTCCTGGGCCGAGGGTGGAGTGCCGGTACAACCCTTGCTGATTCCCCAAGTGCTACAGGTGGCAACCCATGAAGCTGATTGTGCGGAACAGGCCTTGCCGGATCTGCATCAGCTGGGTCTGGAGCTGGAGCGACAGAGTGAAACGACGCTGGTGTTGCGTGCGCTACCTGCGGTAATTCCCTTGAGTGAGGCAGAAGCACTGGTCCGGGATGTGCTGGCGGATCTGCTCGAGCAGGGTCTGTCGGACCGGATTGAGGTTCGTCTTAATGAACTGATGGCGACCATGGCTTGTCACGCCGCGGTCAGGGCCGGGCAGCGGCTTTCTCTTCTGGAGATGAATGCCCTGTTGCGCCAGATTGAGGCGACGCCTTCGGCTTCACAGTGCAACCACGGGCGACCCACATGGGTACAGGTGTCGCTTGCAGAACTCGATAAGTGGTTTCTGCGTGGCCGCTGAACGTCCGGTGCTTGCCCTGCTTGGGCCAACGGCCAGTGGTAAGACGGATCTGGCCTTGAGACTGGCCGAAACCTGGCCCATCGAAGTTGTTTCGGTTGATTCAGGCATGATTTATTGTGGAATGGACATCGGTACGGCCAAACCAAGTCTGGAAGAACGTCGAGGCATTCCTCATCATCTGATTGATATTCGTGATCCGGCAGAGGCCTATTCCGCTGCCCAGTTTCGTCATGATGCGGCTGTCTGTGTCGCAGCGATCCATGAACGAGGTAGGATTCCTTTGCTGGTGGGAGGAACCATGCTCTATTTTCGAGTGTTGCAGACTGCTATGGCTTCCATGCCGGATGCAGACCCCGTGATTCGACGGGCATTGGATCAGGAGATCGTCGAGCATGGCCTAACAGTTCTGTATGAGCGTTTAGGCCGCCTCGATCCGGTGACTGCACAGCGCCTTAAGCCCACTGATCGCCAACGCATCCAGAGAGCCATGGAAGTCATGCTGCAGACCGGACGCCCGCTGTCGTACTGGCACGCTCAGACACCGGCTGAAGGGTTGCCCTGGACGGCACCCACCTGCTGGATGGGGCTGTTCCCAGAAGATCGTTCCTGGCTGCATCATCGTATCGAACGACGTCTTGAGCAGATGTGGCAACAGGGACTGCTCGATGAGGTCCGGCAACTTGCCCGTCGTCCGGATATCCATCCTGGATTACCGGCCCTTCGTGCCGTGGGTTACCGGCAGGCTTTGCAATATGTTCAGGGGCAGCTTACCCAGGAGGCGATGCGGGATCAGTCCTTGTTTGCCACGCGTCAGCTGGCCAAGCGGCAACTGACCTGGATGCGTGGCTTTAAGGGCGTGCAGTGGCTGGATCCTTGCAGGCTTGATGCGGCCATGTTGTGCAAAGAGCTTGAGCTTGTTCTTAAAAAAGCACACAATACCTAGGCTTGGTTCCATTTTTGGACAGGCTGGTAGAATCTGCGTGGATTGTGCACCTGGTCGCGTCGATAAGCTGTCCGGTTATTCAGGTGTTTTTGCTTTTTTTATGTCCGAGTTGGACAGCAGGAGGAGTTGTTTTATGTCCAAGGGTCAAACATTGCAGGATCCCTTTCTGAATGCACTTCGCAAGGAGCGTATTCCTGTTTCCATATTCCTGGTCAATGGCATCAAACTGCAGGGTCAGGTTGAGTCTTTTGACCAGTACGTTGTCCTGTTGAAGAACACGGTTAGCCAGATGGTTTACAAACATGCCATCAGCACAGTTGTTCCGGCACGTAACCCGCGTGGTCAGTTGCCTAGTGGGGCACCACAGGCGGCAGGGTACTCGGCTGCCGACTTCAGCGATGAGGATGGCGAGCAGCAACCCTACTGATGGGCCTTTCTGGGGTACGGATTCGGAGCCTGCATGGAATACTTTGAGCGTCCGGCTTCGGGTGAACGCGCCTTGCTTTTGCATGTTCATATCCAGAATCGTCAGAGTCCGGCCTATGCTCCTGAAGATCCAGTGGAGTTCCGGGAACTGGCGCTGGCTGCCGGTGTTCAGGTAGTGGACTACGTCCGAACCAGCCGGCAGGATCCTGATTCACGTTTTTTTGCGGGCTCCGGCAAGGTGGAAGACTTGCGTGAGCGGATCAGTGCCGATGGCATCGATGTGCTGCTGGTCGACAATACCCTGAGTCCTGCCCAGGAACGTAATCTTGAGCGAGTGCTGAGTTGTCGGGTCATTGACCGTACTGGTCTCATTCTGGATATTTTCGCTCAACGTGCCCGCACCCATGAAGGCCAGTTGCAGGTGGAACTTGCCCAACTGGAGCATCTGTCAACGCGTCTGGTGCGAGGCTGGACCCATCTGGAACGCCAGAAGGGTGGTATTGGTCTGCGTGGGCCCGGTGAGACCCAGTTGGAAACGGATCGTCGTCTTCTGAAGCAGCGTGTGGCGCAATTGCGCCAGCGTCTTGATGATGTGCGACGAACACGGGCCTTGGGGCGGGCAGCACGGGTCAAGTCTTCAGTTCCAACAGTGGCTCTGGTGGGTTATACCAATGCGGGTAAGTCGACTCTGTTCAACCGCCTGTGCGCCTCGGATGTCTTTGCGGCTAATATGCTCTTTGCAACCCTTGATCCCACGCTCAGGCGGCTTGATCTGCCGGGTATAGGTCCGATTGTGCTGGTTGATACCGTTGGTTTTATTCGTCAGCTGCCGCATCAGTTGGTTGATGCCTTTCGTGCCACACTCGAGGAGACGCTCGAGGCCGATTTGCTGCTGCATGTCCTAGATGCTGCCAGTGCGGAACGGGACCGGCAGCGTCAGGCAGTTCTTGAAGTCCTGCACGGTGTTGGTGCCCAAGAAGTACCGGTGCTTGAGGTACTGAACAAGATTGATTTGCTGGATCAGGTACAGCCACATGTTGCTTGTGGACAGGACGGTATAGTCGGGCAGGTTTGGATCTCGGCTCAGCAGGGACAGGGGCTTGCGGAGTTGCTGCAGAGTATGAGTGCCCGGCTTGAGACCGTGCCGCAGCACCAATTGCGCCTTCCCCCAGCCTTGGGTGGGTTACGCGCTGCCTTGTATGCCCATCAGGCAGTACAGTCGGAACGTGTTGACGATGACGGTTCCTTTTTGCTTGAGATTCGTATGGATTCTGAGCGGTTGCAACGTCTCGTTCAGGGGTTTGGCGTTGAGGCAGAGGCATTGTTTGTGACTGGTCCGGCAGGTTCGGTGTCATGAGTTGGTCAGGTTGGCATATTCTGGCAAGTTCGGTCTGTCTGGTGGTGTTTTTTTTTCTGGGTTCGCTGCTGCAGCAGTATCTCTTCCATACCGTCCCCGCTGCTGTGCTGGGTATGCTGCTGCTCTTTCTGCTTCTAGTGATGCTGGGAGAAGTTCCGCTCTGGCTTGAATCAGGCGTTCAGAAATTGCTGCGTCATTTCACCCTCTTTCTTTTGCCGCCCACCGTTGGGGTGGTTGTGCTTTGGCCAAGCATCCGGCTGCATGCCGTGGCCTATGGAGTCGCCCTAGTGGTGTCTGTTCTGGTGCCGCTGTACGTGGGTGGCTGGCTGTATCAGTATCTGGGACGCCGGGGATAATGATCGGGTATTTACAGAACTGGGTCGCACTCCCTGTGACTATTCTGGTCTATGCACTGGCAGATGCCTTGCAGAAACGCTGGCGTTGGGTGGTTCTGCAACCGATGCTGATCAGTCTGGTGATCCTGATTCCTTGGGTGATTTTCATGCGTGTCCCGGTGATGCTTTACCGACAGGCAACGGCTCCCTTGGTCTGGATCGCTGGTCCGCTGACCGTGGGGATGGCTGTGCCACTTTTTCGCGAGCGGGGACGTATTCTGGCCAGTGCCCGACCTTTACTGCTGACAATGATGGTGGGCTCGGTACTGGCCAGCGCAACAGCCTTTGGGATGGCCTGCCTCCTGAAACTTGGACATGCCGCTTCACTGGCTTTTCTGACCCGGGCCATCAGCCTGCCTTTTTGTCTGCCAGTGGCCCATCTGATTCATGCTCCTGTTGGTCTGGCGGCGGTTATTGTGGGCATCAGCGGGGTCCTTGGGGGCGTAGCTGCACCCTGGTTGATGCCTGAGCAATGGGATCATGCCTCACGAGGGGTTGCCATGGGGTTGGCTGCGCATGGCATTGGTACGGCGGTGGCCTTGGGCATCAATCCGCGGATGGGGGCCTATGCTGCTTTGGCCATGATGCTGAACGGGACACTGACTAGCCTATGGCTACCTTGGTTTTGGGGTCATCTTGCTGTTTTTATTGGTTTTTAAGATAGGTATCCGGTGAAGCGCGTCTACCGGATATTTTTCGGTTCAGTCTGACTACTTGTATCAAATGAACGAGGGAAGCTTTGATACAAGAAGGTATTGATCGCAGATTGCCCGCCACTACCAGCAACGGCCATTATGTCAAGCGAAGCGCAAAAACTGTTAATTGTTCAGGCTTGAACGTGATGCTCAGTCTCTACTGACAAACGCATGCCAACTGTTTTTAAGACAGCAAGCAGTGTTTTAAGCGTTGGGTTGCCCTTCGGAGATAGGGCTCGATAGAGTGATTCGCGACTTATTCCAGCTTCAGCTGCCACAACAGCTAACCCACCATAGGCTTCTGCAACTGTGCGTAAAGCCAAAAGACCTGTTCCTCGATCATCTGGATTGTCGAGGGATTCCATTGCTGCTTTGAGGTATTCAACGGCGAGTTCATGATCGTTACGAAGTTCAGCAACTTCAGCCTCATGATGAGAAACTACGCCATTAAGCCTATTCATGATTGCCTCCGTTTCCATTCCAGCCACAATGTTTTTGCCTGTTTGATATCACCTGCTTGACAGCTTTTGTCGCCACCGCATAGCAATAAAACGACTGACTTGCCATACCGAGTCCAGTAGACACGATATCCTGCGCCGACATGGATGCGTAACTCAATCACACCTTCTCCGACGGGTTCACAGTCTCCAAAGTTACCAGCTTGCACCTAGCGTAAACGCAAACGGATGCGGGCTTGAGCGATTTTATCTCGAATAGACGCTAGCCACTCTGTAAAAGGCTCTCGACCGTCCGATCGCTGATATCTAAGAAGTTCGATCATGAAAAGGATTGTAGCTTAAAAGATACAATTCTTCAATCGTTCATGAACATTTGTCCGCGCATTCCCCTTGCTCGGCGAGTTCCGAACCAGCCTTGCGCCAGCTGGGGGGGCAAATTTGTTGGCCATTGACACTAATTTTCTTGCGTGCTCTGCCTTACCCTGTGCAAGGACTTCCTCACAGCATCGGTGATCCATTGCGAGGAAACGCCCTTCAAGGTGCTCCGAGGCAAAGATGGCACTCCCATCAATGCGTATGTCTGGCTCTACCGTACCGGACAGTATCTCGATCGTCCCCCAATCATTCTGCATCAACTTGAACCGGGCCGCAGTGGTGATTACCCCCTGGAGTTTCTTGCAAAGTTCACTGGTAAGGCGCTGATGGTCGATCAGTACAGTGGCTACAAAAAATTCTTCAGAACGTACCCTCATCTGGACGAACTGGGGTGCAACGCTCATGCACGCCGCAAGTTCTTTGATGTCTTCACCGCCAGCAAAAGTCCCGTGGCGAGCAGCAATTCTCATTATGACTTTTCACATAAACGTTGGCGAACATCGGGACACAGTGGATAGAGCAGTATTCGTTTAGGCGATACACCGTGCCGTTGATGATGGGTGTCTTGCCTGCCTCGACC
>JAJZHM010000120.1 GCA_021804485.1 Pseudomonadota bacterium | reverse complement strand
ACCAGTACGGATAGGGCTAGCAGGTGCCACACCGAAGTACTAAATGAGTTGCGGCGCTGGTAAAGCAAAAGAAGATCCAGCAGCAAAAGCGCGATAATGATGTACTCACTCACCACCTTGAACAGGGTCAGTCCTTGACCTGACACAAAACAGACCGGAAAGATTCTGAAGTAGAGCACACTGGCCAGCAGAGCAGCAGTCAGTAGCGTATAACCACCCAACAAAACCCAGAAAGTTGGCTGCCGTGGTCGCTGCCAGCCGATCCAGCCAAGCAGCATGCTGAACGCCTCAACAAAACGCGCCTGCACCCAGAACTGTGGAGCCGAATAAGGATGGGCCTGAAAAACACCCATTCCCGGATAAGATAGCGTATGAAACAAATCCAAGATCGCCACAAAACCATAGGATATGCCAATCCAGCGCAGGTAGGGATGTTCGATGCGCGTCCAGCTGTTTACCGTCAGAACAAAAATGGTCAAGGCAACGTTAACGCTGAACAGTTCGGCCAGACTGTGAAAAAGTAGGTAATGATTTTGCGCAGCCAGATGCAGGCCGACCAGGACCGAGAAGAACAAAAGCAGTTCCAGAGGAGCAAACAGGCCAAACCTGCCTTTATGCATGATCTCCGCTCAACATCATGAATCAGAAATGAAGACTAACTAAATTTAGTGCGTGATGATAGTAGACAAGTTGATGCAGATCATGTATGCATCTATTGTTTGGAAGAAAACAGCCGATCAGGACACTGCCATGGAGACAGGGGCTGCATGGGCGCACCGCCGCCCCAAGGACCAGATCAAGCGTCTGCAAGGGTTCAAATCACCTTGACGGGACTTCCACATGATCAACAGGCCCATTTGCTGCGTCAGTCCTTTGGCGTCATTGAAAACGAACACCAGCCGAGCCAGTTGCATTTGCGCTGGCCGGTTGTGAAACAGCTACTCGAACAAGCGGGCTGGTGTCGTCACATACAAGTTGCGAAGGGCGGGACTTTGGTTCTGCCTACGGTAAAACCGTCAGAGCGACTCGCTTGTTAAAGTGGTGCTGATTCAGCTACGGCCCGGAGGGGTACCTTGGTGAGAACCAAGGGAAAGCCGGGAGACCCCAAATCATCCAACACCATAAAACCCCCTGAATTTATTCATGGGGATGTTTAGGCCTGCATTCATGGTTGATTGAGACTGCAGAACTCAGTTCCCTCTTTTGGGTCATTTTCGGGTTATCTTCCGAAAAAATTAACTTCATTGGGGAAATCAGTCGCGCTGCAGATCAACCGGGATATCTACCCGGGGTACCTGACCTGGATGACGTGACTTGCCTGCCTGATAGAGGCGCACTGCATGCAGCCAAGCGAGAATACGGGCAACAGCCTGATACAGACCAGCAGGAATTTCTCGATCCAGATCAGTGCTGTGGTAAATGGAACGCGCCAACGCAGGTGACTCAATGGTGGTAACCCGATGCTCACCGGCGACTTTACGAATCTGCAAAGCCATATGATCCACACCTTTGGCCAGTAGCACCGGAGCCTTGTCCTGTTCAGGTCGATAGCGCAACGCCACCGCAAAGTGTGTTGGATTGGTAATCACCAGATCAGCTTCCGGAATCTTCTGCATCATGCGAGCTTCCGCCATCTTCCGTTGCATCTGCCTAATCCGGCCTTTTACTTCAGGACGCCCCTCCGCTTCCTTGAATTCGTCCTTGAGTTCCTGACGGGTCATACGCAATTCTTTCATGAAACTGAACCATTGCGCCGGCGCATCCATCATGGCAACAAGAATCATGGATGCCGTCATCCAGAACAACGACCAGAGCAACAAATGCACGACATGACCGAAGACCTGAGGAAAGGCTTCGCGATCCAGACCAAGTATCTCGTCCCGATGACTGCGCAGAATCAGCAAACAGCAAAAACCAACCAGCACCAGCTTGATCAGTGCCTTAAATAATTCAAGAACTGACCGGCTGGTGAACATGCGACCCAAACCAGTCATGGGATCAAGCCGATCCCACTTGGGAAAGAGCGATTCAGTTGAAAACATGAAACCACCAAGCAGAACCGAGCCAGCAATGGTGGCCAGCATCATGATGGCCAGAGGGGCGAATAACATATGCAGCCCTACCCATATTCCCTGCTGCATATGCAGGACCATGACATGGGAATCAAGCAGTTCACTGCGAGGAACCGACAGATTGATGGTGGCCAAGCGAAGAATCTGTACGCCTATGGAGTTCGCAAAAACCAGCAGCGAAACTGAGCCTGCAATCAATGCCATCGCCATGGCAAGATCACGCGAGCGGGCAACCTGACCATGTTTTCGGGCCTCCTCCAACCTTCGGGCTGAGGCCTCTTCAGTTCGTTCCTCACTGCTTTCGTCTTCAGCCATCAGGGCACTCCAAGGACCTGTTGCAGACGATCATAGGCCTGAATACTCAGATCATGCCATTGGTCAGGAACCTGATCCAGTGAAAGCCAGATGATCAACAATCCCACCAGCAAGGTGATCGGAAATCCAATCGAAAAAATATTCAACTGCGGTGCAGCCCGGGTAATCACAGCCAACGCCAGATTAACCACCAGCAAGGCAACCAGTGCCGGCAAAGAGACCAGAAGTGCCGAAGCAAACATCCAGCTTCCACCCTGAAAAAGCACATGCCATCGTATGGGCAGGTTCAAACCAAGCTGGATTGGCAGCACCCTGAAACTGCGTATCGCAAATTCAATCAGGACCAAGTGCCCATCCAGTGCCAGAAATAACAAAGTTACCAGCATGGAGTACATCTGGCTGATGCTTGCAACCGAAACGCCTGTACTGGGATCAACCATCGAGGAAAACCCAAGCCCACTCTGGGTTGCCACCAGTTGCCCACTGATCTCGAAAACCTGAAAAAGAACCTGAAGACAGAAGCCCATGGCCAAACCAATAAGAACCTGCTCAACCACCACCAGCCAGCACAGCAGACCAAGCGGATCACAACGTGGCACATCCTGCACATAAGGCATGGCCACAACAGTCAGCATAATGCTGAAGGCCATGCGGACACGTATCGGAACTACCCGGCTGCCCAACACGGGCATCGACATCAGAAAGCCCCCCATCCGTGCCAGAGGCCACAGATACTGCCCCAACCAGGCACCCAGATCGAGATCAGGAAGGGCGGTTGTCATGCTTTTCTACCCCACGATCTGGGGAATATTGAGCAAAAGGTTCATGGTGAACTCGTGAATCATCTTGCCAAGCCACGGACCGGTGACCGCCAAAGCCAGCAGGGTAACCAGCAAACGAGGCAAAAAGCTCAGTGTCTGTTCATTGATTTGGGTTGCAGCTTGGAAAACAGCAATGACAAGGCCAATCAGAAGCCCCGGAAGGGTAATCACAGCAGTCAGAACAATCGCCAACCATATAGCCGACCGGAAGACATCCATAATGGGCAGTGGATTCAAGACAAAATCTCCTGGGGATGAATGTTCATGTCAACAATATCCGTTCATGGCGAAAACGGGCTGTCATTCCCATCTCAAAGACCATAACTGGCGGCCAGTGTCCCCATGATCATCGCCCAGCCATCAATCATGACAAACAGCATCAGTTTAAACGGTAATGAGATAACCAGCGGTGACAACATCATCATACCCATCGCCATTAGAACCGAGGCTACGACCAGATCGATGATCATAAAGGGAATAAAAATCAGGAACCCAATCTCAAACGCTGTTTTCATTTCACTGGTGGCGAAGGCTGGAATCAAGGTCGTCATAGGCAGGTCGTTCAGTGTCTGCGGCTTAGGTTGATGCGACAAACGTTCAAACAGGGCAAGGTCATCCTGTCGGGTCTGCTTCAGCATGAACTGGCGCAAGGGCACTTCAGCACGATCCACAGCCTGCATCGCCGGCATCTGGCCATCCAAATAGGGCTGCAAGGCCTGGGTATTGATCTGGTCGAAAACCGGTCGCATGATAAAAAAGGTCAGAAATAGGGCCAGACCAATCAAAACCTGGTTGGAAGGCGACTGCTGCAGGCCCAGAGCCTGACGCATCAGCGAGAACACAATAATGATACGGGCAAAACAGGTCATCATCATTAGAGCGGCAGGCAAAAGTGTCAATGCCCCCATAATGATCAGAATCTGAATGGGTACGGTATATTCCTGGGCGCCACCGGAACCCACACTCATGGTCATGAGGGGTACACCCGCAGCATGGGCCACGGACCCCATACTTCCCAGAGAAACGATGCCTAGGAAAGCACAACGACGACAGCCGCTCAATGGGTAAGCCCTCATTTCACTGCACTCCACCCTTGAGCAGAGCCGAGAGTCGGCTGACAAAATCATCTTGGGCAGGTTCGCTCGCAGGGGCAGGGGCATGTGGATCCAGTTCCAGCAACATTCGAATCTGTTCCTGAGTGACTCCCAGCAATAGTCTGCGCCCCTCCACCTCCACCAGAACCAGACGTTCACGATGGCCTAGAGCTAAAGTTGCCCTTACCTGCATGGGACCACCTTGCCAGACACCAAGCAAGCGGGTCCGGCGCGCCAGCCAGGCAAGCACAAGGACGAGTCCAAGCACCAAAATCAGGGAAATGGCCACACCGAGCAGACTGGACGATGCTGGCAATGGGCTGTTCGCCACAACACCCTGATGCGCTGGCAACATCAGCGTAACCGCCGTATCCGCTCGGACGGACTGACAATATCAGTCAGACGAATACCAAATTTCTCATTCACAACCACAACTTCACCATGGGCAATCAGCGTACCATTCACAAGAACATCCAGCGGTTCTCCAGCAAGCCGATCCAGTTCCACAACCGAACCCTGATTGAGTTGCAATAGGTTACGAATGGTAATTTCGGTTCCACCCACTTCCATGGAAATATTGACAGGAATATCCAGAACCACATCCAGATTTGGACCCGTACCAGGAATAACAGCAGCTTCCGGAAATTCGGCAAATCCCGCTGGCTGAGCTGCAGGCTGACCTGGGGCATCGGATTGCTCATCCATGGCGGCAGCCCAAGCTGCCGCCATCTCGTCCTGATCTGGATCACTCATAACAAGTCTCCGAAGTCAAAATTGAACTGCTTTCGTTCCAGAAATTTCAGAATACGTAGGGCAACCTTACCATTGCGCGTACCCAGCATGGCGCGAGCCAGAGGAATTCCGTTGGCAAAAACCATCGTCTCATCGGGCTCCTCAATCGGAATAATATCACCCTCCTTGAACTGCAGAACGTCGCGCAAGTGAATGGTCTTTTCCATCAGATTGGCCGTAATCGGCAGCTTGGCTTCAACGATATCCGCACGGATGCTGCTGATCCAGCGCACATCTTTCTCGTCAACATCCGATTGCACGCCGGAATCAAGCAGATCGCGCAAAGGCTCAATCATGGAGTACGGCAGAGTCATGTGCAGATCACCACCACCACCTTCCAACTCGATATGAAAAGTCGATACAACCACAACCTCAGAAGGGCTGACGATATTGGCCATTGCCGGATTGACTTCGGAGGTAAGATACTCGAAATCGACGTTGTAGACGGTATGCCATGCTTCTTTCATATCTCGAAAAGCGTTTTGCAAAACCAGTTGCACAATCCGTAATTCCGTGGGGGTAAACTCCCGCCCTTCAATCTTGGCATGTCGTCCCTCGCCCCCAAAAAAATTATCCACCAGCTTAAAAACTAGTTTGGCATCCAGAATAAAAAGGCCTGTACCGCGTAAAGGCCTGATCTTGACCAGATTCAGGCTGGTCGGAACAAAAAGGGTATGCACGTACTCACCAAACTTCATCAGCTGAACACCACCGACTGCAACATCCGCTGAATAGCGCAGCATGTTGAACAGACTGATGCGGGTGTACCGGGCAAAACGTTCATTGATCATTTCCAGGGTCGGCATACGACCCCGGACGATGCGATCCTGAGACGTCAGATCATACTGGCGCACACTCTCGGGAGGCTCATCTGTCCCAGTCTCGACCATACCGTCATCAACGCCATGCAAAAGGGCATCGATTTCATCCTGGTTGAGAATATCCTGAACAGCCATACCCGACGATCTCCCCTGCTACTGCACGACAAAACTGGTGAACAGGAAACTTTCGCAACCATTCTTGCGCCCGGTTTCTTTCTCCAGAACAGCATTAACAGTCGCGAGCGCTTTTTTCTCTAGTTGCTCACGCCCTGAAGCCGTAACCAGATCGCCCGGCTTATAACCAGCAAAGAGTTGATTCAGATTGTTACGAATCTCCGGATCATAGGATTTGAGATCATCCTGAACCTTGGCAATGCGCGTCATCACCGTTACTCCAGCCTGCATGTAACGAAGATTGCCCGTTGCCGGATCGGTCAGCGTAACCGTAAACGCTGGTGTCATTTCATAATAGATTGCTTTGTCTGGTAACTTGACTTCTGCGGTCGAGGCTCCCTTCTGGTGTTTGTTCATAAAAAACCAGACAGCCCCACCCGCCAGCGCCATCGAGACCAGCACACTGACAACCAAAATAACAATCATTTTTGAACTGCCGCTTTTGGCTGCAGCCTCAGCCGGTGCCTCTGCTGCAGCCTTCTCTTCTTTCTTGGCTTCTTTTCCTGCCATCACCTGAACTCCCAAACACATTCAATACCAACAGGCAAAAGAGTAAACCCTAATGCCGAAAAAATCTATTGATGAAGTCTCCCACCGCTAAACGCCTTGCGACGTTGTAGCGGGGGTTTCCTGGGTCAACGACCTGAGCGCAGGGATGTTGCCACCACCACGACTTACCACGGTCTCACCAAGCG
>JAJZHM010000024.1 GCA_021804485.1 Pseudomonadota bacterium | reverse complement strand
TCTTCATGATGTCGCCCTCTCTTCGTTGGTGGTTTCAACAACCTAAATTTGGCACATCGATGCCGTTTCGGGGAGAGGGCGACCATACCATTACAATGGGCTCAGGGGTAGGCATGGGGAGGTTTAGCGTGTCGGTACGATATTTCTTAAACCACAATAAATCCGCATTACACTTGATGATAGGCTGCTGAAATTTCCATAATGAGACACCATGATGACACTGATTTCTCGTTCACCACGCCGGCCCATATACCTGCTGCTGATCGCACTCATCCTGCTCATTGTCATGCTGCCCATCTCACAAAGCAATCGACACCACACACCCACCCCGATACTTTTTTTCCCTGTTCTGACGCTCAGCCTAATCTTTTGGTGGAGTCATCGCATCTTTCGTTCCATGGCCGACAAAGTTTGGGATGAAGGCAATGCGTTGTACATTCAACACGGCCCTCACCATCTGCATATCCCCTTGCACGAAATCATTAATATTAGTTACACCATCTGGATTAACCCTCCAATGGCCCGAATTGATCTGCGTCAGCCAGGCACTCTGGGCCGTTCCATTTCATTTATACCGCGAACCCGCTCTTTTTCAGTGTATTTATCCTATCGCCACCCCGAACTTGATGCATTGATCGAAAGGATCGATCAAGAAAGATGTCGTTACCTGCAGAATCCAAATACGCAACCCTATCAACACACTGAGCACCCGCAATGACATTCCTGGCCACCATTAATCAATGCACCCCACCAGCTGCCCAGGCCTGGATGGATGTCCTGTATGGCATACTGCTCCTCAACCTGAGCCGAAGTGTTGAACCGATCTACTTTATCCTGCAATTTCCGGCAACGGTTCTGCATGAGCTGATGCATTACCTTTTTGCGCTCATCTGGGGAGGACAACCCTCATGGCCGAGCTTCTGGCCACGCAGGCAGGGCCAGCAACAAGTTCTCGGTTCCGTGGAGACCCGAAGCCTGAACCTATTAAACGTATGGCCTATTGCTTTGGCTCCACTGATACTCATTCCCATCTTTGTCCTGCAACTTCCTTTGTTCCCGAACCATCCCCCGCTGCTGCAACGATGCATCCACGCCGCGCTGGGTGTTTCCCTGCTGAGCGGCAGCATTCCAAGCAGTCAGGATTTTGCCTTAATCTGGCAGCACAGCCGATGGCTGCTCCTTGTGCTCCTTGCCCTTATACTGGCTTTTGCTCTGCTTGACCCTTTGTTCCTGCATTTGCACCTCGCATCCCATCTTGCTTCAGCGTTATAATCGGGGTTGATGATGTCGAGGATGCGTTGTGATGACTACCAATGTTGACCCGTTGGAAATCGCCAAATTTTCAGCTCTGGCTGAACGCTGGTGGGATCCCCAGGGTGAATTCCGTCCCCTGCATGCCATCAACCCTTTGCGACTGGAATGGATTGACAAACAGGCATCCTTGCAGGGTAAAAGGGTTCTGGATGTGGGTTGTGGTGGAGGCATTCTCTCCGAAAGTATGGCGCGACGTGGCGCATCCGTGCTCGGTCTGGATTTGGGGGAAGCCCCTTTGGCGGTTGCGCGGCAGCATGCCGAACAACAGGGAATACAGATCGATTACCGAGCTGAAAGTGTCGAAGCTCTCGCCCAACAACAACCTCAGCACTACGATGTGGTGACCTGCATGGAAATGCTGGAGCACGTTCCTGACCCACTCTCTGTGGTGCAATCGTGCCAGAAACTTCTGAAGCCTGGAGGCATGGCCTTTTTTTCCACCATCAACCGTAATCCAAAATCCTGGTTGTTTGCCATCGTGGGTGCTGAGTATGTTCTGCAGATGCTGCCGCGCGGAACACACGATTACCGACGTTTCATCAAACCCTCGGAACTCGGGTCCTGGATAAGATCCAGCAGCATGCAGATCGAAGACCTGATTGGTTTACACTTTAATCCACTTCTCCAGCATTACTGGCTGGCCGAAAATGTTGATGTTAATTATATGCTCTCGGCTCGTAATGCCCGTACTGATGGTGTCGCATGAGTCTGGCTGCAGTCCTTTTTGATCTCGATGGCACTCTGATTGACACCGCTCCCGACTTCCATCTTCTGCTTAATCAGATGCGTCAGGAACTAGGTTTGCCAGCTCTCGATTTCCACACGGTACGCCCCTGGGTTTCAGAAGGAGCAGCGTTCATCATGCGACAAGGTCTTGCTGATCTTGGCCCAGACCCAGCTACTCTTGAACACCTGACCAATCTTTTCCTGGATCGTTACGCTGATAACCCTGCACAGGGTTCATCCCTATTCCCTGGATTTTTACCGTTGCTGCAGTTGCTTGAAGCTAACCAACTGCCATGGGGCATTGTAACCAACAAGCGCCGCCGCTTTTGCGCCCCCTTGCTGGCCGCACTCAACATCAAAGCTGGCTGCTGCATCTGTCCGGATGACGTACGCAAGACCAAGCCTGATCCGGAGGGGCTGCAACTTGCCGCCAAAAACCTCAGGGTTCTGGCTGAGGACTGCCTGTACGTTGGCGATCATGTACGCGACATTGAAGCCGGCCGCAATGCCGGCATGAAGACAGCAGTCGCCTGCTGGGGTTATATTCCCCTTCAGGAAAATCCAAAGCACTGGCAGGCAAACATCCTTGCCGCAAACTGCCAGGAACTCGTTGATTATATTTTATCCCTGAGGATTTGAAGATGCACGATTATCAGGCACCTGCTGGCTTGCTTAAAGACCGCAACATCCTGGTCACAGGTGCTGGCGATGGCATAGGCCGAGTGCTTGCCCTCAGCTATGCCCAACTCGGTGCCAGCGTCATCCTTCTAGGTCGTACCCAAGAAAAACTCATTCAGGTTTATGACCGAATCGAACAGAATGGAGGACCCAAGCCCGCTATTCTAACCATGGACCTTGCTCATGCCAGTCCCGACCATTGGCTTCAGCTTGGTGACCAAATTGCCAACGAGTTTGGCTGCCTGCATGGTCTTGTTCATAATGCTGCAGTGCTCGGCGATATTACCCCCCTCTCCCAATACGAGTGGGGTACCTGGGATCATGTCATGGCGACCAATCTCAGAGCTGTGTTCATGCTAACCCAGACGCTGATTCCGGTTTTACGCAAGGCTGAACATGCCAGCGTCATCATGACCACCAGCAGCGTCGGCAGAACGCCCCGGGCCTACTGGGGCGCCTATGCTGTATCAAAAGCCGGTATTGAGTCCATGTGTCAGATGTGGGCTCTGGAAATGAAAGCGATCAGTTCCATCCGCTTTAACTGCATCAATCCAGGCCCAGTGCGGACCATGATGCGGCGTCACGCCTATCCGGCAGAGAATGCGGAACAACTGCGCCGCCCAGAGGAAATTCTTGGCCTCTACCATTACCTGATCGGGGATGACAGCATTGGCGTGACAGGTCAATCGCTTGATGCACAGCCAAAATCCTGACACCTAAAGCAGGTTTTATTGCCAGTTTCTTGCTAACACACTGGAATAAATAACAAATACAATATTTGGCACACTTTTCGCTTATCAAGCCATGACACGCAATGGAGCAGACTGTCATGGCATACGTGCACAGCATCAATCCTTCCAATCAACGTTCCAGCACGCTGACCAGAACGCGCCGGAAGGGCCTGAGGACACCAACCGAACTGCAGTTGAAACTACCTTCGCTGCTTGGCGCCAGCCTAGATCCTTCCGTGGTGCTCGAACACTTTTTTGATGAGATCCGAGAAGACCTCGAAATTGGCCATCTGGATCTGCGTTGTATTGATGACAGCTATAGCTTCCAGAGCGGTCACAAGAGCCTGCACCGCCTGTCCTACGACCTGAATGTCGATAATGTGCCACTGGCTGCTATTGGATTCGAGCGCAATGCACTTTTCTCCGAACAGGAAATGATCTGGATTGAACATGCCATGGTGCACCTGGTCAAGCCCTTGCAGCATGCCCTGCTTTATCGCAAGGCATGCAATACTGCGCTGACGGATTCACTGACGGGCCTTTACAACCGACGAGCCCTGGAAGATGCCCTGAGCCGGCATGTCGATCATTGTGAACGCTATCATCGCAATGCAGCCATGCTGATGATCGATGTTGATCACTTCAAACAGATCAACGACAAACACGGACACATGAAAGGTGATGCCGTATTGGTCGAAATGTCCCATCAGTTTCACTCCAGCCTAAGGGCTGGCGACGAGGCATTCCGCTTTGGTGGTGAGGAGTTTGTTCTTTTACTTGCCAACTGTGATCTGCAAGGCGGGCTGGTGCTCGGCGAACGTCTTCGCACAACCATTGAACAACATACCCTCTCCAGCATAGCGTGCACAATCAGCCTTGGACTGGCTTGCTACCAACCTGGTGAATCAGCCGAACGCTGGTTGAGCCGCGCTGATTCAGCACTTTACGAAGCAAAAAAACAGGGACGCAACCGGCTAATCCCGCAGGGGGATAAACCAGCTTAAGGTTCATCCCTTTTCTGCTGGCGCAGAAAACCACCGCGACGAGCAGGCAGAGGATTTTCCTTCATCCGCTCTGTACGACGCTTCTGCAAACCGTATAGACCCGTACCCTTACGAGGCTTGAGCTCGACATCCGCGGCCAACTGATCCACATCCTCCTGATCAAGTTCCAGCCAACGACCAGAACGCAGGTGTTTGGGGAGAAGTATGGATCCAAAGCGAATACGAATCAGACGACTAACCACCAGTCCAACCGCCTCAAACATGCGGCGAACTTCCCGATTCCTGCCTTCACGCAGGGTAACCTGATACCAGCGGTTGGCACCTTCACCACCCACTGACTCAAGTCGGTCAAAACAGGCAAGTCCATCCTCCAGCATCACCCCATGCAGCAACATTTCACGATGCTCAGTGGTCAGGTCACCCAGCACACGCACCGCATATTCACGTTCGATCTCGCTGGAAGGGTGCATCAGTCGATTGGCCAGTTCACCATCCGTCGTCAACAACAAAAGCCCTGAACTGCTAACATCCAGGCGGCCGACCAGAATCCAGCGTTCATGACTGAGCGGCGGCAGCCGGTCGAATACCGTCGGACGCCCTTCCGGATCGGAACGGGTACATATCTCCCCTTCCGGCTTGTAATACATCAGTACGCGTCGGCGTGTTTCTTCTTCAGCGGTCACACGCACCACCCGGCCGTCAAGACGCACATCATCCTCTACTCCCACACGATCACCCAGAGTTGCCAAGCGACCATTGACCATAACCCTGCCATCCAGAATAGCCTGTTCCATCACACGGCGCGAACCAACACCCGCCCGCGCCAGTACTTTTTGCAGTTTTTCCCCAGAAATCTGATCTTCGCTCATTAAACCTTCTCGGTTATGTTCCGGAAATCCGGTCACAGCATGCTGCCATCCGGTGCACATACCTGCTTCAGTTACTCAGAGGCAACCTGAACCCCTGTTCCCAATAAATCCGTCAGTTCTGCCAGAGGCGGCAGCTCCGATATTCTCTTCAATCCAAAGGCGTCCAAAAATTGTCGGGTCGTAACCAGCAAGGCTGGCCGACCAGGCACTTCCCGATAACCCGCCACCCTGATCCACTCACGTTCCTGCAACGTTCTGATGATCTGGGTGCTCACCGCCACACCTCGAATTTCCTCAATTTCTCCTCGGGTAATGGGTTGCCGGTAAGCAATCAGGGCCAAAGTCTCCATCAGAGCCCTTGAAAACCGCTGCGGCTTGTCATCCTGAAGCCGTTGTACCACCGCCACCCAAGGTGCCCGAATCTGCAAGCGGTACCCTGATGCTACTTCAACCAAAGCCATGACACCCTGTTCGAGCAACACCTCAAGCCGTTGCAGTGCACCACTGATGGTGTCTGCATCGACCGTATGCTCAGAACCGCACAGTTCCTGCAGTTGGGCGACCGTCATGGCACGCCCGGAACACAAGAGTAAGGCCTGAATCTGCATTGCCAGAGCATCATCACCCGATTGCATCGGCCTCATCTCCAGCCATGATCCGGTTCCGGACAAAAATAGGGGCTTGAAAATCCGCCTGAACGAGTTCGAGAATACCTTCCTTGACCAGCTCCAGCACCGCCATGAAACTGACCACAATGCCTATTTTACCTTCTTCCAGACGAAAAAGGCGAATAAATGGCAGAAAATCCGCATGATGGATCTGCTCGAGGATTTCAGACATTCGCTCGCGTAATGTCAACCCTTCACGCGAGACCTGATGGCTTTCAAAAAGCTCGGCACGCTTTAACAAAATCGCAAGCGCCTGAAGAAGATCATTCAAACCAACTTCAGGCCATATCTTGCTGCGTTCAGAGACCTCAGGCAGCGCCAACATCGGCACCAACAACTCCCGACCTTCCAGGGGCAACTGATCCAGCACTTCAGCCGCCTTCTTAAAACGCTCATACTCCTGCAGGCGACGCACCAGTTCAGCGCGGGGATCCTCCTCTTCCTGAGTGTCCCGGGAGGGCCGGGGCAGCAGACAGCGGGACTTAATCTCCCCCAGTACTGCAGCCATCACCAGATAATCAGCTGCCAGTTCAAAACGAAGCCCCTGCATGGCATCGACATAACGCATGTACTGATGGGTGATATGAGCAACCGGAATATCCAGAATATCCAAATTCTGTTTGCGAATCAGGTAGAGCAGAAGATCAAGCGGCCCCTCAAACCGTTCCAATGCTACTTCAAGGGCATCGGGGGGAATATAGAGATCCTCTGGCCAGTCCTGCCAAGGCTGGCCATCAATACGGACCACCCGTACCTCTGCTTCAAGGGTTTCCATATTATCGCACTCACCGATAATTGAGACCCATGGCAGAACGAACCTCATCAAGGGTGTCTTCTGCCAGTTCACGAGCACGCCCACAGCCTTCATTAATCACTGTGTGCAGGAGATCCGGATTAGACTCATAGTAAGCAGCTCTGGAACGTATTGGCTCCAACTCGGCAATAATGGCATCCATGATCGGCTTTTTGCAGTCCAGACACCCCATACCAGCAGACCGACAGCCTCCTTGAACCCATTGCTTGGTGCGGTCATCACTGTAGATTTCATGAAACTTCCAGACCGGACAAAGACTTGGATTACCCGGATCAATCAGTCGAACTCGGGCCGGATCGGTTGGCATCAACCTGATCTTTTTGACCACCTCATCAGGGGTATCCCGAAGGGTAATTGTATTACCATAGGACTTAGACATCTTTTGCCCATCCAGACCAGGCATCCGTTCTTCAGGCGTCAGCATTGCCTGTGGCTCAGGCAGGATGATCTTACCCGAGCCCTTCAATGCCCCCAGCAAGCGCTCCTTGTCACCAATAGTCATATTGGAATGATCCCGCACCAGAGCCTGGGCCGTCGAAAGAGCCTCCTGATCGCCCTGTTCCTGATAGCGTTTGCGCAACTCAGCATAAAGATTGCCATTCTTTTTACCCATACCCTTCATGGCAGCAACCACAGCTTCAGCAAAACCGAGTTCGCGCCCAAAAAGGTGGTTAAACCGCCGTGCGATTTCACGGGTCAGTTCAACATGGGCAACCTGATCAGCACCCACAGGCACGCAACCTGCCCGATACAACAGAATATCTGCCGACTGCAATAACGGATAGCCGAGAAATCCGTAAGTAGCCAGATCACGTTCCTTAAGTTTCTCCTGCTGGTCCTTGTAGGTCGGAACCTGTTCCAGCCAACCCAGAGGTGTAATCATGGACAGCAGCACATGCAACTCAGCGTGTTGTGGCATACGCGACTGAATAAACATGGAGCAGTGCTGGGGATCAACCCCGGCAGCCAGCCAGTCGACGATCATCTCCCATACGCTCTGCTCAATAATACGTGCATCTTCATAGTGGGTGGTCAAGGCATGCCAGTCCGCCACAAAGAAAAAACACTCATATTCATGTTGCAGCCTTACCCAGTTTTTCAGCACACCGTGGTAATGCCCCAGATGCAGGCGTCCGGTTGGACGCATCCCCGACAATACCCGCCGCTCACTCGAACCGTTCACTCCAAACCCCTCCGCTTGATGGCGTCATTATAGCGATAGTTGCGTCCTTTGAATGGATCATGGCAACCAATATTGAGCAAAGAACCCAAAATAATGGACCCTTACACCACAGAGCCGCACTTTTACTCCATCCTGCGAAAAGGATTTCATGCAAATTAAGCCGACAGACTGTTCATCCTCAGCACAAGTCATTACATTATGCGGCATGGCTAAGGCCTGAATAAGTACATAAGCAGCGTGGAGCACACTATGATTGTAAACCCAAGCCCGGTCCATTCAAGACGTACATCAGATTCCTCCAACAGAATCTCCGCAATCCGGTTGAGGACAGGTACGCTGTTGCTTGGTTTAACGTTGCTTGGTGGCTGTATCTCAGCACCGCCGGTCATCACACCAGCCGACCTTAATGCGGCCCAGCACTCAGCAGACCCCAGCAGGGACTATTCCGGACTGCTTGAGCGTATCAAGTCCACGCCTGACCTGAAAGGCAAGAGACTGGAGCAGGCCATGGAAAGCTTGCATCTGGTGGGAATCCTTGCAGCTCGACAGCAAGCGAAAGCCATTCTCAGCAATCTGGAATCCTATCGTGTCGAAAATAACATGATTCCACTGAATATTCTTGATGCTGCCCGCCAGAAGGCACAAGCGCTGGCAGACATCGATCCAGAAACTTCAACCAATTTGCTGCTCACACTGAACGACGACCGGAGCGCCACGCAATCACGGATCCAGGAACTGGCACAGAATCGGCTTGGGCTCGACGAAAATGACCGAACCGGCCGTTATCGCCTGCTTAACAAGCTGGTTGCCCTTTCCGGAGACCCTCGCTTCGAACGCGAACGCGACGACCTGTTGAACAGCATGGAGCAGGATGCCCAGCATGCTCTGGCCAATGGCCAGAGCCAGGAAGCGGCGACCCTTTACAGCCAGTTGCACCAGCTTTTTCCCGACCGGCAGGACTGGAACGATGCCAAACATCATGCTCAGGCCCGTCTGCTCGAGAAACAGTTTTGGGCGCAGATCGCCGCACATCAGCCTGATGATGCGTTCAACCAATTCATGGCCACAGCACAACAAACTGATTTCCAGCAGGAGATACCTTACCTGACTCATGGCGGATCCGACATGGCGGGTTATTTCCTTGCCCAAGCCAACGCCCATCTTATCCAGGGACAGCTTGGACAAGCCTACCGGAACTTTCATCAGGCCAGAACGATGCGTTTGACACTTAACCCACGCACGACCCGGACCCTTGCGGAAGAGCATGCCCTGCTGGACCAACTAAACACTCAGGAAACAGTGCTGCAGCATCAGGGTTCTGACGCCCAATCCTTGGGGCTGCTGCTTGCTATGAGCGAATTTGCACCCAGCAATGTCAGCTATATCCACCAACTTCACGACGTTGAAAAACGCCTTCTAGATCGAGCCTTACCCCATATCAGCACACTACCCTTCGCTGGGGACAAGGGCGACAGCAACTTCGGTGGAATGGTTGCAGCCCAGATCACCCGCCTTCTGTTTCAGAATTTACCCCACGATGCACAGGTTATTGATAATGGACAGTTACAGAGCCTGATCAAGTCCGGAATTGGTTATGGTCGCCCGCGCGCAGCTGATTATTTGATTGAAGGCTCGATTCTGGAGTCCCGCATCGACACGACTGAAGAAAAAGGCAGTAAAACCATGCGTGTCGTAACCGACCAGACGATCCAGCCGAATCCCCAACACGCCAAGTGGCTGACCCTGTCTCGTTCCGATCGGGAAAAAACACAGGAACCTGCGGCGACGCTTACTATCAATAAGGAACAGGATATTACGGTAACCTTCAATCAGGTACGCAAGATCGGGCTGTTATCCGCTTCATTTCGCATGGTCGAGGCACAAACAGGCCAGGTGAGTTATACCGCCACCGAGTCGGTCAAGGAAGACGACAGTGATCAGGGCAATGAAGGCGTGGATATTGGACTTTACCACTTGCCCTTCAAACTCCCCAACTTGCCCTCAGACAGCGAAATCAATGACCATCTTACCCGCAAACTTGCCGATGCCATCATCGCCGACCTGAACAACCAGTTAAAAGACACCGATGTGCGCTACCAGCAAGCCGCCATGCATGCAGTCAGTTATGGAGACACCGTATCCGCGACGCGTAACGCTGCCTTTGCCTACGTCATTGCTGATATCAAGCAGAAAGACACTCATGAACTGCGTGCCTTCCTGATTCAGAATGCCGTCAGTGCCCTGCAGTCGCATCCAGCCCCTGCCCCTGCTCCTGCACCCGCTTCACCTACATTACCACAACCCTGATTTTCCTGTTCATGACACCTGGGAGTAATACCTCATGCCTCATCCATTGAAACATCAGATTGATGTCCTTGGTTCCGTCCTCAGTTCAACCCTGACTGGCTGGCGGGGAACGATGACCGTTGAACTAGCCCTGTCTCCTGCCCAGCCACTGATTCTGTTCGATATGGAAGGCTGTCCTTATTGCCGTGCTGTTCGTGAAAACCTGACCGCACTTCGACTCGATGCCCTCATTCAGCCTTGCCCAAAAGGAGGGCATCGTTTCCGGGCAGAAGCACAAAAACTATGCGGTCGGCAACAGTTCCCACTCTTGCTGGATCCCAATACCCAGACCATTATGCTGGAATCAGCAGCCATCATCGAGTACCTCTGGTCAAGCTACGGCACAGGTGCTACACCTTCACGGCTTCGCCCAAACCCGCTGAGTCGAACGCTGAGCGGTCTTGCAACAGCCGTACGGGGGATGCACGGCATTTCAGCCACCCCATCGAAGGCACCCGATGAACCCCTGCATCTCTGGAGCTTTGAATCCAGCCCCTATTCTCGTCTGGTGCGGGAGCGGCTCTGCGAACTTGAAATCCCTTACATTCTGCACAATCTGGGAAAAGAACAGTGGGCCGACATCGGTCCGGCGCGGATGCGGATCAAGCCCGGCCCCTACCACCCGCTTCCCAATGGACCACGTGCTGCATTACTGGAACGCGTCGGCCGTGTGCAGGTCCCCTACCTCGAAGACCCGAACACCGGTAAAAACCTTTTTGAGTCGGCAGACATCCTTGAATACCTGAACCAGACCTACGCCCGTTAAAAAACCTCGATCCCGGGCCTATTCGATGGCCCGGGCGTTCCAGTGCGGAAAATAACGCCGCACCAGAGCATTCAGTTCCTTTTCAAAAGCACGCATGCGATCCAGCTCAGAACCATCAGAATCCTGCTCCTGCCGGGAACCGATTTCCTGAACCATGCCTGCAGCAGCTGTGGCATTTGTGGCCCGATCAATCAGAATCAGTGCGCCGGTCAGACGGCACGTCCGGTAGGTGTCAACCACAACCGGCAAATGGGTACGTACCTGCACGTGTCCGATTTCATTGAGGGCAAGCCCATCGGTATCTTCGTGCTCCAGAGTGTTGACGTTGGTTTTAAAGGAGATCCCTTCAACCGTACAGGGCAGCATACGACCTCCTATTTTGAGAAGGTAGTCAGATCCTGCCCGGAGAGGTTCCTCCTGCATCCATACCAACTGAACCGTCAGTCGCTGGGCAATCTGACAATGCTCATCGGTACTGCGCACCAGCATATCGCCACGTGAGATATCAATCTCCCGATCCAGGGTCACCGTCACTGCCTGTCCAGCCTGCGCTTGCTCGGCATCCTGACCAGCAACAAGGACACGTCGGATACAGGCCGACTTGCCGGAAGGCAGTACCTTGACTGAGTCACCCACCTGAAGCACGCCAGCAGCAATAGTTCCGGAAAAACCACGAAAATCGAGGTTGGGCCGAATGACCAGTTGTACCGGCAAACGAAGCGCCTGCAAAGGCTCATCCGCATTCAACCCGACTTGTTCCAGCATCTGCATCAGGGTCGGCCCCGTGTACCAGGGCATGGAACTCCCTGCACTGACCACCTGATCACCCCGTAAAGCCGAGATCGGCACAAACTGGATATCTGGTATCGACAGCCGCTCTGCAAAAGCCCGATATTCGGCACATATCCGCTCAAAAACTCCCTGATCATAGCCCACAAGATCCATTTTATTGACCGCAACCCGTACATGCCGAATGCCCAACTGATCAACAATGAAGCTGTGACGGCGTGTCTGCGTCTGAATGCCATGACGGGCATCAATCAGGATAATGGCCAAATTGCAGGTTGATGCACCTGTTGCCATATTCCGGGTGTACTGTTCATGACCGGGACAATCCGCAATAATAAATTTGCGCCGGTCGGTGGAAAAATACCGATAGGCAACATCAATGGTGATTCCCTGCTCGCGCTCAGCCTGCAACCCATCCACCAGCAGAGCCAGATCAATTTCCTGATCCGTCGTATTGAAACGCTTGGAGTCGCGTTCTAGGGATGCCAGTTGATCTTCAAAAATAAGCTTGGAATCATGCAAAAGCCGACCGATCAGGGTGGATTTGCCATCATCGACACTGCCGCAGGTAATAAAGCGCAGCAAATCCTTCTGTTCATGCTGCTTCAGATAGGTGCCAATATCTGTGGCAATCAACTCGGACTGATGTGACATCAGAAATACCCCTCCATTTTTTTCTTTTCCATTGAGGCTGACTGATCGTGGTCAATGACCCGACCCTGTCGTTCCGATGTCCGGGTCAGCAGCATTTCCTGAATGATCTCGGGCAAAGTCGTCGCTGTCGATTCAACCGCTCCCGTCAGAGGATAGCAGCCCAATGTTCGGAACCGCACCGAACGCGTCTGGATGGCACGACGCTCCTCATCACTCAGATAAGTCTTGATACGATCATCATCAATCATGATCAGCGTGCCATCACGTTCGATAACCGGGCGGGGTGCCGCAAAATACAAGGGAACAATTTCAATTCCTTCAAGATAGATGTATTGCCAGACATCCAATTCCGTCCAGTTGGAAAGAGGAAATACCCGGATGCTTTCTCCCGGATGAACCCTGCTGTTGTAAAGATTCCACAGTTCAGGACGCTGATTCTTAGGGTCCCAGCGATGGTTCTTGTCACGAAAGGAATAAACCCGTTCCTTAGCACGGGACTTTTCCTCATCACGACGCGCACCGCCAAAAGCCGCATCAAAACGGTAGTGATCAAGTGCCTGCTTGAGCGCCTGGGTCTTCATGATATCCGTATGTCTGGCAGAGCCTACGGTAAACGGATTGACACCTGCTTGCACTCCTTCCTGATTGATGTGCACCAGCAGATCCACCGGAAATTTCTGGGGCATCGCATCGCGAAAGCGGATCATTTCCTTAAATTTCCAGGTAGTGTCCACATGCAACAACGGAAATGGAAGTTTCCCCGGAGCAAAAGCTTTCAGGGCCAGATGCAACATCACGGCTGAGTCCTTGCCGATGGAATACAGCATGACCGGCCGTTCAAACTCGGCGGCAACTTCCCGGATGATATGAATTGACTCAGCTTCCAGTTGCTTAAGGTGGGTCATGCGCTCAACAGAGGCAGATTGTTCCGACATGAAGATTGTTCCTGTAAAAACGTTCAGATGACAAGATTAACGATTTCAGGGACGATGAGCAACTGAATGCTAGACTTACTCTAATCCCGTCCCTCAAGGAGGGCTATGGTGCGCAGAGGTTCTCTCAAAACCAGGCTCAGCGTTTATGGCATTCTGGTACTTCTTGCTCTGATTCTTGTTCTGGAACTGGCCATGGGCCGGTTCATTCGCCTGTCCACGCTGGCCCAGATCCAGCAGGCAACATCATCAACCTCGCAGTTGCTTAACATCGCAACCGTTCCCTACACCCAAACCAGTCAGATTCATATTCTGCAGGACTATCTGGGTGAACTGGTTGGCACCCCACATAAGGATGGTACCCCGCAGAATCTGATGCGCTATGTGGTCATCGTTGTTCGGGGGAAAAGCGTCCTCCGTGCCGGGCAGGTGCCTGAACCGCTTCCACCACCTGACGACCTGAAACACATGGTCAATACGCCACCTGTGCTCAACATCCGCCAGCCCATCCTGTTTGATGACGATGTCGGATTCCTGCAGTATGGCTATGGTAGCGATTCCCTGAACACCTACAGGCATGAGCTTGTCCGCAATGCTCTGCTTGGCACTCTGCTGATTCTACTGATTGCTGCTCTATTATTTTATGGATTCAGCCACCAGATTTCAGAACGTATCGAACGGTTGATCGAGGCCTTTCAGGCCATTACTGATGGAGATTATTCGCGCCGGGCACCCGTGGATCATGCGGATGAGCTCTCGCATCTTGCTGAACTCTTTAACCGGATGACTGATGCTGTTGAAGAGCGTTGGCGGTCGCTGTTGCATTCGCGCGCCCAGATTGAACGACTAAACGATTCCCTCGAAGAAAAAGTTAATGAACGAACGCACGCCCTGTCTCAGGTAAACCAGCAGCTCGAACAACTGATCGGCGATCTGCGCACCACTCAGGCTCAATTGGTAGAATCAGAAAAACAGGCGGCGCTTGGTCAGATTGTGGCAGGAATTGCCCACGAACTAAACACACCTTTGGGAAACGCCCTGACCTTATCAACCAGCCTGCAGGATGATGGAAACCGTCTCAAGCAACTCATTGATTCTGGGAAGATTAGCCGTTCCACCTTAAACGAGCATATCGACCAGTGTGATCAGTCATTTGATATTCTGGTTCGAAACCTGCGACGCGCTACCCAGTTGATCCAAAGCTTCAAACAGGTCGCGGTTGATCAGGTCAGCGACCAAAGGCGCAACTTCCAGATTGGCAAAACCCTAGAGGAGATTCTGCTCTCTCTCGAACCAGGTTACCGGAAGCACCATATCAAGGTGCAAGTCAACATCCAGCACCCCGAACTTGAGCTGGAAAGTTATCCCGGAGCTTTAGTACACCTGTTCAGCAACCTGATCAACAACGCCATCATTCATGCGTTTACAGGAATTGTTGAGCCAACAATCTGTATTGATATCACAGACAAGAACGCCCAGCTGACGATCCTGTTCTGTGACAATGGCTGCGGCATACCACCTGAGAACATTAGCCGGATATTTGAACCATTTTTCACGACACGCATGGGCCTGGGCGGCACAGGACTTGGACTACATATCTGCTACAACCTGATCACCGTCCGCCTTGGCGGTAGCATCAGCGTCCAGTCAGAACCCAGCCAAGGCACCTGCTTCACCATAACAATTCCTGTCAAGGCACCGAACCGCACCAGCCAAGATAGCTTGGCGATCGGTCCAAAACACCAATAATCAAGGCCTGCTCAGTCGTCATCACCTTCCCGATGCCATTCCCGGTGATGCCATTCCCGATGACGCCAGCCATCACCATCACCATAGCCGCCATAGCCATAGGCAGGGGCCGAATAAATAACCTGAGGAGGTCCGGAATAATAGCCTGCGCTGTACTGGGGCGCCGGAACATAACCCTGCGGGTATACTGGCTGGGGCGGAGGAGGAGGCACATAAGCCTGGGCAGGGTATCCATAATATCCCTGTTCTGGCAAGGCCTGACCCGTGGCATAACCCAGTACTGCCCCAGCGGCAGTTGCAGCCAGACGACCATTCCCTTGACCAAACATGCTCCCCAGCAATCCGCCTGCGACTGCACCGATACCACCTGTCATTCCATCAGCATGAACCGGCAACAGCAAAGTCAATCCGAGCAAAGCCGCTGCTCCTGACTTTATGATTTTCATAATACACCTCATATATGTGGCAAGGCACAAGCTAACGATACCCCCTCTGGAGCATCACTCTGTGGCATTATCGTAACTAAACGCTCTGAAAAAAACAGCTGTTTCTGAAACTGTGGACAGGTTCACAAATCCAACAGTTGTCCATGCCGTCCATGTCCCTCACTGAAACGTTTGGCACCCTGCAAGGTTTCGCCACTTTGCAAGGTTGCTTCCCCGTAACTGAATTCTTGTTGCAACGCCTGCTGCTCATTCAGCCCCCACTGCCCCAGAACACTCAGCCGATCATGCCGCAGGCAGGTCTGCGGCAGTTCTAGAAGCGATTCAGCCAAGGCCAGCGCCGCTTCGCAGGCCTTGCCGACCTCAACCTGACGATTAATAAGCCCAATCCGCATCGCTTCCGTCACCTCGACCCGACGCCCAGTCAGAATCATATCCATGGCATAGCTCTGACCAATCAGCCGCGGCAGTCGCACGGTCCCTCCATCAATCAGAGGCACACCAAAACGGCGGCAATACACACCAAAATAGGCCGACCCGGAAGCAACGCGCAGATCACACCATAGTGCCAGTTCCAGCCCTCCTGCCACGCAACAGCCTTCAATGGCAGCAATTACAGGTTTGCTGAGACGCAACCGGGTAGGTCCCATCGGCCCGGAACCTTCCGCTTCAATCCGGTTGGCCTGTTGTGGATCACGAGCAAAAGCCTGCAGATCCGCTCCTGAACAGAAGTTGCCACCTGCCCCAGTCAGAACAGCGACCCCAAGCTCCGGATCCTGCTCAAAACTGCACAGCGCTTCGGTCAATGCCTCGGCAAGAGGACGATGCACGCAATTGCACCTCTCGGGCCGATTCAGGGTTACAAGCAATACCCCCCGGATTCGTTGCACATGTAATTGCGAATTCTGGTTCATAAAAGGCAATCTTGCTATTGAATGATTCTCCCACTAGAGTATGGCACAAAGACATGATCGAGGTGCCGTTTATGGAGTTTCTGCGTACACCCGAAGAACGCTTTCAACGCTTAACGGACTACCCTTTTAGCTCTCATTATGTTGACGTTGATCCCTGCGGACTACGCATGCACTTCCTTGACGAGGGTCCGCACCAGGCTGACCCGGTACTCATGCTGCATGGGGAACCGACCTGGAGTTACCTCTATCGTCACATGATTCCAGTCGTGGCAGCTGCGGGTCATCGGGTGATCGCGCCTGACCTGATCGGCTTTGGTAAATCCGACAAACCCACGCAGATGACCGACTACAGCTATGCCCGCCATGTCGCCTGGGTACTCAATCTGCTCGACTCACTGGAGCTTGATCGCATCACCTTGGTTGCTCAGGACTGGGGATCACTCATCGGCCTGCGTCTTGCTGCCGAGCATCCTGACCGATTTCGGGCCATCGTCATTGGCAACGGCATGCTGCCGACCGGAGATTTCAAGGTGCCGGCTGCCTTTCACCTCTGGAGAACCTTTGCTGTTTATAGCCCTTGGTTCCCCATTGCCCGGATCATCAATACAGGCTGCCTGAAAAAACTCGGGCCTGAGGAATTGCTTGCCTACGATGCACCGTTTCCTTCCGCAGCATTTAAGGCCGGCGCTCGCGCCTTTCCCAGACTCGTACCCATCACACCGGATGATCCTGCCGCCGAGGCAAACCGCGCTGCCTGGCACGTTCTAAGAGCCTGGAAAAAACCGTTTCTGACCACATTCAGCAATGCCGATCCGATTACCCGTGGAGGCGCAGATTATCTGCAGCAACATATCCCTGGCTCCCAGGGACAACCCCACACCACCCTCATTGGCGGACATTTTCTGCAGGAGGACAGCCCCGTCCCTTTCGCCCGCGCCATTAATTCCTTACTGGTCAGTCTGGATGATGCTCCCGCCAAAGGCTCCAGAGGGTCTGCTGCCACTGGCGCGCGAAGCCGGCGGCGTCGCACAGACTAGAAGACAGCAATCGAGTTCGCAAGGTTGCCCGCAACTGCGCCAACATCGCGGGAGACTCAAGACATGAACCAACTTTGGCGAGGTAGGAATCCTCGTCGTCAGCGATCCACGCAGTCATATCCAGATTGCCCAGCAGATTTGCCCCGGAACGACTGAGCAGGTCTCGACCTTTCAGGGTTAATACCGGCACCCCCATCCAGAGTGCTTCAATGCTGACCGTTCCTCCCGTGTAGGGGAAAGGATCAATTGCCAAATCAACCCGATGATAAGCCTGCAAGTACTCATTTCGTGGTGATGGCCCCTCCAGGATCAGCCGCTCCTGTTCCACGCCCGCATCAACAAAATCATTCAGCCACTCATCACGCGCCTGTGCCGAGCTGAACTGTGGCGCCTTCAGGAACAAACGTGTTTGGGGATAGGTCCGCAGTATCCTGATCCAGAGGTTACGAACACGGGTATTTACTTTGGAAAGATTATTGAAACATCCCAAAGTGAGACTACCTTGGGATGGCATGGGAAGATCATTCGGCATAACAGGATCATCCGGCACCTGAAAACAACGATAGGTTTGTGGCAGATAGACAGGCTTCTCACTAAGCAGGTCACCACAATGCGGCGGAATAACCCAAGGATCCACCAGAATATAATCAATGCCCGGAACACCTGTCGTCGCAAAATAACCCAGCCAACTCATCTGCAGAGGTGCCGGGCGCGCACAAAAAACGCTCAAACGATTATGGGCGGTATGGCCTGCCACATCAATCAGAACATGAATGCCATCGGCATGAATACATTCAACCAGCTGAGCTTCATTCATGCCCGACACATCACGCCAGCACCATGCCGCCTGACGCAGGGCACTGGACCATTCGTCGTCCACTGGACAGGTATCATAGAGCACGATCTCGACCGGATGCTCACGAAGGCATTGAAGTGGTGCCCTTAGAAAATAGCCGACCGGATGTGCACAGAAATCGCCACCTACCAGACCAATCCTCAATCGTTGCGGATTGTTGACACAGCGCCAATCCTCATAAAAGATTCCTCCCCGCTGGCGATAAATACCGGCCAGTTGCTGACCCGCCGCATGAATAACCTCCATGCGCTCCAACTGATCCGGAGACTCCATGAAATTAAGCAGAAACATATGGTTACTTATGGCTACCGGATCATCAGGCTGCAGTTGCCGGGCACGCTGAATCGCTAGCAAGGCCTGGGATGGCTGCCCCATATACTGCCAGGCAAGAGCCAGGTTCCTCCAGGCAACGGACCATTCTGCATGTGTTTCGACAACCCGCTGAAACTGCAGACGAGCCAGTTCATACTCATTCAGTTGCAGCAGCAAAACACCCAGATTCAGGGCTGTTTCGGGATCATCCTGCTGTTGCAGGGAGCGTTCATACCATTGTCGTGCTTCTTCAAGAAGGCCCCGTTGCTGCACAACAACGGCCAGGTATCGACTGGCCTCAGCACTGGATGAGTCCTGTTCTAGCACACGCCGACAGCATGCTTCAGCTTGCTTAAACAGGCGCTGCGCCATAGACGCCCTCGCCCAGGCAAGAAGTACCGCAACAGGCAATCGTTCCTGACCCGACTTCTTTCGCCAGAGACGATCCAGAAGAACACAGATGCGATCAACTTCAACCCAATTCTGCCGGGCAAGCTCCATCTGCAACACCAGCAGCAGAGCATCGACGTGATTGGGTTGGGCTCGCAGGAACTGACGGCCAAAGTCATAAGCCTGATCAAACTGGCGTCTTTGCCAAGCCTGAACCACATCAGGCCAGCGCACATGCTTCATGCCATCGTCCCCAACAATGCTTTTCTTCGATCCAGCCAGAGCTGACTTACTCGATCCTGCCAGTTTTTCGCCAAAGCGCCTGCATCGAACAATGGCGACTCCTGCAGGCGCTGCCGCAATCCTTGCCGGATTTCCGCCAGTAAAGCCGTGTGTTCCGTCCAGTAAAGAGCCTTGGCCACATACTGGTCTTGCGATTCGGCAAGAAATTCCTGAAGGTTCAGATTTGCCAGCAGGTTGACCCCAGAGCGAGCCAGTATAGTCGAACCCATCAGACTAAGGACTGGCACCCCCATCCAGAGACCCTCGATACTGACGGTACCGCCCGTATAAGGAAATGGATCGAGCGCAAGATCAACTCGGGCATAATTGGCCAGATAATCCGCATAACTGGACACCCCTTCAAGCTGAATGCGCTCAACCGGCAATCCTTCTTCAACAAGGACCTGTTTGAATTGGTGTTGATCAGAAACATCGGTCAGCTGACGTGCTTTTAGAAGGAGACGAGCCGACTGGTTCGCCTGCAGGATCGCTCGCCAGACATGCAGTACCGATCGGTTCAGCTTGTTCAGATGATTAAAACAGCCAAAGGTAAATACACCGTTCTGCACCACCGGCAACGGAGAAACCGGCACATCGATGATCGGCGTACTGAAACACCGATAGGTGTTCGGTAGATAAACGGGCTGCTCCACAAACTCTTGTGAACTCAAATCCGGAACAACATGATGATCCACCAGCACCGCATCCATGCAATCCAGACCTGTCGTGGCAAAATAACCAAGCCAGCTTATTTGCACAGGTGCCGGTCTCCAGCAAAAAGCCCTTAACCGGTTATAACGGGTGTGGCCGGAAAGATCCACCAGCATCTGAATGGCATCCTGATGAATACGCTCTGCAATCTGACGATCTGAGAAAGCATCGACATCAACCCACTCATCAAACAGGGGTCGAAGGCTAGTAGACAACGCATCATGACACGGTGCCGTCACATAGGCCGACAATTGCAGTCCCGGCAGCCTCCGCAAGGCTCGCAAAAAATCCAGCATGAAATAACCCACCGGGTGGGATCGCAAGTCTCCGGACATAAAACCGATCCGAACGAGTTTCTGCTGCAAAAGAGCATCCCATTGCCGGTAGACCGGTGCTTCAGCCTCAGCCAAGGACTGCAACTGCTTCCCCCAGTAACGTGCCGTATCGCAATGTGCTTCTGGGGTCAAGGCAGGATCGTAATTCAACCCAAAGAGCATGGAACTGATACTGAGCTGATCAGTTGGATGACGCTGAAGGATCTTCTGAAATAGCTGCTTGGCGCGATCATATGCACCGAGCTCCTGGGCCAGAAGTGCCTGATTACGAAGATACATCGCGTCAGAAGGGTGCAACCGGCAGGCTTCAGCCGCAGCTGCCAGTGCCTCATGCCAGCGATTTATGTGCTTAAGTGCCACAGCCCGATTGGCATGCAACCCAGCATGCCAAGGCCAGCGCACCACAGCTTGATCAAGAATGGACAGAGCTTGACTGCTGTCTGAGCGGTACAACAAAAGTGCAGCCCAGCCCAACCAGATCTCGGCATTGGCATCAACGGATTCAGCCGCGTTTTTGTATGCAATCAGTGCCTCATCCCAACGACCGAGCAACTGGTACGCCTGCGCCATCGCCTGTTGCACCTGGCCGGCCTGTCCGGACTGTAGAGGCATGGCCCGCCGCAAGGCACTGAGCGCAGCCTGCCCATCGCCCCGATGCTGAGCCAGTTGCGCCATCAACATCCACGCTTCAAACATCCTTGGCTTTTTTCGGACGAGACGCTGCAGAATCGCCTCAACCCGATCATGGTCATGATGAGTCAAAGCGATTCGAGCCTGTTCCAATTCCTCCTGTGCGTTCATCGCAGCTGTTCCTGCCACAGTTGCTCCATAGCCTGCATCCAGTTCTGAGCATAACCATGAGCATCCATAAGCACAGAATGGCGCAAACGCGGACGCAAACCTTGGCGAAGGGCATTCAAGGCAGGCGCCGAGCGTGTCTTTTCAACAGCAAGAGCAATGTAATGATCCTCGTTATCTGCAACCCAATCCAGCATGTTTAAGGGCCCGAGCAGATTCATGGGCGAACGGCTGACAAAATCATGGCCACGCATGGCCAGCACCGGCACCCCCATCCAGAGACTTTCCACCGACACCGTACCCCCGGTAAAGGGAAATGGATCCAGCAGAACGTCCATGCGCCCAAACTCCTCAAGATAGGAACGACGATCCGAACTGCCCGCAAGCTCAACACGGGCAAGCGGAAACCCCAAACGACCCAGATAGCGGGCATAAACCCGTCGATCATCCTCGGTATCAAGGGCATGCGTCTTGATCCGCAATCGCGCCTCGGGGATTGCCTCAAGAATGCCTCTCCAGACTTTCAGCACAGGTTCATTCAGTTTGCTGAGATGATGCATGCTGCCAAAAACAGGGTATCCCTGTTGCAGCATCGGCGTTGGCTCAACATCAACCTGCTCTGCAGGTGGACTGAAACAGCGATAACTACCTGGCAACCGATAAATCCGCTCACGAAAGCCATGACTGCACTCAGAGGGCAAAACCCATTCATCAGCGAGCAGATAGTCCATTGCTGGCAAACCGGTTGTCGCCCAATAGCCTAACCAGCTTACTTGTACCTGTGCCAGACGCAGCGAGAACCAGGGAAGAAGGGTATGGCGGGTATGCCCGGAAAGATCGAGCAGAACGTGCACAGGATTTCCCTGAAAACACGCCAGGATTTCTTCATCCTGCAGACCATGCAGGCGGTGCCACTCTTGGACCCAGGGACGAAGACGCCCGGTTAGATCGTCCTGTTGTGGTGCATGATCAAAAACCACCAGTTGAATACGTGTTGGGTCAATCTCGGGCAAAAGCGCCTCAATAAAATGACCAACCGGATGCTGGCGCAGATCGCCACTGACCAAACCCACACGAAGGATTGATTGAGGTTCGGCCCGAGGAAGCGGCTGGATATGCCCTTGCCAGCGCGACTGCCAAAGCTGTGACACCTGATCGCCCCAGGCCCATGCAGTTGCCCGACGAATCTCATCAGAAAGATCAGCACGATAATTTTGTACATAGACTCGACTGGAACCTGCGGTCCAGTCCGTGGGCTCTTGTTGCTCAATGCGGACAAAGGCCTTTTCAGCAGAACCATAACGGGCATGTGCTAAGGCATGACGCCCTGCTTCCAATAATGCCTGCCGATCATAAGGACTTGCGTCCAGAAGCCGCTCCCAGGTCTGAATCCAGCCGTCCAGATCTCCCATCAGCCGCAAAGCCATCCCCCAGCCTACCCAAGCTTCACGAAGTATGACGCCCTGTTGCAGGCAAAGCTGCCGAAAAACCGCCGCCGCCTGATCGGCGCGATCAAGTCCAAGCAGGAGCTTGGCATATTCGAGTTGCAGGGCCGTTTGACCAGGCTGAAGTTTCAGCAACTGCTCGAAAAGAACAACGGCTTCTTCAGGTTGCCCCCGAGCCAGGGCAGTCTGCAAACGATGCGACAACGAACCAGAACCCTGCTTTGTCTCCGGTCGATGCCGCTCACAGCAGTGTTTGTATTTCCGCCCGCTACCACAGGGGCATGCCTCATTCCGCCCTGTCATGACTCATTGCTCCGAAGGCAATAATCTTGCCACATGCCGCGACAGGCCACCTCCCAATCCGCTGCAAAAGAATCCCCCCTAAACAACACCGAGTCTGCCAGACGCTGTCGCAAACCTGCCCGAACCTGTCCCAAAACATCCATCCGGGTGGTCCAAGATACGGCCCGCTGAACATAGTCATCTTGATCCTTGGCAATCCAATCTTCCATACCAAGACAACCGAGCAATTGCACACCGGAGCGCTCCAGCATGTTCGTACCTTGCAGAGTCAGAACCGGCACTCCCATCCACATCCCCTCCAGACTAACGGTTGCCCCAGTATAAGGAAAAGGATCAAGGGCAATATCAACCCGGGCATAAGCCTGCATATACTCAGCCATGGATGCACTGCCCTCCAGCTGAACACGATTGATATCCAGTCCAAGCTGATCGAGTCGACGCAGAAAATCCTGACGCCCCCCGGCCGAGCCCAACTGACGTGCCTTGAGCAACAAATGGGCATCAGGTTGCTGTCTCAGAATTCTGGCCCATAAACGTAAAACCTGATCGTTAAGTTTACTAAGATTATTGAAACAGCCAAAAGTCAGGTACCCAAGGGTTTGACAAGGTGAGGCTGCAACGGGCCAGGTATCTTCCATGGGCCGAAAACAGCGATAGGTGTGCGGCATGAACCAGCGGCGTTCGACAAACCTTTGCTGCTCTGCCGTCGGAGACACCCTTTCATCCACAAGGATATAATCCATCTGTTCAAGGCCAGTTGTTGCAAAATAACCCAGCCAGCTGACCTGTACCGGTGCCGGGCGCAAGGCAAAAACACCCAGGCGATTACAGGATGTGTGCCCGCTCAGATCAAAAAGCAGGTGCAGGGATCGCCCGGCAATCAAGGCAGCTGCATCCGAATCAGACAAGGAGCCGATCTCATCCCAGAAGTCAGCACGCTCCCGGATTCGGGCGGTCACCGTATCCTGACGCACTTGGCTGCTGAAAACATGCAAACGCACCCGGGATCGAGGCAGGAACGGCAGGAACGATTGAAGAAAATAGCCTACCGGATGTCGTCCAAAATCACCCGACACCAAACCAATATCCATGACCACCGGATCTGGGTTCCGTTCAGGATCACGACGCATGGGGCAGCCAGCCTGACGAACCCGCTCTGCAAAAAGGGCAACAAGATTTCTGGTTTGTTCAAGACACTGTGCTTGATCCTGCTTCTGGAAATTGCCATTAAACAACAGGGCGCTCAATGCTTCTCCCTGCAGCGAATCTGCCGCCAACATAGCCCTAGCCTCACGTTCTGCAAGCTCCCACTCCTGCAGATCAGTAGCCACCTTAAGAATTTCCCGAGTCACCCGAAAGGGTTCCGGATGCAGCGCACGCACATCCTGCAAACGTCTCAGGCACTGGGCACTTTGGCCAAGAATACGTTCCACAACCGCAAGGGTCAGTGCCACCTCGGGATCACGGGGTTCAAAACCGAGCGCCATAGACAATGCTACCTGAGCCTCGGCAAAATGCTCCATGCGCATCAGGACGCAGCCACGGTGAAAATGAGGGACGTACCAGGACGGTGCCTGCCGAATTGCCTGCTGGAAGGAGTCCAGCGCCAGCTCGTTATTACCCTGCTCGAGAAACACACTGCCACGCACATCAAAAAGCAGGTACAAAGGCTCATAACCATACTGCTGGGCACAGTCAAGTGCCCGAAGCGCATCCTCATGTGCAGCGTGATAACGGGCAACAAGAGCGGCGACCATATGTACCCGAGGATCCTTTGGCCATCGAAGCAACAGTCGCCTAAGCAACGATTCAGCCTCTATCCAGTTCGCCGAGTTGACCGCATGGATCGCTTTTTCAATGAGGGGAATGCGCGGACAAGTGTTCATGGGCACCTCCTTGGCAAACACAACCGATTTTGCACGATGCGCCCGAAAGTCCGACGGGAACGTACTGCAGTCAGGCACAATTCAGGATATATTGTTGCACCTTGTTGAACCTCTTCCCGCTCAGGACAAATTATGTACATGCGTTGGTTCATTCTTGTTTTTGCCGTATGGGTACAGGTTCCCGGGTGGTGTCTGCAAACTGATTCGATCCTGCATACCCAGTGGTTCATGCTCAGGGGCAATCATGACATGGAAAGCACGGAAGAACTGGAGCGTGGCCCCGAAAACGCTTTGTTCACCGCCCTTGCCAACCCTTCAGTCCAACTCGGCTTTTACCCCCATACTCTCTGGCTACGACTCGTGCTCAGCAACCCGTCTTCAGCGAATCTGAGTGCCGTGGTCACATTCAGCAAAGCCAGTCTGGGGCGAATCTTATTTCAGGCTGAACCCGGCTGTGCACAGTTTGCCCCGATTCTCATGGGCAGTCAATCCAGACACCCCGTACGCCTGCTTCATGCCACGGGATACGCCGTCCAGATTAACGCCCCTCCTCATTCAACCTGCTCCTACCTCGCCCGAATACATTCCGACCTACCCCTCAACCTGCACATGAAGGTCAGTGAGCCCTACAGTGCCGGCATGGCACAAGCCAATGAAAACCTGTTGTTTGGAGCTGGTCTTGGACTGCTTTGCAGTGTTTTTCTCTACCATTTCCTTGTCTATATTCGCAACCGGCAATCCAGTAACCTGCACTATGCCTTGTTTACCATTGCAATATCGATCTATCTGTCCGCCGCTCAAGGCTACATAGGTGTCTATTATCTTCCGTACCCCAATCTGCAAAACCAAGCTGAGCTGGGTGGGATCATTCTCAGCCTGCTGTTTGTATCACGTTTTACCCAATCCTATCTGGATCTTGAAAACGGCATGCTCTGGGCGTACCAGATCCTTTGGCTGCAATGCAGCATCTGCATATTGCTGCTGCTGGTGATACCTGTTCTTCCCATGTACGCACTGGCAGAGATGATCAGCGTCAGCGCTCTGGCAGGTGGTCTTGTTATTGTGATCATCGCTGGCCTCAGCATAAAATCCCGACCACACGCCGCACGCAGCTTCGTCA
>JAJZHM010000119.1 GCA_021804485.1 Pseudomonadota bacterium | reverse complement strand
CATTGGCTACGGCTTGAATATCCTACTCGTAAGCCCATGCACGGGCGGTTCTGCACGCTGGAGCCTCTTGATCCGCTGCGCCATGCAACGGAGCTTTATCAGGCTAATCAAAGTGATACCGATAGCAGAGCATGGACCTATCTGCCTTACGGTCCTTTTCCGGAATTCAGGAGTTACATGCTCTGGCTGGAGCAACAGGCTCTGGGTAATGACCCCATGTTCTTTACAATTAAGGATCATAGGGGGTGTGCTGTTGGGTTGGCGAGTTATTTACGCATTGATCCAGTCATGGGAGTCATTGAGGTAGGGCATCTGAAGTTCAGCCAATCTCTGCAGAGAACACCTGCAGCTACTGAGGCGATGTACCTCATGATGCAAAGGGCATTTGTTCAGGGATACCGTCGATATGAGTGGAAATGTAATGCTTTAAATATGCCATCAAGAAAGGCAGCAGAACGCTTGGGATTTCAGTTTGAAGGTATTTTTCGGCAGGCGTGTGTCGTAAAAGGGCGAAACCGAGATACGGCATGGTACTCCGTGCTTGATGAAGAATGGCCGGATTTAAACCAGGCATTCCAGTGTTGGCTGGCCCCCGATAATTTTGATGCAAACAACGGTCAGCGACATACGTTGAGGGATATAAGGAATGCAAAAGCCCTGTCATGATGTTGGCATTTGGATATAGGTTGTGCCATGAGGTGTTGGTCAGGATTTGTGGCGAATTACAACGAACGATGCTGGATGTCAAACCGGTCAGGAAGGTCAGAGTCGTTAAGAATACTCATTCATAACGAGACCACATTCGCAGGATTCGAACTGTTCTATGTTCAGGAAAGACTTCATAGACCAACCGATGCTGGATATTGATTCGTCTAGAATAGGCTCCATTCAGATCACCAACAAGTTTTTCATAGGGTGGTGGATTCTGAAATGGATTGACTTCCAGTATTTTTAGCAAGGACTGTGTCTTGTCCTTAAGACCAGCAGCCGTAATTTTTTTTGCGTCATTACAAGCATGTCTGGAGTAGGCTAATTCCCAGGTCACCATTCAAGTGCCCTTGTGCTTTTGCTCAAAGGCTCAGCCATAGATTCTTTGAGGGATTCACGCATTCCTGGGACAGCCAGAAGGTATAGTGTTTCCTGAATCGCAGTCCAGTCTTCAGCCGAAACCAAGACAGCAGAAGAACGTTTTCCAATAATCTTTAATGGCTTATGAGACTCTGCGGTTTCGTCAATCAGACGGTAAAAATTGGCACGAGCAATACTTGCAGTTATTGTGTCCATATCATTCTCCTTAGATTTCACGGTACGTAAAAACGTACGTAAAGTCAATGATGATGAACAAGCATGTGCATGGGAATGCAATTAAGAAAGTCGATGAAACAACAGCAACAGACAATTTTTTTAGAAATGACTATCTCAGTGAACACTTGTACTGTTATTATGAGTCTCGATCGTAGTTCAGTCCCGAGTGTCCTCTGGAGGACTCGATTGCTGCATCATAATGGACAACACACCGAGGTGTCATCATGGAAGTACCGATATTTGAAGCTCCCCTTGTTTCAGAACCGGCAGTAAATCCGGTTGCTGCGCCGGATCTGAAGCCACGATCAAAAGCATTTTCATTGCGCAACTGGATTCATGAGCGTGCGATGCGTGGTTGGTCAACCCAAGACCAGAATCCCGGTTATTTTGATCGAACTGCTCCGTTCTGGGATTTTTTAAGGGATCGCTATTTTCGCGTTTCCACTCGGGGATGGGAGCGTCTTCCTGAGGGAGCGTGCATGGTCATTGGTGTCCATGCGGGTACATGGCTCACCATGGATGCATGGATGCTGGTCTATGACTGGTGGAAGCATTTCAGGGGCCAGCGTGTTCTGCATGGTACGGCCCATGATGTTTTGATGGCGCTGCCGGGTCTTGGTACGCTTTTTCGCAATGTTGGGGTTATTCCTTCTTCACGCGCAACCGTCAGTGCCTGTCTTGAGGCGGGTCATTGTGTGGTGATCTGGCCGGGTGGTGAGGTGGATGCTATGCGCTCCTGGAGCAAGCGCAACAAGGTTGTGCTGGATGATCGGCGAGGCTTTGTGCGGCAGGCGATTCGTTCTGGAGTGCCGATCGTTCCGGTTGCTTCTGTGGGCGGCGCTGAGACCGTCTTTGTGTTGACCGAAGGTCGCTGGTTGGCTGAGGTTTTGCAGCTACGCCGTATTCTGCGCAGTGAAATGGTGCCGATTGTTGCCGGGTTGCCTTTTGGGATCTGGCCGGAAATTCTACCCAGTCATATCCCCTTGCCCAGCAAGATCAGCCATGAGATTCTTGAACCGGTTGCTGTTGAGTCGGGACGGGAAGATGATGAAATCTATGTAAAATCCATCTATGATGAAGTGGAACGACGTATTCAGGAAGGGGTAGTTCGTCTTGCGGCGGAACGTCGCTGGCCGATCCTAGGCTAGGGAAGATAGTCGGCGGTTTCTTACGGTTTTCATTGACGGACCATTGTGAGCTTGCTAATTTTTAGCAGACAGGCCGGTGGTCAGGGAGAACCGTGATGGATCAGCATGTTGATGCCGTGAATGATATGCAAACTTGGGTGGAGGGACGGATGATCGTGCGCTCCGCCAGAGGGCCTTGGCATGTGCGTCTGACTGAGCAGGCGGTCGATGCCATGCTAGGGCTGCATGATTTTGATTTTAACCAACCTTGGGTTTTGCTGGTTGAAGTCTTGGATTCTGCCCGGTGTTCGCGAGAGGCGATCCTGCGTATGCGATCAGATCTCGGCATGGACATGATGCGTTCCCGTAAGGCAACCGCTTGGGTCTTTGGGGCGGATGTTGAAGGTGCGCAGTGGATGGAAGCGGTTTTAAGGCCGCTTTACGATCAGGTGGGTCCCGTCGCATTTTTTCAGGACAGTGATCAGGCACGGCAGTGGTTGCGCGCACACCTGCAATGAACCGCCCCTATGGGGCGGTCAGTCTTAGTTCTTTTTCTCGAAGAATGAACGAACATTGGCAAAGAAACTGTCTTTTTGCGGACTGTGACTGTGGGTGTCATCTTCGCCATCAAGCGAACTCTGGAACTCACGCAGCAGTTCTTTTTGTCGCTTGTTGAGCTTGACCGGTGTTTCAACCATGAGGCGTACCAGCATATCCCCTGGGCCGCCGCCGCGAACGGGCGTTACACCTTTGCTGCGTAGACGGAACTGCTTGCCACTTTGGCTACCTTCCGGGATGCGGATCTTGACCCGCCCATCAAGTGTGGGGATCTCGATTTCACCGCCCAAGGCGGCATCGACAAAACTGATCGGGACATCGCAGTACAGATCGGCTCCGTCACGGCGAAAAATGGGATGTTCACGTACGGCAATCTGCACATAAAGATCACCGGAGGCTCCCCCTGGTCCACCCGCCTCACCTTCACCCGCCAGACGGATTCGGTCACCTGAATCAACACCGGCCGGTATCTTGACTTCAAGGGTTTTTTCTTTCTGAACCTTGCCCTGTCCGCGACAGCTTGGGCAGGGGTCCTTAATGATTTTTCCGGCGCCACGACAGCTGGGGCAGGTTTGCTGCACGGAAAAGAAACCCTGCTGCATGCGGATATCACCACGACCACCACAGGTGGTACAGGTGACGGGCGAAGAACCCTTGCGCGCACCACTGCCATGACAGGTTTCGCACTCAACCAGTGAGGGAACTCGGATGGTTACCTTGGTTCCATGTACGGCATCTTCCAGGCTAATTTCCAGTGTGTAACGCAGATCGGAGCCGCGGTTGCTGCGTTGTTGACCGCGTCCACCACCGCCACCACCAAAGATGTCACCGAAGACGCTGCCAAAAATATCAGAGAAGTTGGCATCCGCGCCGCCACCGAAGCCACCGCCAGCCATGGACGGGTCAAAACCGGCGTGGCCAAGCCGGTCGTAGGTCGCCCGTTTGTTGCTGTCGGAGAGAATTTCGTACGCTTCGCTGACCTCTTTGAATTTCTCTTCGGCAGATTTATCTCCGGGGTTACGGTCGGGATGATGCTTCATTGCAGCCTTGCGATAGGCTTTCTTGATCTCATCCTCACTGGCGCCGCGTTCAACACCCAGTACTTCATAATAGTCACGTTTGGCCATGATTCACCTGTGTAAAGGGGCCCGTAGGCCCCGTGCATCAATCGCGAGCTGTTCGCTGTTACTTGCGATCCTTGACTTCTTCAAACTCGGCATCAACGACACCGTCCGCAGCAGCAGTGGTGTCGGCTGTTCCGGCAGCACCTTGCTGATTGGCCTGCTCCTGATACATGCGCTGAGCCAGACTGGCGGAAACTTCAGTCACTTCCTTGATGCGTGTTTCAAGTTCAGACTTGTCATTGCCCTTGAGTGCTTTTTCCAGTTCAGCAACAGCAGCTTCAATGCGGGTCTTTTCCTCTGCTTCCATGGTGGCAGAAGCCTCGGACATGGTTTTGCGAACCGCGTGTACCAGCCCATCACCTTGATTGCGCAGGTTGACCAGTTCAGCAAATTCACGATCTTCCTGGGCATGCGCTTCGGCATCACGAACCATGGCCTGAATCTCGGCTTCAGACAGACCGGAGCTTGCCTTAATCACAATGGACTGTTCACGTCCGGTCTTCTGATCCTTGGCGCTGACATGCAGAATACCGTTGGCGTCAATGTCGAAGGTCACTTCGATCTGGGGCATGCCGCGTGGAGCGGGCGGGATGTCACTCAGGTCAAAGCGGCCAAGAGACTTGTTCTTGCTGGCTTCCTTGCGTTCACCCTGCAGGACATGAATGGTAACGGCGGTCTGACTGTCATCGGCAGTGGAGAAGACCTGCGATTTCTTGGTCGGAATCGTGGTGTTCTTTTCAATGAGTGCCGTCATGACGCCACCCATGGTTTCAATCCCGAGGGTCAGCGGCGTCACATCAAGCAGCAGCACGTCCTTAACGTCACCCGAGAGAACAGCGCCCTGATAAGCTGCGCCTATGGCTACTGCCTCGTCCGGATTGACATCGCGGCGTGGTTCCTTGCCAAAGAAAGCTTTGACCTTGTCTTGAACCATGGGCATACGGGTCTGACCGCCCACGAGAATGACGTCGCCAATATCGGAGGTTTTCAGGCCGGCATCCTGCAGCGCGACACGGCAGGGTTCCATGGTGCGCTGCACCAGTTCTTCCACTAGGGACTCAAGCTTGGAGCGGGTCACCCGGATGTTCATGTGCTTCGGACCAGAGGCATCGGCAGTAACATAAGGAAGGTTGACTTCGGTCTGCTGCGATGATGAAAGTTCAATTTTGGCCTTCTCGGCTGATTCCTTCAGACGCTGCATCGCCAGTGGGTCGCCCTTAAGGTTGATGCCGGATTCTTTTTTGAACTCTTCCACCAGATAGTCGATGAGGCGCATGTCAAAGTCTTCACCGCCAAGGAAGGTATCGCCGTTGGTGGACAAGACTTCAAACTGATGCTCACCATCCACTTCGGCAATTTCAATGATGGAGATGTCGAAAGTGCCGCCACCTAAGTCGTACACAGCAATCTTCCGATCACCTTCTTTCTTGTCCATACCAAAGGCTAGTGCTGCAGCCGTGGGTTCGTTGATGATGCGCTTGACGTCCAGACCAGCAATACGTCCGGCGTCTTTGGTTGCCTGACGTTGGGCATCATTGAAGTAGGCAGGAACCGTGATGACCGCTTCGGAGACGGTCTCTCCGAGGTAATCTTCGGCTGTTTTCTTCATTTTCTTCAGCACTTCTGCTGAGATTTGCGGTGGGGCCTTGCGGTCGCCGCGTGCTTCAACCCAAGCATCGCCATTCTCGGCAGCAATAATCTTATAGGGCACAAGATGGATGTCTTTCTGTACGACATCGTCCTTGAAACGGCGGCCGATCAGCCGCTTGACGGCAAACAGGGTATTGGTCGGATTTGTCACCGCCTGACGTTTGGCTGATTGTCCAACCAGGGTTTCGGTTTCGGTATAAGCCACAATCGAAGGTGTAGTACGCGCACCTTCAGAGTTTTCAATCACCTTGACCTTGTCGCCTTCAAGAATGGCCACGCAGGAGTTGGTGGTTCCAAGGTCGATGCCAATAATCTTGCTCATAATCTTTGCTCCCGGAGTGTGTTCAGTACACTCGATTGTTCGTTGGGTGGAGTGGGGTGTTCCATTGCTTTACAAGATGGTGGCCGATTGTCATATTTCAAGATCTACCCAGCACTTGAAACGACGACAATGGCAGGACGGAGCAGACGACCGTTCAGCAGGTAGCCCTTTTGATAGACATTAAGGACCGTATTGGGTTCGGACTGATTGGACGGCTGGGTGGATACCGCCTGATGTACTTCGGGGTTGAAGGGTTCTCCAACCGGGTCGATGGCTTCAACCTGAAATTTGCGCAAGGCATCCGCAAACAGCTTGTGGGTTAGCACAATACCATCACGCAGGCTGCGGGTGGCTTCATCATCAGGGTTGCTGGCGGCAAGGGCCCGTTCCAGGTTGTCGATCACGGCAAGCAGTTCACCCGCAAATTTTTCAAGCGCAAATTTATGCGCCTGCGAGACATCGCGCTCGCAGCGCCGCTGGATATTCTGAATCTCGGCCTGACTACGAAGAGTCTGGTCTTTCAGGCCAAGTTCCAGCTCGGTGATGCGCTGCTGCAACGCATCGATGCTGACCGATTGGCTACCGGGTTCCGTGGTATGGTCGGTTTGCAATGGGGAAGATTCCGGATCGACACGGGATGAGGTGTCGTTAGGTTGGGCGGATGGATTTTGTTCAGACATGTGGCATCCTCGGTTAAATAGCACGATATATGCGCATTCATGGGGTGGATTGTGTGGTTTTTCA
>JAJZHM010000023.1 GCA_021804485.1 Pseudomonadota bacterium | reverse complement strand
CATTGCCTGGCGTATCATGCTGCTGACCTTGATGGGCCGGGAGTGCCCGGAATTACCGGCCGAAGTGTTGTTCTCGGATGTTGAAATACACATACTCAACGCAACGTTAAAAAAAAACTGACAGACCCCCTCTTGCTGGGTGATGCAGTGCGCGCGGTCGCCAAACTTGGCGGCTACATCGGCAGAAAAAACGATCCTCCCCCCGGACACCAGATCATGTGGTGCGGTTATACAACGCTTCAAATCATGTGTATGGGGGCTGAAATTGTACTGGGTAGCTCGGGGTAACAAAATTGTGGGTAAAGGGCAGGAGTAGGTGCGCATCCAGACGGAGCGACCAATCTCCCCGCCATTTTGCGATAGGAACATCGTTACCAACTCGCAGTCGTTGAGATTATCAGCAACCGCACGAAGGATGGCTTCACCCCGAAGGGGAGGCAAGGCGCAGAACCCGAAGGGCTTCGCATTCAGCAGGGTCGCGTTGTTCCTTGCGCAGGTGCTTGACGTGATGGACAAGGGCTTCTGGAAGAGAGTCTTCTTCTTGGTCCCAATTAAATCCACGGGCCAGCGCCTGACATTCAGGCAGGCTGCTAAATGTTCTGAGGATTGATGCCGGCGTCTTTTCGATCAAATCAAACAGGCTATGTGCATTGGTCAGGGTCTTCTTGCCCATATTTATTCCTTAGGCTAATCACAGTGCTATCGTCCATGGGCGAATGATGGCCACCGATTGTGTCAGCCCCTGCGCGAGCAGGGTATCCAGATATTCATCCGCCGTTTTGGGCGGGTTTTTGAGTGATCGCCGATGGTTGGCTGCGGCTTCCAGAACTCCCGCCAAATGCAAATCCAACAGATCAACGATGAAGTCATCTGGATGCTGGGCCAAGAGGTTGTGAGGTTTGAGCGAGTTGGCGGGAAAGTCTTTCTGATTGAAGGTCACAATCGGATGAGCACCTGAGTGGATGGCCGCTGCAACGACGTGTCGGTCATTCTGATCGGGCAGTTGGATCGAAGGTATCAGGTATTCAAAGCCGGACACCAGGCTGTCCCGAACATGGGTATTCATCAACTGACGTGTTCGAAGTAATGGCTCTGGTGATAAATCCGGGCGACTGGCCAGCACATTACGTGTCCATTCGTCATGGATCATATCGCTCCATCGCGCCCGGTAAAGATCCGACAGTGCCAGATGCATCAGCAAATCCCGTAGGGGGGCTGGGTAGAGGACGCATGCATCATAGACGACAGTGAAGTGCGAACTCATCCGGTCAGTACCCCATACCAAGTTCCTGAGCTTGTGCGGCCAAATCATCCAGAGCCTTGCGGCGCTCGGCATCGATGCGGTTCTTGTAGTCGATCACATCCTGGTAGCGCACGCGACGGTGCGTGCCGATCTTGTGAAAGGGCATCTCTCCCTTCTCAAGCAACTGGACCAGAAAGGGGCGCGAGACATTGAGCACGTCAGCGGCTTCTTGGGTTGTCAGTTCTGCATGAATCGGAATGATCGATACGACATTGCCCTGGCCAATCTCCGTTAAAACTTCCAGCAACAGGCGAAGCGCCGATGTGGGCAGTGCCACGGTGCGCGTCATTCCCTGTTCATCATGGAAATCGATCTGCTGGGTTTCGGCGCGGGTTTTGAGGACGGTTGAAAGCACCCGGCCAGACTCACGAGCCAGGGCAATATCTTCTGCGGAAGGCAGGGTTTTGTGGAAGGCGGGAGTGTTCATGAGGGCATCCTCGTCGGGTCATGGATTCCGTTGTTGTCATTATAAACGAAATATACAAATTCGAAATATCCGAAACAACAGACACTGTTGTTGATAATCAACAAGTTACCAAGTGCATCGCCCTCAATGAGAACGAACTCGCCAGCCGCTGGGGCCTTTCGGTCAAAACCTTGCGCCGGTGGCGCCGGGAACAACTCGGTCCCGTCTTCTGCAAACTCGGCGCCCGCGTCACCTACCTGATTCCCGAAATCGAGGGTTTTGAGGCACGTGTATCACGTTACTCAACAGCCAACCGGGTTGTGGGGTGAGCCATGACGGAGATGACTCTCTACCCAGCCGACCTGATGGCCATGTCGGTGAAGCAGTTGGCCGCACTGCCTGTTGTGCAGATGGCAGAATTCGCACGCCATCTGCAGGAAGCACAGTCCTGGCTCGACATTGAGCATGCCAAGTTACAGGCGGCCCTCGCCGTGAACTATGACGATCGAGCCCACAAGGCCCGTCTGGAGGCAGGCCAGGACTTTGGCGTCATCCACTTCGAGGATGGCCAGGTGCGCATCACCGTCGACACACCGAAGCAGGTGATCTGGAACCAGCAGCAACTGGAGGCCATTGCCAAACGCATCACGGCATCCGGTGAGCGCGTTGAGGATTACATCGACATTACCTATGGCATTGCTGAAGCCCGCTATGTGAACTGGCCCCCAACCCTGCAAAAGCAATTTGCCACCGCACGCACTGTGGAGGCGGCCCCTTCTTCCTTTGCCCTTTCGATCGTTCAGGAGATCTGACTTATGAACACTTCCGTGATTCCCTTTGATTTTGAAGGTAGCACCATCCGTGTGGTGTTTGACACGCAAGGCGAGCCCAGGTTTGTCGCTTACGATATTGCCAAGGCACTCAACTATCGTATGGCCAGCGACCTGCCCCGTTCTCTGGATGACGATGAGAGGGGTACGCAGATTGTGCGTACCCCATCAGGCGATCAGGAGATGCTGGTCATCAATGAATCCGTTCTCTATTCCTGCCCTTAACCCACAATTTTGTTACCCCGAACTACCCAGTACAATTTCAGCCCCATACACATGATTTGAAGCGTTGTATAACTGCACCACATGATCTGGTGTCTGGGGGGAGGATCGTTTTTTCTGCCGATGTAGCCCTGCCCTTTACCCGATGATATAACTGAACATTGTCGTTGATCTGCTGCGATACCCTACGGGGCATGCACATACAAAACCAGATAAAACGTACACTCGCCCCCCTGATTCTATTGATTTCGTGCGCAGCCTGCTTGCTGAAAACACCTACAGCAGCCTCACAGAGTAGGCGATCGCGAACTTATGCCAAAAATCAACGCAGATGCACCTTAAGTCAAAGTCTCATACCCTTGATGAGCCTCCTAACAGCTGGATCGTGGCGCTCATACCATTTAATCAGACTCAAAATACATGCTATGATGGTTTACTGGGATGGAAAGCTTAATGAGGCTGCCCGATGAGAACTTTAGGTCTGGTGACATGTTTCTTCGCAATGGCATGTGTTGCAACCGCTGGTGCAGATTGTCTTAATGACCTGCAGGCGTCTGTCCATGCTCAGCAAGTCTGCCTCGGGCAACAGAAGTATGCCTCGGAATGTAACCATCAGCAAGATGAGACCATGGCCCAGGTGTCTGCCTGTCATCGTGAAGGTCTTGATGGCAGTCTGATTACCCAGACCATGCAGACCGGCGCCCATGAGGTTCATGCCAACGCCAAGGATAGCCCCTACCGTCAGGGCTTACCCAAGATTGAGGAACGCAATGCTCTGCTGTCCATGAGTGAACAACGCTGGAAACGGGTCTTTGGCGATATCCTGTCGCCCATGAATGAAGACAATTTTGACAGCAAGGACTGCCCGATGGCCTTTGAAGGCGCTCCGGGACATTTCCGGATGGTCAGCATGACAATGCTGCCGGTGGTTGAGCGTCTGGGCATCTATCTTGGTCCTGCAGCCCACAACATCACCCATATGTATCTGATCCCCATGCAGGATAAACTCTGTTATGGCTTTACCGGTCTGCAGCAGACGGAACCTGTGGATGAGACCCAGCCCAACCAAGTTGAAAATCTTCGCAACTCGGATCTAGCGACCCTGCATGCCCTGAATCTTGCCGCACCCAGCCAAGCTGGTATATTGGGCAACGTACATACCCACATCTGTTCGGACGAGACAACCTGCCTTGCCCGTCAAAAAAAGCTCTATGCTGACTGGACCACCTATCAGGATCTGGTGCGCAAAGTCTCAGCTGAAGAAGACTGCAACCGTTATGCTGAAGCCAATGCCTCCGGAGAAATAAACCTCAGTCAGATCAATGACATCAACTGTTCCGCTAAAGATATCAAAACAACTCTTGCACGCGACAAGAAGCAGATGGAGACCCTTGAGTCTTCTCTGTATGACCAACATACCCAATGATCAACGTAGGGTGAACGCCTGTGCAATCGAATCAAGGGCCTGAATCTGCCTCTGCAGACAGCAAACACGCTGACCTGAAAGACTTTGAACGCCTTATGGAAGAACTGCAGGGAATTGTCGGACAGATGGAAAAGGGCGAGCAGACACTCGAACAATCCCTAAGCACCTTTGAGCGTGGTGTGACCCTGACCCGTATCTGCCAGAGCCTTCTGGATACAGCCGAGCAGCGGGTACAAATCCTGCTTGAATCCGGACAAAAGGAACCCTGGAAGAGCGGCACGGAGTCCACCGATTGAACCTCGATGATTTCCTTGAGGACTGCACTCAGCGCTGCCAGCAAACGCTGCAGCAGGCACTAATCGCTGCCCGGATTCAGGATCCATTGCTTCTTGAAGCAATGCGTTACAGCAGTCTGAACGGTGGCAAGCGGATTCGTCCCGCCCTGACCTATGCCTCGTGTTTAGCCTTTGGCGGCTCAAAACCGACGGCGGATATCCCTGCAGCAGCCTTGGAACTGATTCATGCGTACTCCCTGATCCATGACGACTTGCCCTGTATGGACGACGATGACCTGCGCCGGGGTCAGCCAACCTGCCACCGCCGGTTCAATGAACCCGTTGCCCTGCTCGCCGGCGATTCTCTGCAGTCGCTCGCATTTACCCTTCTTGCAGAATCGAGTGTACCTGATGACCAGCTACGCCCAATGCTCGCCCTGCTTGGCAAAGCAGCCCTCGACATGGCCGCAGGACAGAGCCGCGATCTGCAGGCCGAGGAACAGCGGGTCTCCCTCAGCGAACTCGAACACATTCACCGTCTTAAGACCGGAGCACTGATGCAAGCCAGCCTTTGCCTCGGTGCCCGTGCTGCCGGCTGCAACACCGCAACCACCCTCGACCCGCTTCATCGTCTTGGTGGACTACTCGGACTGTGTTTCCAGATTCAGGACGACATTCTTAATGTGGTCGGCGATGAACAGACCTTGGGAAAACGAACAGGTTCCGATGCTGAACTTGCTAAATCAACCTACCCTGCTTTGCTCGGACTTGATGCTGCCCGTACCTATGGTCAGCAAATCCGGGATGAAGCCCTGCAACTGATCGAGGATATGAAGCTCCAGAACAGCATATTAAGCGAGCTGTCGTATTTTCTTGTCGCCCGCGACCGTTGAGTCGCTATAATAGGATTTTTCTGACCAGGTCACATCAAGGATGTTTACCAGCATTCCCGCCGAGCGCCCCGAAACACCCCTGCTCAATGAAATTGATGCACCAGCACAGCTTCGTTCCCTGCCACCAGAAGCACTTTCTGCCTTGGCTGAGGAATTGCGGGCCTATCTGCTCTGGAGCGTTGGACAGACAGGTGGTCATTTTGGTGCAGGTCTCGGGGTTGTCGAACTGACCATCGCCCTGCACTACTGCTACAACACTCCTTGGGACCGGCTGGTGTGGGATGTAGGCCACCAGACCTATCCCCACAAGATTCTGACCGGAAGGCGCGAAGCCATGCTCAGCATCCGCCAGAAAAACGGTTTGGCGGCATTCCCCTCCCGCCGCGAATCCGAGTATGACACTTTTGGGGTCGGACATTCTTCAACATCCATTTCAGCGGCCCTTGGCATGGCTCTGGCCGGTCGCAGGCACGAACCCGCCCGCAAGGTATGCGCCATCATCGGCGACGGCGCCATGACTGCCGGACTAGCCTTTGAGGCCATGAATCACGCCGGCCACCTCGGCACCGATCTGCTGGTCATCCTCAACGACAACGACATGTCGATTTCGCGCAATGTCGGCGGATTTTCCAACTATCTGGCACGAATCTGGGCCAGCCGCACCTATATTGCCTTGCGTGAAGGCGGCAAACGGGTACTAGCAACCATGCCAACGACGCTGGACTTTGCCCGTCGTACTGAAGAAAGCATGAAGCACATCCTGCATGCCCCTGGCACCCTCTTTGAAAGCCTCGGTTTTAACTACGTTGGCCCCATTGACGGACACAACCTGCCCGATCTGATTGATACGATCAGCAATCTGCGTGCTGCTGGTGGACCTCAGCTGCTGCACGTCTATACCACCAAGGGAAAAGGGTTTAGTCCGGCAGAATCTGACCCCATTGGCTACCACGCCATCTCAAAACTAGCTCCCGTACAGGAGCGACAGCAGTCACCCCAGCCGAAACCATTGCGCTATTCCGAAGTCTTTGGACAATGGCTGTGCGATATGGCCCGACAGGATAACCGGCTGATTGGCATTACTCCAGCCATGTGCGAAGGTTCAGGCATGCAGCATTTTGCCCGGGATTTTCCTGACCGCTACCATGATGTTGCCATTGCCGAGCAGCATGCACTCACCTTGGCAGCAGGATTGGCCTGTGAAGGCGAAAAACCGGTTGTCGCCATTTACTCCACCTTCCTGCAGCGTGGCTACGATCAACTGGTTCATGATATTGCCCTGCAGAATCTGGATGTCACCTTCGGCATCGACCGTTCAGGACTGGTCGGTGAAGACGGCCCGACACACTCTGGGGTTTTCGATCTGGCCTATATGCGGACCCTTCCCAACCTGGTGATCATGACCCCTTCGGACGAAGTTGAGTGCCGGGCCATGCTAACGACCGCCTATCATTATCCCGGCCCTGCCGCCGTCCGCTACCCACGGGGTGCCGGCATTGGCCTCGGCATGCCAACCAGCCTTGAGACCATTCCCCTTGGCAAAGCCAGGGTCATCAGCCAAGGCAAGGACATCGCACTACTCTGTTTCGGCTCCCTGCTGCATACGGCACTGAAGGTTGCTGAATCCATGGATGCCAGTGTTGTTGACATGCGTTTTGTCAAACCGCTCGACACCGATATCCTGATGAGCATGGCCCGCAGTCACAACCTGATAGTCACCGTGGAAGAACATCAGAAAGCCGGAGGAGCAGGCAGTGCTGTCGCTGAATACCTGCTTGATCAGGGAATCCGTACCCCCATACTGATTCTAGGGATTCCAGACCATTTTATTGAACACGCCAGCCCCACTGAAATGCTGGAGGATGCCGGATTATCAGCTGAGAAAATGCTCAAACAGATCCACCAGCATCTTCAGCGACTCGAATCATCCGCAGGTGGCACATAGTCTTCCAACATATGCCCCATCTTGTCGATCTTGGTCTGCAGGTAATTGACGTTGTGGGGATTGATACCTGTTTGCAACGGCACACGCTCACTCACACTAAACCCATGCTGTTCCACCGCATGCACCTTCAGTGGATTATTGGTCATCAGCTTGATGGTTGACACCTTAAGCGATCTCAGCATCTTGCCGCACATTGAGTACTCACGCAAATCCGGAGCAAATCCCAGCTGCTCATTGGCTTCAACAGTATCTGCCCCCTGATCCTGCAAGGCATAGGCCCTGATCTTGTTGACCAGACCAATCCCCCGACCTTCCTGGCGCAGATAAAGAATGACACCGCGCCCTTCCTTGGCAATCAGTTTCATGGCCATATCCAGCTGCGGCCCGCAATCACAACGCTGACTGCCAAAGGCATCGCCAGTCAGGCATTCCGAGTGGATGCGGGTCAATACCGGCGCACCACATGCAACATCCCCCATAACCAGGGCAACATGCTCCTTGCCGGTATTGGGATCTTCAAAGGCATGAATCTGGAACCGCCCATATTGGGTAGGTAATACACTGCTCGCAATCCATTCAACTGGCATCTTTAAACCCTCTAAGTCAATACAACGAGACAGTATCTTCCTGAATCAAAGCACTCCATAAACATAGGCCAGTTGCAACACAAAGGCTGCAGCCATTCCTGCCAGTACATCATCCAGCATCACACCCCAGCCACCGCCAACACGACGATCCAACCAGCGAATCGGCCAAGGCTTGAGGATATCAAAGAACCGAAACAACGCAAAACCAGTGAACAGACCTGGCCAAAGCGGATGCCTGCCAAGCAGCGGATATAGGGCCAGCCACTGCCCCACCCACTCATCAATCACAATTGCGGAATGATCATGTACACCAAGATCCTTTCCAGTACGGGTCGCTGCAATCACCCCGAGTATAAAAAAAGCCAGCACCCAGAGCGCATCCTGAATCAGGCTCAGACGCACCAACAAAGGAACGAAGAGCAGCGCCGCCAGCGAACCCGCCGTACCCGGAGCAAAGGGCGACAGCCCCGAACCCAGGCCTACCGCCCACCAGTGCCATATGTTGCGTGCATTCCACCCTTTAAGACTTGCCCGGTTCAAAAGTGTCGGTATCCTGTCGTCGTCTGGACTGGACGTATCTGCTGGTCAAGTCCGCAAACGCGCAAACCGGGCTCAGCCACGATTCGTCCAATACGCGTCAACGGCAGATGCTGATCACCAACCCATGTGCAGTGTTCCGGGGCTGTCCACAATAATTCATAATCGTCGCCGCCGCACAGAATATCGGCAAACTCCGGTTTCATACCCTTCTCAGTCTGACGGGGCAAGCAAGCCTCTTCCAGTACCGCACCAACCTTAGAAGACTGCAGGATATGATCGAGATCCTGCAACAGACCATCGGAGATATCGATCATAGCGTGCACTTGGCCACGCAACTGCAAAGAAAGATCAAGCCGGGGCAGTGGATAATCCAAACGGCGACACCAGCGATCCGGTTCGTACAGACCAGCAAGGCGATGACGCAGGCTTGCTGCTGCCTCACCTGGGTAACCGCTTACCCAGATCCCATCACCCACCTGAGCCCCGGAACGACAAATCGCCTGACCGTGCGGCACATCGCCACCCAAGGTCACCGTCACCGTACAAGGACCTCGCGTTGTATCACCACCGACCAGAGCAACGCCTGCCTGATCAGCCAGCTCAAAAAATCCGGTACTAAAGTCCTTTAACCATATTGGGTCTGCCTCAGGCAAAGTCAAGGCCAAGGTCGCCCATAGCGGCTCAGCACCCATGGCAGCCAGATCCGAAAGATTTACCGCTAAACTCTTCCAGCCAATGGCATGCGCCGATGTCCCCGACAAAAAATGACGCCCCTCCACCAAGGTATCGGTGCAGACCACCAGTTGTCGGCCAGATCGCAGCGACAGAACAGCCGCATCATCGCCGATGCCCAAGTGAACCAGTTCTCTTTGGACCGGGCGATTAAAAAAGCGCTGAATCAGTTCAAACTCATCCATCACGACCTTCATGAGGGCGCAACGTACGGGCCAGTCGATCCAGAACGGCATTGACGTAGCGATGCCCATCACTCGTCCCGAAATGCACCGTCAGATCGACCGCTTCACTGAGTACCACCTCACGAGGTATGTCCAGCCTGAAATGCAGTTCATAACTCCCAATCAGCAAGGCTGCATGTTCCACGGGGGTCAGTTGCGACCAAGGACGATCCAGCAGAGGCTGAACATCCGCTTCCAGAACCGCCCGCTCCCGTACCACACCGCTGAACAGCTCATGCATATAATCGACATCGGTACGACGCAAATCATTAGTGGTCCGGCAGCGCGCCTCAATATCTACCGCCGAATGTCCGGTCAGCACATGCTCATACAAACCCTGCAACACGAAACGCCGGGCACGTCGCCGGGCAGCCGGCTTAAAATCCCGTTCCCGGGTATGATGATCCGACATTAAACCACCTGTTGCAGCAGCGAAACCATTTCCAATGCCGCACGCGCCGCATCTTCACCCTTGTTCCCCGCTTTCGTACCACTGCGCTCAATAGCCTGCTCAATGGAATCGGTGGTCAGGACACCAAAAATAACAGGCACCCCCGTCTCCATCTGTACCATGGCCAGGCCTTTGGTACACTCACCAGCCACATAATCAAAGTGCGGGGTACCACCACGAATGACCGCACCAAGCGCAATCACGGCATCATAACGACCAGTCGCCACCAGCTTGCGCGCAAGAACAGGCATTTCCCAGGCACCCGGACAGCGCGCCACAGTAATGGACTGGGCCGGTACACCATGCCGCTGCAAGGTATCTAAAGCTCCCGTCAGAAGTGACTCAACAACAAAACTGTTAAACCGTCCCACCACAATGGCATAGCGACCCTGAACCGCCTGATTGAATACACCTTCCAGAACTTGCACCTGCTGCATGCGAGCCAACTCCTCTAATTAAGACCGATGAACCTGCTCCGGAACGGGAGCAGACAGATATTCCACTATTTCAAGATCAAAGCCGGACAAGGCATGAAAACGGATGGGTGAGCTGAGCAGACGCATCCGCCTGACCCCAAGGTGATGCAGAATCTGCGCACCAGTACCAATACTGCGGTAGGTCATCGAACTGCGGGCATTTCCCCGGGACTGGGGCAAAGCATCAAGCTGCTCCATCAGATCAACAAAACGCATATCCTGCCCAAGAAGCACCAACACCCCACTGTCCGACTGACGAATCGTCTGCATGGCCGCATGCAGATCCCAACCGGAAGCACTGCCTCGGATGCGCAACAGATCGCGGGATGGGTTCAGGGCATGAACCCGAACCGTTGGAATTCCCTGCTCCAGATCACCATGCACCAGCGCCAGATGGGTGTGCCCACTGGCAACATCCTTGAACACTACCGCCCGGAAACTCCCCCAGACTGTTTCCAGCATCTGCTCGCGCTCAGGTTGCACAGTTTGTTCATGCACCATCCGGTAGTGAATCAGATCAGCAATGGTTCCCATTTTCAAACCATGCTCTGCTGCAAAACGCTCCAGATCTGGCCGGCGGGCCATACTGCCATCTTCATTCATGACCTCGACAATCACTGCAGCAGGCTCCATACCCGCCAGCGTCATGAGATCACAACCAGCTTCCGTGTGTCCGGCCCGCACCAGCACACCACCAGGCTGCGCCATCAGCGGAAATATATGCCCAGGCATGACAATGTCCCGTGGTCCGGCATGACGTCCCACAGCCACCCGCACCGTATGGGCACGGTCGGCCGCCGAAATACCGGTACTCACGCCCTCAGCAGCCTCGATCGAGACCGTGAAATTGGTGCCATGACTGGAACCGTTGCGATCCACCATCAGTGGCAGGCTTAGTTGCTGACAGCGCTCCGGAGTTAAGGTCAGACAGATCAGGCCGCGTGCATAACGTGCCATGAAGTTGATGTCCTCGGCACGCACACATTCCGCTGCCATCACCAGATCACCCTCATTCTCCCGATCTTCGTCATCCATCAGAATGATCATGCGTCCGGCACGCAATTCTTCAAGCAATTCATCCACACAACTGAGTGCCATAATCGGTCAGGTCTCCTTAAAGATAGCCATGACGAGCCAGAAAATCGCTGCTTATGCCTTCCTGTTCCGGCCCGGTTCGCTCCAGCAGACGCTCCAGATAACGCGCTACCAGATCCACTTCAAGATTTACCCGCACCCCCGGGCGCCAGAGCGCCAGAGCGGTATGCGCCATGGTATGCGGCACCAAGGTCAGACTGAACACATCCGCATCAAGACCATTAACGGTGAGGCTGATACCATCAACAGCAATTGATCCCTTCAGGGCAATATAGCGGAGCAGGTCCTTGGGTGCACGAATCCGGTACTGCCAGGCTCGCGCCTCGGGCGTAACCGACACAAGCTCACCAACACCATCAACATGACCACTCACCATATGCCCACCAAAACGACTGCTCGGCTGCATGGCTTTTTCAAGATTCAGCAACTGACCGGGCTGCCAGTTGAGCAAAGTCGAATGCCGAGCTGTTTCCAATGAGGCATCAGCACAAAATTCCTGACCCCGAGTGGCTACGACGGTCAGACAGATCCCTTGGGTAGCAATCGAATCCCCCAGATGCACATCCTGCATGGACAGGTCTCCGGTATCCACCGAAATACGCCAGTCTCCACCTCGTGCTTCCCGGCTTTTCAACCGTCCAACTGCCTCAATCAATCCGGTAAACATGCTCAGGGCCTCAAGATCATGCGCAGATCATCGCCAACCTGGCGCACATCCAACAGCGACATACGCCGCTGTTCCGACATATCCTGCATGGACCACTCCAGCAGCGGACGCGCCGTTGAACCCAGCAGTGTCAGCGCCTGATACATGACCCACTCATTCACCAGACCAGCACGCATAAATGAGCCGGCTAGGGTTGCCCCTGCCTCAAGCAAAATTTCCTGAATTGAATGGGCGGCCAACCAACGCAGCACGTCCCATGGATCCAGCGCCGTCTCAGCAAAGCCATGCAACACCACGCCCTCAGGGTAATCCCCAGGTTGATGCTCCCAAGGACCAGCACCGTGCAGGATCATCACCCGTTCCGGTTCCGTCCTGAACAGGCGTGCCTGAACTGGCGTACGTAAATGGGTATCCATGACCACCCGCCAAGGCTGCAAGCGTTCCGGTGCCGAACATTCAGACCAAAGTTCAGGGCGTAGGGTCAACTCCGGATCATCGGCCAGGATCGTCCCCACACCAGTCAAAATCGCATCCGAACGGGCGCGCCAGCGTTGCACATCCGAACGGGCGGCAGCCGCAGTAATCCATTTGGACTGACCATTCGCCATGGCTGTACGTCCATCAAGACTGCTGGCCGTTTTAAGACGCACCCAAGGCAACCCCTCTTGCATGCGTCGCAAAAACCCGGGATTGAGCGCCCGCGCCTGTGCTTCGAGCACCCCGACCGATACCTCAATACCTGCTTCCTGCAAAATCGCAAAACCTCGACCGGCCACATCGGGATTGGGGTCCTGATGCGCGGCTACCACCCGGCGTACACCCGCTTCAATCAGGGCCCGGGCACAAGGCCCGGTTCGTCCGGTATGCGCACAAGGCTCTAGTGTCACATAGGCTGTAGCACCCTGAGCCAGGTCTCCCGCTGCCCGCAGTGCCACGACCTCAGCATGTGGCCCGCCGGCTCGTTCGTGCCAGCCTTCACCAACAACCTTTGCATCCACAACCAGCACACAACCCACGCGCGGGTTAGGATGAGTCGTATAAAGACCACGCTCCGCCAGTTGCAGTGCCCGGTTCATCCAGACCCGATCATTGGGATGAGTCATCAACCGCTCCGTCGAGATGATCAAGCACCGTTCTGAATCCGGCAAGATCATCAAAATTGCGGTAGACCGAGGCAAAACGCACATAGGCTACCTGATCCAGCTGACGAAGTTCTTCCATGAGCAATTCACCGATCAGGCGGGCCTTAACTTCACGTTCCCCGGTCGCTCGCAGTCGGGAAAGTACCCGATGCAAACTGGCATCAATAGCTTCAATGCTGACCGGTCGCTTCTGCAGGGCCAGCATGATGCCCTTGCGAATCTTGCTTTCATCAAAGGGCTGCACCGTACCGTCGGATTTGACCACCCGCGGCATCACCAGCTCAGCGGTTTCAAAAGTGGTAAAACGTTCCCCGCAGCGAACACACTCACGCCGTCGACGCACCTGACTCCCTTCGGCCGCCAGACGCGAGTCGATGACCTTGGTATCATCCGCACTGCAGAAGGGACAATGCATCGTTCAGGTACCATAGACCGGAAAGCGCTGGCATAACGCATGGACACGCTGAGCAACCTGATTCTGCAGTTCGGTATTTTCAAGATGGTCAAGAATATCGCACATCCATCCGGCCAGTTCCCTGACCTCGGACTCTTTCAGACCACGGGTGGTCACTGCCGGAGTACCAACCCGAATTCCTGAAGTCACAAAGGGCGACAGCGGATCATTGGGAACGGCATTCTTGTTGACCGTAATACCCGCGCGTCCAAGGGCAGCATCGGCATCCTTACCCGTCAATCCTTGCCGAATCAGCGACACCAGAAACAGGTGGTTGTCCGTACCCCCAGAAACTACATCAAAGCCCCGCTGGATAAACACCTGCGCCATAGCACGGGCGTTGGCCACAACCTGGTGCTGATAGGCAACGAAATCAGGGCTCATCGCTTCCTTAAAACAGACGGCCTTGGCAGCAATCACATGCTCCAGCGGTCCACCCTGAATCCCCGGAAATACCGCCGAGTTCAGCTTTTTCTCAATTTCAGGATTGGCTTTGGCCAAAATCAGTCCTGAACGTGGACCACGAAGTGTTTTGTGGGTCGTCGTCGTCGTGACATCAGCGATCTGAACCGGACTTGGATAGACCCCAGCGGCCACTAACCCGGCAACATGGGCCATATCAACCATCAGGTACGCACCCACCTGATCGGCGATACTGCGAAAGCGCTGCCAGTCCATAACCCGCGAATAGGCCGAAAAACCCGCAATGATCATGCGTGGCTGATGTTCAAGCGCCAAACGCTCCACTTCATCATAATCCACTTCACCCGTCGTTGGGTTCAGACCGTACTGCACCGCACGATAGACTTTTCCGGAAAAATTGACTGAGGCACCATGGGTCAGATGACCACCATGAGCCAAACTCATCCCGAGCACCGTATCACCACCCTGCAAAAGGGCCAGAAAAACCGCTGCATTGGCCTGGGAACCGGCATGAGGCTGTACGTTCGCAAAGTCCGCACCAAACAGTTGTTTGGCACGATCAATCGCCAGCTGCTCAATCTGATCAACGAAGGCACATCCACCGTAGTAGCGCTTGCCCGGATATCCCTCAGCATACTTGTTGGTCAATACCGAACCTTGCGCCTCCATCACGGCAGGCGAACAATAATTCTCCGAAGCAATCAGTTCAATATGATCTTCCTGACGCTGGCGCTCCTGCTCCATAGCAGCGAAAACATCGGGATCTTGATCGGCAAGACGAACACGGGTATCAAACATGCGAGCCTCAATACATGGTCGGATTAAAAAAGGAAACCGTTCAGCGGCATTGTACCGCAAAACAGGCCAAACCTGTTGCTCCTCAGCGGAAAAACAGCGTCCAGTCCAGCGCTGCGGTGTAGTCCTGCTCCTGCTGCAAATCCATCAGGGTCAGTGGATTACGTTCCAACCAGCCCTTTGGAAACTCCAGATGAACTGTGTTTTCCCGGAAAAGCAACAACCAGCGTGGTAAAGGATCACGTTGCCGGGAGTGATGCAGCAGGACAGCCAAGCGCAACAGCAGGCACCCCAGCAGCAGGCTGGGCCCACCCGCTTCACGCATGGCCTGGACCTGCTCATCCCGAATCTTGCGACGATGTGCCCCCACCAGCAAAGCCAGCCGTTCCTGCTCCAGACGGGAAAAACCGGACATGTCGGAGTATTGCAGCAAATAGGCACCATGCTTGTGAAAGCCACTATGGGACACCCCAAGACCAACCTCATGCAGTTCCGCCGCCTGCAGCAGCAATGCCTCATCGAAAACGACACCGGTATCGGCCTGTGCCGCCAGAATCAGTGTTCTGAGGGTATTACGTACCCGACCGGCCTGCTCGACATCGACCCGGAAGCGGCGTTGCATGGCGATGACGGTCCGCTGACGGACATCCTCGTGATTAAAACGCCCCATCATGTCATAGAGCACACCTTCACGCAGGGCTCCATCGCTGTAGTACATCTTTTCGATGCCCAGCTCCTGAAAAAAACCCTGAGCAATGCTCAGTCCAGCAGCAAGCAAGGGGCGGCGGTCCTCCTTGATCCCGGGAAGATCAATATCATCAGCAAAACGAAAGGATGCGACCAGATCCATTAACCGATCCAGATCTTCATGCCTGATGAATTCCCTGCCTTCGCTCCAGCCGAGAGCCTGAATGACCCCCAGAATGGCCTTGATTGTTCCGGAAGAACCGATCGCAACATCCCAACCCATGTCACGATATTCCTGGGCGATCAAATTGACCTGCTGCCGGGCAGCAAGCACCGCCTGTTTCAGGGCGGTGCGCTGCAGGGAACCATCCGCAAAGAAGCGGCGCTGAAAACTGACACATCCCATATGCAGCGACTCAAGCAGCAGCGGTTCACCGGACTCGCCGATGATAAACTCGGTTGATCCGCCACCAATATCAATGACCAGCTGACGACCCCGGTCAACCTGAGTATGAGAAACGCCAAGGTAGATAAGCCGTGCTTCTTCCCGCCCTGAAATCACTTCAATAGGGCGGCCCAGCAGGCGTTCCGCCTTTTTTAGAAATGGACCTGCATTGCGCGCCACCCGAAGCGCATTGGTGGCAACAACCCGCAGACTTCCAGGCTGAACGCCGCGAATATGCTGAGCAAAACGACCCAGACAAGCCAATGCCCGCTCTTGGGTCGGTTCATCCAGACGACCACGTTCATCCAAACCAGCCGCCAGCTGTACCTTTTCAGACAGCCGGTCAATCACCCGCATCCCACCGTGCTCAGGACGAGCCACCACCATATGAAAACTGTTGGAGCCCAGATCCATAGCCGCCAACAGGTCAATCGTCTCCGGTTCCTGCATGCATCCTCCTCACATGAACAAATCAGCTGCTACCGGGGTTCAGATTATGATGCACGGACAAAAATCCGGGACAATCAACCGGCAGATCTATACACAACTAAAAAAAATGTTACCATGTTATGGCATTGTTTCCCACTGAAGAGGAGTGTTCCATGAGCTCGGAACTGATCGTACACACATCCGACAACAGTTTTGACAGCGACGTGCTGAAATCCGAGTTGCCGGTTCTGGTGGATTACTGGGCACCCTGGTGCGGCCCGTGCAAGATGGTAGCACCCATTCTTGATGAAATCGCTGCTGAATACCAAGGCCGGTTGAGAATTGTCAAAGTCAACGTGGATGACAACCCCCTTACCGCCCAGAAATATGGCGTACGAGGCATTCCCACCCTGACACTGTTCAAGGCGGGAGACGTGGAAGCCAGCAAGGTTGGGGCCCTGTCCAAATCCCAACTGACTGCCTTTGTTGATTCACACATTTAAGTACGTCGTGATCCCACACCCATGGAAGGGTTCCCGGACATAAAAATCCATTTGACAGGGCTCTTCTAATACCCTATAAATGATGTGTATTGTCTGGTTCAGTCGTTCACCTGCATAAGTGTGCTTCTGATCTGCGCTGGATTATCGATCCTCAGGCTCTCTAAAGACACATTCGGGTTTCAGTTCTTCGCTCCTCGTTGTCGTCTGCACCAAGGGTCTATTTTGGCTGTCTCATCAACTCCTACTGTTAGCCTATGAATCTTACTGAACTCAAAAAGAAACCTATTGCTGAACTCGTCCAGATCGCCGAACAGATGGGCCTTGAAAACATGGCTCGCAATCGCAAACAGGACGTGATTTTTGCCATTCTTAAAACCCATGCCCGTAACGGCGAAGAAATTTTCGGGGATGGTGTCCTCGAAATCCTGCCCGATGGTTTTGGATTCCTGCGTTCACAGGAAGGCTCCTATATGGCCGGCCCCGATGACATCTATGTCTCGCCCAGCCAGATACGCCGCTTTAACCTTCGAACTGGCGACACCATCACCGGCACCATTCGCCCACCCAAGGAATCCGAGCGCTATTTCGCCCTGCTCAAAGTCAATCAGATCAACTTTGATTCGCCCGAAAACGCCCGAAACAAGATTCTTTTTGAAAACCTCACTCCGCTGTTTCCAACCCAACGCATGTTTATGGAACTTGGCAACGGCTCTACTGAGGATCTGACGTCACGTGTGATTGATCTGGTCTCACCCGTTGGAAAAGGTCAGCGTTCACTCATTGTGGCACCTCCGAAAGCAGGCAAGACCATGCTGCTGCAGAATGTAGCCCATTCCATCACCCGCAATAATCCGGAATGCTTCCTGATTGTGCTGCTCATCGATGAACGTCCGGAAGAAGTTACTGAAATGCAGCGGACCGTTCGAGGTGAAGTTGTAGCCTCAACCTTTGATGAACCCCCTGCCCGGCATGTTCAGGTCGCGGAAATGGTGATCGAAAAAGCCAAACGGCTGGTGGAACACCGCCGTGATGTGGTGATTCTGCTCGATTCCATTACCCGTCTGGCACGCGCCTACAACACAGTGATCCCGAGTTCCGGCAAGGTTCTAACCGGGGGGGTTGATGCGCACGCCCTGGAACGCCCGAAGCGTTTTTTTGGTGCCGCCCGCAACATTGAGGAAGGTGGTTCGCTGACCATCATTGCCACCGCCCTGATTGAGACCGGCTCTAAAATGGACGAAGTCATTTTTGAAGAGTTCAAGGGTACCGGCAACCAGGAAATCAATCTCGATCGCAAGATCGCCGAAAAACGCGTATTCCCATCCATCAACATCAAGAAATCTGGGACTCGTCGCGAAGAGCGGCTGATCAGTGATGACGAGCTCAAGAAGGTCTGGATTCTGCGCAAACTCCTCCATCCCATGGAAGAGATTTCTGCCATCGAGTTCCTGCTGGACAAGATGAAGGAAACCAAAACCAACGAAGAGTTCTTTGAAATGATGAAGCGGCGTTAAGCCGCTTCTTGGGTTCAGGCCGAAAGAACCCGAATCAGACAGGCCATTCGGCCCGTCTGACCATCGCGCCGATAGGAAAAAAACCGTTCAGCATCACGAACAGTACACCAGTCTCCCCCTGAGATGGCATCGACACCAGCGTTCTTAAGGCGAATACGTGCAAGTTCGTACAGATCAGCATAAAAACGGTCAGAGTGCCCCGGAATAAAGGCCTTATCCGAATCAATGTTGCTGTTCATAAAAGCCTGGCGAACTTCCGGACCGACCTCGAACGACTTAGGCCCTATGGCTGGACCGAGCCATGCGTACAGTTGGTGCGTGGCTGTGCCAAATTTCGCCAGCGCCGCCTCCAGAACCCCTGCAACCAGTCCGCGCCAACCCGCATGAATGGCAGCCACTTCTGTGCCTTGGGCATTAGCAACCAGTATGGGCAAACAATCTGCCGTCAGTACCGCACAGACCTGCCCAGGCTTATTGCTGTACACGGCATCGGCGCAGACCGGCCCTTGATCCGGAGTTGCCACATGCGTTCCATGTACCTGGGACATCCAGACAATCGGCTCAGTGAGTCGCAGATGCTCATGCAAACGGCGGCGGTTTTCCTGCACAGCCATCGGATCATCGCCAACGTGCGTGGCAAGATTCAGTGACCGATACGCTCCCAAACTTACGCCGCCTGAGCGGGTGCTCACCCAGGCTTCAACCGGAATAGAGACCGGCCAGTCCACCCGAATCAGTTCAATCATGACATGCCGGCATCAGGCAGACCACCCGAACGTTGCGCCAGCCAATCCACACTGATCGCCCAGGTGGTTGAAACAGCCTTAGCTCCGGTAAAAACACCGGCATGACCACCGGGAACCAGATGAAACCGTTTGTCGCGGGAACTGACCACATCCATGATCTTGTAGGCCGAGGCCATCGGCACAATGGCATCGGATGCCCCGGCAAAGGCCAGCAAATCGCACTCGATGTCCTTGAAATCAGCCAACCGGTTACCGATACGGATCTGCCCCTTCGCCAGTCGATTGTACAATCCCAGCTTACGAATCAGTTCCTGGACCGTTCCTCCCGGATAATCCGCCATGTTGTTAAACCAGGCATTCATCGACATATAACTGACCAGATATTCGGTATCTCCAAGATTTTTGAGCAGATCAATGTAGCTGGTCAGCGGTGACAGCGGACTGCTCATTTTGAATGCAAAAGACACCCATTTTCCCGGCACGTGGAACCGGGCGGGATCAAGATTGTTGATCCGGAAATCGGAAAAGCGCCGAACCAGTCGGGTAGGCAGCTGCAAGGCTGCCGACATCTGACCTGCTACACCCATTTTGTGGGTATCAACCGGACTGGCAATCGTCACCAAGCCCGTCACCTGCGTGTCACGGCAGGCCGACAGATAAAGCATGGCCAGCAAACCTCCCATGCAATAGCCCATCAACGAGACATCCTCACGTCCGGCATGTTGCCGAATGGCCTGCATGGCTTGCGGAAACCAGCGCAATACATAATCTTCAAGGGTCAGGTTCTGGTAAGGCGGATCCTTTGGATTGCCCCAGTCAATCAGATAGACATCAAAACCATGCGCCAGCAGGTAGCGGACCAGGGAACGCTCAATCATCAGATCAAAAATCCAGGCAAATACGCCTAAAGGAGGAACCAGCACCAGAGGACGACGATATTGTTGCCACTGTACCGTATAAGCCTGCCCTTCGATGAACACCTCGTCAACCTCAAGCGGCTGATAATGGCGGACAGCCATGATGCCATCACGGTAGATCTCATTATAAGGAGTGCTGCTGTGCTGAACAAAGCGATCGGGATGGCGCCGACGATCAATGGCATTACGCACGTAGCGCTGTACGCCCTTGATGCGTTCAGGAACAACGCGACGAACGTGATTAAGCATGGGAATTACCTGTACGAGGATAAAAGCCTGTCAAAGTATAGGCAGAGTTTACAAGGAAAGAAAAACGAGTTGGTCTGTAAGCCGGGTTCTGTCAAGAACAGTCATTCATCTAGGCCCGACGTCACCATCGGGCTCCAGCGACCTACCCGAACCCAGTGCGGGTCGCACCATTGGATTCCTATTTGGTCTTGCTCCGTGTGGGGTTTGCCATGCCACGACATGTTGCCATGCGTGCGGTGCGCTCTTACCGCACCATTTCACCCTTACCAGCTCCGGACAATCATGCCAGAACAGGCGGTATCTTTCTGTTGCACTTTCCGTCGGCTCACGCCGCCCAGGCGTTACCTGGCACACTACCCTATGGAGCCCGGACTTTCCTCCCCCGATCAACTCGGCAGCGACTGTCCGACCAACTCGGTGACAGGATACCGCTCCCTCAGGCCTGGTGGCAACCCCATCCCCGAAACAAAACCAATTTCAAAAGCTGGCACCCAGCTGCCACCAGATGGTCGGGCGATCCTGCGGCGCTGAAACTGCGGGGGATTCAACCGGCCAGGCCAGATCAGCACGCATATGCAGGTGCGTCGTCATGTTCCAGTTCCCACCAAAGCCCGGCCCGCCGATGGCACGACGATTATTGACATCGCTGGCCAGTGGGTTATGGTAGCTGTGACCATAACCGGTATCCCAGAACAACCATGCCTGCAGCGTCGTCGTGATCAGGCGACGCAGTTCAATGGTCCCCAGCACGGCATCATCAGCCTGCACCTCCCCCATCGGATAAGCGCGAACACCCTGCGGTCCACCCAACGACATTTTTTCCGACAGATCGAGGTTGGCACTGGCCCGCTGTGCCTGCACATGGCCATACAGAGACCACTCCGACACCAGCGGCTGCAGCCAACTGGCATCAAGGTTCAGATGGGTATAGATCCCCTTGCCCTGATCTCCGGCAGTGGAGACCCCCTCGGCATGCTCAACACCATGAGTCAATTGCATTGACCAGGTAGCCAGAGCATTACCGCGTAACTGCTGCTGTCCATTGAGCAACAAAGACCCCACCTGAAACCACTTGGCATCCTGACTGCCAACGCTTCCAACAATATCGTGCAAGGTGCGATGGGTGTAATTGAGCGTCATATCGACGGTCTGTTCACGACTGCGTATCCAGGGCCAGAGTACATAGGCACTGCCCGTCTGTGCAGAACCATAGGCATCCAACGGCGCATAGCCCTGCGCCAGCAGATAATGCAGCGTATCATAGGAGGAACCCAGACGCAGGCCATCACCACCAACTCCGATATCATAGGCCACATGACCGTACTTGGTCCCCCCATACTGGGTATCCATCAAATAGGTATCCAGATGGTCACCCAGACCACTCAGGTTCATGACATCAACCTGGGCAGTGGCCCGAGTCGCACCCGTGAAACGCTCCCCCCAGTTATCCATGCCTGCCTGGCCTTGAACCCGGGACGTTGACTCTGCCTGAACCGACAAGGCGGTTGCACCAACCTGCTTACCCGGAGCTAAGGTAGAATGCACTTCAACCCCAGCAATATCATTCATCAGCAGCAACTGCCGTTCCAGCGTCGCAGCTTGTACCACACTTCCTTCCTGCAGCCGGTTCAGGAAAGGCTGCAACCTAGACGACCTCACTCTCGAACCGTTCTCCAGACGAATGCGTCCATAATGGCCTTCCAGCACAACCAGAGTCACCACACCCTGATCAAGATCCTGGGCCGGCACATAGGCCCGTGCCAGAATATAACCGTGTTGCCGATAGAAACTGGTGATCTGATCTGCCGCTTCATACAGATCAGCCACATCCTGCTCCTGACCTACCCGGTTTTTAAGCAGCGCCTGAAGTTCCGTTTCTTTGAAACAACCTACTCCCTTGAGCACAAAGGATTTGACCCGCACATGAGCACCGCCATGCCGAACCGGCCCACCCCCTGGCATAAGCATCGGCGGCAGAACATCCTGTGACGGAGCGCGGGTTTCACCCACCACACCCTGTTGCGTTTGTCTCAGAATTTCCCCGGAATTAGTCGGTAACGATGTCGGCAGTGCCCATGTACCCGCACAAGCCAGCCCCAGAACGATTCCCCAGCAACGCATTGACAACGATCGCACCCTCATTTGCACCCATCCATACCCCAAACGACAGCAATCATAGCAGCTCCATCTTAAAACAAAAGAGGAGGGGTTTTCCCTCCTCTTTGTCCTGTCAAGGTACCGCAGATATTATCGAGAACAGCCTCCCTTGTCAGGGAAGCAGCATACCACTGCCCACAACCTGGATCAGGCTGGTCTGAGCAACCGACGGAACTCCTGCCGAAGGTTGTTCCGCTATAGCTACATGATTGACCAGTTGTTCTGCACTGGCTGCAACGGCCGTTGTCGAGTTCACCTGTGAAGACGCCAGATACAACGGTGTAACTTCATTCGGCGAATACAAAGAGAACACAGGCGCACCATTAGCATCCGTAGAAAGTTCACTGTTGGTCAAAACCAAACTTAAGGGGCTCAACACCGTACGCATCAGCGGATTCACCGTTAGGCTGCCGTACACATCGTTGACGACATAATTGCTGTTCGATAATTGCCCAGCCGAGACCGTAACAGGATAGACCCCAACACTCGACGTTGTTGTAGCCGTTGTTGTCACCGTCGGCTGCTGAGTAAACACCGTCGACGCCGTATCGCCATTGATAAAGCCACTATAGCTCAATGACAGAGTGGGATTGGGCTGATCAAAGGTCTTGCTTACACTGGGTGCCGTAATGGTCAGGGATACAGGATTCACCGTCAACTGCGCCGATGATGGACTGTTTGCAGCTAAAATAAAATCATAACCACCTACACCGGAATACAGTTGACTGAAATTCAGGGTAGAAGTCCCAGCTGAAGAGGCATTAGCCTGCCAGAAAACATTCTGACTGTTCAGTGGGGTCGGTGCTGTGCTCAGCACGGCATTTCCCCAATTTGAGCCATTATAGGGTTCTGAGGCATTGGCCAGAGTGACCGTAACCGGCGTCAAATTCCAAACCAGCAACGGATTGGTTGAGCCGCTATACTGCCGCCATATATTGGAACTGGAACCTGAGCCACTCGAATCAATACTCCATCCCATAAAACTTGATGGAGTATACATCAGGGAAGTGGTCAAGCCCGTACCCCCACCTGCCGAACTGGTTTGTCCGGAAATCTGAGTATCCCAGTAACTGTTACTTACAACGACATTCGGATTGGTGTTGCCCGCCGTTCCACTCGCCACGACGCCTCCGGACACCGCTCCCGAGTTATAACTGAAATCAATGGTATTGGTGCCCGTTACATTATACACCGTACCGACCAAACCACCGACCGACAGCGACTTCGACGTTCCTTGCACGGAACCCTGATTGAAGCTGTTCGATATAGAGAGAGTGCCACTGTAATAAAGATTCCCCATGTTCCCTGCAAGACCACCAAGATCAGCGTTGTTAGCACTTACAGTACCGGTGTTGAAACTTGCTGTTATTGATCCCGCATCAATGAGTGAGCCCACCAAGCCCCCGACGCCAGCATTTCCATACCCCGTGGTACTTCCGGTCACACTGTTATTCACCATATTCCCCGACTGCGTTACCGCTCCGGTGTTTGACGAAGCGGTGATCGCCCCGCCATCTATGACGCCCACCAGCCCACCCACTGAACCATTAAACAGGGCCCCGGTCGCCGTTGCATCAACCGTTACCGACCCGGTGTTAGAAGAATTATTTATCGTTCCTCCATTGACTTGGCTGAATAATCCACCAGCTTGACCCACCAGTCCACCAACAGCACCGGACACCATATTGCTGGACGTCGTGGTTCCTGCTGCCACGGTATCACTGACCGCCGCGGCACTGCTGCTGTTACTGATATGGGCATTGATACTGCTATTCCCCATGTCAACATAGCCCACCAGGCCACCTTCAAAGACCCTACCACTACCCGGTCCCGTGACCTTTGTCCCCGCATCCACCTGAACCGAACTGATCGTACCGAGCATATAACCCGCTGCCGCTCCCGTGTACTCATTGCCACTGAAGCTACCATCTACGGTTAGATTACTGAGTGTTCCTCCCGAACCCAGCACACCCACCAAGCCCGAGCCCAGATTATTCAGTCCATTATTGACGCTCAGATTCTTGAGGGTATTTTTCGCACCATCCAGGGTTGAACCCCAGTAGGGCAGATACCAGCTTGGCAATGAACTGGCATCAATCGTACCGGTCAGTTGGAACTTCAAGGCTGAATCACTTTCGGCGAAAGCCAACAGATTGATCAGATCCGTCGTCGAACTAAGTGGGTAATACCCCGCAGCACTCATAGTAAAATATGTCGATGCGGTCAAAGGCGCATAGTTACCCTTGACCCAGCTCTGATACTGCCCATCACTGATTCCACCCAGACCGAGATTGCTGAAGCCAGTCGCATCCGTCTTGCCATTGATCGCGACCTTATTGATGTCGTAGTAGCTGTTATTCAGCAACGAGCCGAACGAACCAGCCCCGCCATAATAGATGCCACTATAATAATTAACCAGCGAACCAATCAAGCCACCCACTTCTCTGCTTCCCGATACCGCACCCGTGCTGTAGCTACCGTTCACTGCAACATTGGAACCGTAGTAGTAATTACTTATTGAACCAATCAACCCACCCACACCCCCGGTCATCGAGCCCGACTGCGTTACCGCTCCAGAGTTTAAGGAAGCGCTGATCGTCCCGCCAGTCATGTTACCCACCAGCCCACCCACTGAACCACTCAGTTGAGCGCCCGTAGCTGTTGCATCAACCGTTACTGCACCGGTATTGGAAGCGTTCGTTATCGTTCCTGCACTGAGTTGGCCAACCAGTCCACCGACAGAACCTGCCACCTGATTGGTGGTCGTGCTGGATCCTGCTGCTACAGTGTCACTGACCATCGCAGCACTGTTGCTGTTGCTGATACTTCCCGCGGCAACATAGCCCACCAGACCACCTTCATAGACGGTACCACGACCCGACCCTGTGACCTTCGTCGCCGCATCCACCTGCACCGAACTGATCGTACCGAGCATATATCCCGCTACCGCTCCCGTATACTCATTGCCACTAAAACTACCATCCACCGTCAGATTACTAAGTGTTCCTGCCGAATTCAGCACACCCACCAGACCCGTGCCCAGATTATTCAGTCCATTATTAACGCTCAGATTTTTGAGGGTATTTTTCGCACCATCCAGGGTTGAACCCCAGTAGGGCAAATACCAGCCCGGCAAGGAACTAGCATCAATCGTACCGGTCAGTTGGAATTTCAAGGTCGAATCACTCTCGGCAAAAGCCAACAGATTGCTCAGATCCGTGGTCGTACCAAGCGGGTAATACCCCGTCGATGCATTCTGAGCAAAATACGCCGATGCGGTCAATGGCGCATAGTTACCCTTGACCCAGCTCTGATACTGTGCATCACCAATCCCACCAAAACCGAGATTGCTAAAGCCAGTCGCATCCGTCTTGCCATTGATCTTTACCTTATTGATGTCGTAGTAGCTGTTGTTCAGCAACAAACCGATATTATTAGACGCGCCATAATTGGACACACCATAATAAGTACTCAGCGAACCAATCAAGCCACCCACTTCACTGCTTCCTGATACCGCACCCGTGCTGTAGCTACCGTTCACTGCTACATTGGAATTGTAGTAGTAGTAGTAATTACTCATTGAACCAATCAACCCACCCACCCCCCCGGTCATCGTACCTAACTGCGTCACTACTCCGGAGTTTGAGGAAGCGGTGATCGTCCCACCAGTCATGTTACCCACCAGCCCACCCACTGAACCACTCAGTTGAGCGCCCGTAGCTGTTGCATCAACCGTTACCGCACCGGCATTGGAAGCATTAGTTATCGTTCCCCCACTCACCTGGCCAACCAGCCCACCCACAGCACCGGACACCTGATTGGTGGTCGTGCTGGATCCTGCTGCTACAGTGTCACTAACCGTCGCAGCACTGCTGCTGTTACTGATACTTCCCGCGGCAACATAGCCCACCAGACCGCCTTCATAGACAGTACCACGACCCAGTCCCATGACCTTCGTACCCGCATCCACCTGCACCGAACTGATCGTACCAAGAGAATAACCCGCTGCCGCTCCAGTGTACTGATTGCCACTGAAGCTACCATCCACCGTTAGATTGCTTAGTATTCCTCCAGAGCCTAGCGCCCCCACCAAACCCGTGCTCAGAGAATTCTGTATATTATTGGCAGAGACATTAAGATTCTTGATGGAATTTGACGCTGTTCCACCGTCCAAGGTTGAACCCCAGTAGG
>JAJZHM010000118.1 GCA_021804485.1 Pseudomonadota bacterium | reverse complement strand
CTTTCGGTGGCGGTGCTTTATGATGAACAGCAAACGCCATCTGGTTATGTAGCTCTGATTCAGGATGTAAGCGAGCAGTACGAGTCTGAAATGGAATTGCGGGTCCGGGAAGAGTTTCAACGCATGCTGATCGAACAGGTAGCTAATGCTATTGTCAGCTGTGATGAGGAAGGTGTCATTCTGGGGTTCAATCGTGCAGCTGAGGCTATGTTTGGCTATGCCGAGGCTGAAGTCATCGGACAGAATGTCAGCCTGTTGATGCCTTCGCCCTACCGTAGTCAGCACGATGCCTATATGCTGCATTATCGGGAGTCACGGGAACACAAGGTTTTTGGGCACAGGCGGGAACTAAGTGGTGTTCGTAAAAATGGCGATGAGTTTCCGCTCGAAATCGTGATTTCGCCCATTCAGGTACGGGGCTTTCGTTCGTTTATTGCCGTCATCCGGGACCTTACCGAACAGAAACAAATCGAGAGCATGACCAATCAGTTTATTTCAACCGTCAGTCATGAACTGCGCACTCCGCTGACTTCGATTCAGGGCAGCATCGGCTTATTGCTCGGTGGGGTGATGGGCGATTTTTCTGCCGAGCAGAAAGATTTACTCAATATGGCTTGGCAGAATGGTGAGCGCCTTAAGGCGCTGATCAATGATCTTCTTGATATGGAAAAGCTGCTTGCTGGGCGAATGGCGCTTGATATTCACTGGTGGAATCTGGATGAACTCATGCAGGAAGTGATACGCAGCATGGAGGGCTACGCCCGTCAGCATAATGTGCGGATGCAGGTTCATCCGTGTACAGAACCGATGCAGATTCAGGTGGACCGGTTGCGCTGGGTACAGGTTATGGCCAACCTGCTTTCCAATGCCATCAAGTTTTCTCCCGTACAGGGTTTGGTCGAGGTTCAGGTGAATCACGAGGTTCATATGGCTCGCATTCTTGTACTGGATCGTGGGCCCGGCGTCCCGGAACACTTCAAGGCCCGCCTGTTTGAGAAATTCGCCCAAGCTGATAGCGGTGATACCCGCTCCCAGGGTGGAACCGGTCTGGGACTAGCCATCAGTCAGGAACTGATGATCCGCATGAGTGGCGATATTGGTTACCGCGACCGGCCGGATGGAGGAGGGTGCTTTTGGATCAAGGTGCTCATGCGCCGTATTCATGCCAAAGGCACAGAGAAGCAGGATGTTTCTCCAGCACCGGAACAGAACAATCCTAATCAGGAGGCTCATTAATGGCACATCAATTGCGAAAGATACTTCATGTGGATGATGATGACTCGATCCGGGGTGTGACTCGACTGGCACTTGAGAAGGTTGGAGGATTTGAGGTACTGAGCTGTTCCAGTGGATCACAGTCGCTGGAACTGTTTGCTGAATTTGCCCCTGATCTGGTTATTCTGGATGTTATGATGCCTTTAATGGATGGAACAGAGACACTCGTGGCCTTGCGCAAGCAGGGGCTGTCCGCGCAGGTGCCAATCCTGTTCATGACAGCCAAGGTACTTCCTGCGGAACAAGAGCGACTGTTGCAGGTTGGTGCTTTTGGAGTCATCATCAAGCCCTTCGATCCGATGCAGTTGTCTGCACAGGTCCTTTCATTATGGAATCGCTTTCATGGCCAATGAACCGGATATTTATGCCCAGTTACAGGCACTGACAGATGAATATGCACAACGTCTTGATCAGGAGCTACTGGATCTCAAAGAGAAGATTGAGGTTTGTGACCCCTTTGATGAAATCATTCTTAGCCGGTTGCACAAACTCGCCGGTGCAGCGCTGACTTTTGGGTTTAGTGAAGTCGGAGAAGCCATGCGTGCCTTGGAGCACGTCATTCAGGACCGTTCACAGGACTGGGAGCAGATTCGTGACCGGGTCGTGGCGCTCAAGCGTGATATGCAGCCCCAAAGATCCACCATGACCACCATGGTTGATTCTGTGGGTCCGAATGAGGAACTGGCTGAGGAAGAAGAGGCTGACAGCCTGTTGCATGCCTGTCGGCACCGCATTGGTTTTATCATACCGGATCGTCAGCAATTGACAGGTCTGCTGGCCCAGTTTGATGCCTATAACTACGAAGCAGTCGTCTGTCATAAAGTTGAGGAACTGATTGAACGTCATCAGATTCATGCGGTCAGCGCAGTTATCCTCGTTATGTCGATTCAGCACGAAAATTCACTGGAACTCAATGAACTGCGGGTTGGTTGTCCTGGTGTTCCTGTGTTGGTTTGCTCGCCGCATCAGAATTTTGCCCATAAACTGGCGGCATTGCGGGCCGGAGCGGTGGCGTTTTTTGATCTGGCGACAACGGTCTCCAGCTTGGATTTCCGGTTGCGTCGCCTGCTGGATGAAGACAAGGCACTGAAAAATGCCCGTGTGCTCATTCTTGATGATGATCTGGCTACGTTACGCCATTATCAGCTGACCCTGAGCAGTGCCGGTTTGCAGGTGCTAACTCTGGATCATCCGGATTTTTTGCTGCAGGCCATGCAGGAATTTAAGCCGGACGTGATTGTCCTTGACCTCAATATGCCGGAATGTCGTGGCGATGAAGTGGCTGCGGTCCTGCGTCTGGATGATACGTGGATGCATCTTCCAATCATCTATCTGTCTTCAGAAAGTAATCCACTTCGGCAGTTGCAGGCGCAGACACTAGCCGGTGATGAGTTTCTGATTAAGCCGGTTGCACCGGATATTCTGGTGGGAACCATTCGCAATCGTGCACGAAGAGCTCGTCAGTTGGCGCAGATGCTTAGTCAAGACGGCCTGACTGGTCTTTTGACTCATGCTGAAATTAAAGATCGTCTTGATCAAGAGTTGGCGAGGCTGGTACGGCATGGACGTCATTTTTGTCTGGCTATGCTGGATATCGATCACTTTAAGCGCGTTAACGATGAATTTGGTCATTTGGTCGGTGACAGTGTTTTACGTCATTTGGCTGGGCTGCTGAAGGGCCGGTTGCGGCGCTCTGATCTGGTGGGACGCTATGGTGGGGAGGAGTTTCTGCTGATTTTGCCCGATTGCGACCTGGATCAGGCACTGCGTGTCGTTGACCAGTTACGCGAAAACTTTGCCCATTTGCCCTTGTCGACAGCGATCGAAGGCTTTTATTGTACGTTTAGTGCGGGGGTCAGTTGCTCCAGCCAAATTCAGGATGGAATGGGGGATTCGCTGATTGCTTTAGCAGATGAGGCACTTTATCAGGCCAAATCGATGGGACGCAATCAGGTAATTTGTGCATCCTGAAGCATGCGGTCAACGAGTTCAATGATTCGTTGTTGATCGAGTCCAAGCATGCAAGCGGCTGAGGCGCATTGATCGGGTGCATCCCCTGCAAAACGCTCACAGCGCTGAATCCAAGGGACGACGCGCTGAAAATTGGTGTTCTGGTTGCGACAGCTGATAGGGATGTCGATTGCCTGGTACGGCATGTTATTCCAGAATTTTCCGGCGCCACAGAGCAAACTTGATCCGGGGCCGAACAGGCAGAGGGTGGGGGTCCCGACCACTCGACCCAAGTGGGCGATGCCGGTATCCGGTACGACCAAGAGGCGAGCCTGCGCCAGAACATGCCAGAGTTGGGTCAGATCGAGACGGCCCGCCAGTGAGGGCCAGCGATGCTGTGGGTCACAGGCATCGACAAGATGCTGTTCCTGGGCACCTGAACTCCAGAGTGGTGTGTAACCACGTCTTTCAAGATGCAATGCGAGGTTGTGCCAGCGTTCAGCGGGCCAGTGCTTGAGGCTGCTGCTGGCGCCGACATGCAATACCACAAAAGGACCTGCAGGCAACCGGGGAATGACTGCCAGAGGAGCAGGCCAGTCCCGCACCGAATAGGCTGGAGGTGCTGCCAGCCCAATTAGTTCGGTCAGGGTGTCGCTCCAGGCTGTTGGTTCAGATGAATAGGGTCTGAGTTCATCCACCAGCCAGTTCTTGTATGCAGGCAGGTCCCCGGCAAAAGCGATGATCCACCGACACCCAAGAGCGCGTGCCAGCAGGCTATAGCGGTTTTCTGCAGGAAGCAGGCAGAGATCTGGTTGGGGAAGTGTGTGAAGGAGCTTCAGAACGGAAGTGGGGTCACGTGGGTCCCAACCGAGTACATGGACTTGCCAAGGGCGTCCAGAAAAAAGTGGTGCAATGGCCTTGGGAAGAGCGAGCCAAATTGTTGCCTCGGGGTAGTTGCTTCGCAGTTGGGCGCAAAGGCTCACGGCCATCAGGCTGTCACCAAGCAAAAGATGGTGCAGGATCAGGATGTTTTGAGGCGCAACCGGACGTTGGCGTCGACCCGATGTGATTCTCCGGAGTGCCCAAAAGGCAGTCAGGAGACGACCCTGAAGTCGTGAAGCCATTGATTATTTTTCCTTACACCAAGTGAAGCAATATTCTATCAGAATCCTGATCAACTGCCCCCAAAGCGTTTTACGTAATTGTCGTCCATGCAAACATGGACGACATGGGCAGGAGCAGGTATAATATTGCCTCTTGAAGGGTTCTACTCATGTCGTGCCTTTGTGTTCTATGTGGCGTTTCGAGGTTCTGACTTATTTGTGAGGGAATTCTTTAGTTCATGCCTGCCAACCAGGCGCCCGTAGCTCAGATGGATAGAGTACTGGCCTCCGAAGCCAGGGGTCGTGGGTTCGAATCCCGCCGGGCGCGCCATTTTGTTGAGTGATCAGAATTCACAGGGTATAATTCGGGTGGTGGTTGTAAAATAGAGATCAAGACAATCCAACCAAATGAATATTGTTACGCTACCGTCATGGAATTCACTCGGCCTCATCCCTCCAATTGATGAGCATCTGCCTGCTTCTGCTGAACGTTCACCATACATCGTGTCGCTAGCTGACTTTGTCCTGCGCTTTGGGCAAACCGCGCCAAGAAAAATAGTTCTTGACGGATTTTTAAAATATCGAGCTGCGCTTCACACCGCGGGATTGGTGAGTGGGTTTCAGTGGTTGGACGGGAGTTTTCTTGAACACATTGAAATCCTCGAAGATCGCAATCAAAATGATATTGATGTTGTGACGTTTTTCGATTTACCTGCCGGCAAGAGCCAAAAAGATATCCAGCTAGCCTTCCCAGAATTATTTCCGTCTAGTCGTGATTCGCATAAGGAACTTAAGGATACGTACTTTGTCGATGCTTACTATGAGCATCTTGGCAAGGCTCCGAGTCGATTGGTGAGGCAAGCGAGCTACTGGTACAGCATGTGGAGTCACCGGCGCAACCAAGCATGGAAAGGTTACGTACAGATAGATCTCGCACCTGCTAATGAGGCATTGGCAAGAGCACAGCTGGGCAATTCGGTTGGCCAAGGATTCCCTGTATGATTCGCCATGATTTAGTACAGCTATTAAGCGAGCGAACTGCTCTTCAGCGCATGATCGAGAGCACACCGATTGACGAAGTCATTGATCTGGGCAGTCTGAATGCCAGATTGGAAGAGATCGAGCACAGGATTTCTGAAGCGAAAATAAATGAGCGCGAACCTGTACGTGCTCGCATAACGTTCCATGGACGTCCAGTCGTTGGCAGTTATGGAGTCTTTGCAGACTTTGGGATGAAGATAATTGGTGCATTCAACGAAACCGTTACATCGGTGGCTGCTTCGCTTTCCGGTGGTTTAGCGGCCAAAGGCCCTATTCCAAATAGGGAGCAGCATCAATTACTGATTACTCGTACAGCGCTGGGTTCGTTTGGTTTTGAACTTGAGGAATATCGCACTGGGCAGTTGCCGACAGATGAAAAGACGGTATTAGAACTGGCAATTGAGCGAACTCAGAGTTTGCTTCAGGGTTCTATTGATGCTGACGATGAATTACTTGCTGACACTGCGTCTGGATTAGATCAGCGGGCCTTGGACAAGGTCCCGGTTTTCATTAGTACGCTGGCAGATAACGAAGCTATTTGTGCCTTGCAATATCGCAATCAAGTATTCCGGTTCACTGATGTCGGACAGGTTCGCCGAAGTCTTGAAAGAATCAGCAAGGATAACCTTCACGAAGATGAGCAACTGCTTTATGGGGAGTTTCAAGGTGTTCTTCCGAAGCGGCGAACCTTTGAATTCAAGATCACTGGAACAGATCAAGTTATTGCTGGAAAGGTGTCACCTGTCATTGAGGATGTTAATCTGATCAATAAGCATCTTCATCAGCAAGTAGAGATTCGAACAATGGTTACCCGTGTTGGTGATGGCCGTCCAAGGTACTTGTTATTGGATTTGCCCCATTGGGATAATGGAGCGAATGCAGGTCGGGGTGGAAGGAATTTCACCTCTTAATGGACGGCCAGTCATAAATTCTGCAGTCGTCCATCCCTACGAAGATGAATTTTGTCCAGATGTCAGGTGTCACCCGACCGACCATGTCAGGCACGTAGTCTGCTTGCATTGTCCGTTGCCAGCAAATGTAAGCAGTCGGAATAGACCTCATGTATTGGCCCCCTCTGCGTCAGCATATTAAGTGACGAGGACTAAACTTGATGTGCTGTGAAAAAACACAGCTTGAGAGCTCGGATTGAGGAGCAGTGGAACTGTTTTTCCGCAGTGAGCTAGGGTGTACAATCTAAGGGCATCGTTTTGGTCTAATTTGCAGTAAAACAAAGATATCAGTATTTGCTCAGTTCCTTTCGATGAATTTGTAGCCGATACCGTACAGGGCTTGAATGAACTCGTGTTCAGGCTGGATGGTTGCTGGTTTCTTGCGCAGATTCTTGACATGGGTATCGATCATGCGGTCAGAACTGTGAATGTCTTCATGGTAGAGGTGCTGCATCAGTTGTTCACTGAATCGGGAAGACCTGAACTGGCGCAAGCTCCAACTTCACATCGCCCGAAAACTGATTGCGACAACCGAGAAAAACAGCACGATCCGTGCTCTGGTAGTGGACGATTCGGTGAAAATGCGCCGAGGCAAGAAGATGCCAGGGGTTTCCTGCCATTTTGATCATTTGACGGGGCGCACAGTCATGGGGCAACAAGTTCTAACCTTGGGTTTGGCCA
>JAJZHM010000022.1 GCA_021804485.1 Pseudomonadota bacterium | reverse complement strand
ATTCTCATGCAGGTCGGTTGCTACCAGTTCTGGAACGCTATACACAGAACCATCCGCTGCGAGTCTTGCTGCGAATCAGTAACGGCTGTATTCCGGTAGCCGGAGTTATTCCGGCTGGAGATCACTCGTATCGGCTTCATTGTCTTCGTTTTGCAGACGCTGTGAATGATGAATTAGGGGGCTTGCATCAATTGGGTGTCCGGGGTGTTCTGCTCGATGCACGCTGGCTCTGGTATTTGGTTGATGGGACACCGTTTGATCTGGGTTTACTTCGACCAACGGAATCCAAATCGACACTCAATACGGGAGCTGGATTATTGGTCCCAACACATGCACGGCAGGTGCTTATTGAAGGATTAAGGCAGCAATTGACATCCATTCGACATTTGGGTTTACGGGTTGTGCTGGTTTTGCCTGAACCTGAGGCGCCTTATTCGGCACCAGAGTGTCTTTCGCGGTTGCCGGCTGGGCGTTGTAACGAATTGAGAGATCGATTTGAACAGCGACGCCGCGAAGTTGTGAACGTGTTCAAATCACTTGCTGTAGGAAACTCAGGAATCCGCCTTCTTGATACGGCTGAACAGTTTTGTGATGCACGTTGGTGTTATGCCCGCAGAAAGGGTATTATCAATTTTGTTGATGATAACCATATGAGCTCGGCACGAGCTTTGGCAAGCCAGCCAATCTATGAAGCAGCGCTGAACTGGCTTAATTGGGGTCAGTGACCATCTTTAACATAGTCAATCATTAAGATTATCTTTCGGATGTTTTTCAGGTCGCTGATACGTTCAGTGGCTTTATGAGCCTCGGCTTTGCTGACCTTACCCATAATGTAAACCACACCATCATCAACGACGGTTTTGAGGCGGGAATAGGGGACGTCGTTGTCAAACATCAGCCGTGCACGAATTCGGGTTGCCAGCAAGGTGTTATCAGCCTTGGTCAGGTAATAATCTACGGCACCGACCTTGAGCTGGTTGTAGACGTGTACCACACCGCTGACTTTGCCAGAAATTTTATCAGCAAGATCCTTCATATCCTGAGCAGGTACCTGGCCGGTCAGTAAAACCGTGCCATAAAAGACGGTGATGGTGACATTGGCATCGTGAAAACGAGGATCTGCATTATAAAGATCGATGCTGGCAGTATTATGGATTTCCAGGTCAGAAATGCTTTGACTCCAGCGTCGGTCGTAATTGGGCTGATCGACTGAGCCTGGTCCGTTGGCGTGGGCCATCATTGGGGTACAGCCATTCAGAGCGATCAGGCTGATTAACAGACATACAGAAATCAGGCGGTGCTGCATAACATGCTCCTCTCTACAGTACAGTCGGTGCCAAGTCGACAGACCCGGATCATAGCCGTAACAGACTGAACTTGAAAAGTAGTGTACTGTTACTGAATGAATAATCCATTTTTGTTGATTGTTGCCTACAATGGTATTGAGGTGTGTACTTAATACAAGTCTTTTGCCATGTGCGCTTGCATGTGTTCATATACATGCATAGGGTGTTCTGTTTCAGGGAGCGATTGTGCCCAAAAAGGAACCTTTGTCGCTACAACGACAGGCCTTTGATTTTGTTTCTGAAGTTATAGGTGCATTCCTCCGGGATCGTGGGCCGGAGCAGGCTGCAGCGCTGACTTTTACGTCTCTTTTTGCAGTTGTGCCGCTCGGAACCCTGCTGTTAACCCTGTTCAGCTGGTTATTGGGTCATCAGGATGGTCCTCTGCTCTGGCCACAACTATTTTTTCACAGCTTGGTGCCTGGTGTCGGGGCAGCAGCACAACCTTATTTGCAGTTGTTCTGGGCACATGCCAGTCAATTGAATCAGGTGGGTCTGTTCATGCTGGTCATGACCTGTCTGCTGATGCTGAATAATATCGAGCGTGCATTCAATTCCATATGGCGGGTTAAGCGGGGGCGTCTTGATCGCAATGCCTTACTGCGCTACTGGGGCTTGCTGACCTTAGCCCCCATGTTGCTGGTGCTGGCCATGATCCTCAGTTCGGCATTGGGAACCATCGGGCTGCTCGCACAGGCCCAGCATCTGGTCCATCATGTCTTGCCGGGACTCTCGATGTTGGCAAGCCTGTTGACTTTTTCCGGTTTTGTCATGATGTACCAGTGGCTTCCGCATTGCCGTGTGCCCTTGCAAGCTTCGCTGGTTTCTGCGCTGGTTGCAATGATCCTGTTTGAGATGAGCAAGGTCCTTTTTGGCTGGTTTGTGTTACGGTTTACAGCCTATCAGCTTATTTTTGGTGCATGGGCTGCCTTTCCTTTTTTGTTGCTCTGGGGGCAACTGGTCTGGATGATCATTCTGTTTGGAGTACAGGTTGGCCGCCTCTGGACCATACGCCAACAAACAGGGGTGGAAGTTGCTCCGGTTTTGCTGTATTTCTGGATGCTGGAACGATTGCAGTCCTGTCATAAAATCGGCAGGATTATGAGTGAAGCGGAAGCACTTAGTCTGGTCGGAAGTCAAAGCCGGGCAGGTGAGGACTTGTTGCAACTTCTGATTGATCAGGGCTGGATCACCCGGACTGATCAGGGTGGGCTAGTGCTAATCCGAGATCCCCACAGTGTTCTGTTCTGGGATGCCTTGCGCCATTTACCTTGGGGCTGGCCGAAGGCCGATGACCTGGATGGTGTTGACTGGCTTTGGGCCGAGCGCTTCAGGGCATTTGTCGAGGATGTCGATCGTATGGGTGAAGCCTTGTTGCCACGCAAGGTCGGACAACTATGGGAAGAAAGCGATGCTTGAAGAAGTGGTACTCTGGAATGCCTGTGGTCAGCCACAGTCTGCCTGGAAGGATGGTCGAGGGCGGGGTCCGCTGATTGTTCTATTGCATGGATTCCCTGATACTGAGCAGACTTTCCTAGAACTTGCACCTTTGCTGGTGCGTGCCGGATATCGGGTTCTGCTGCCGCGGATGCGTGGCTATGAACCATCTACCGTGCAACCGGATGATCAGTATTATCTTTGGGATCTGGCTGAGGATGTCGCTGCTTGGCTGGATCATCTGGGCGAGTCCCAGGTTCATCTGATTGGTCACGATTTTGGGGCATTGAGCGCCTATGTTTTTGCAGCAAGGTATCCTGATCGATTGCTCAGCCTGACCAGTCTGGCGATTCCACCGCTGCGCCGGATTGAGCGCGGGTTGGTACGGGTGCCTGGACAAGTACTTAAATCTTCCTATCTGGTATTGATGCAGATGCCGGCCCAGTGGTCGGAACGCATGATGCGCATGGATGACTGGCGGTTTCTGCGTTTGCTTTGGAAACGCTGGTCTCCCGATTGGAACTTTACTGAGGCACAGTGGTCACGGCTTAAACAGGCCATCAATAAGCCGGGTGTGGCGCGGGCTGCCAGTGGCTACTACCGCTGTTTACGTAACCTTAATCAGCGCAAGGGACGACAGAGTTGGGGAGCATTGCGCCAGGTTCCGCGAGTACCGACGCTGCTGTTGACCGGTGTACAGGATGGATGCATGGATACCCGTCTTTATGATGCGATGGTACAGCCACGGGATTTTACAGCGAGGGTGCTGACGGTTCGGTTGCCGGGATGCGGTCACTGGTTACACCGGGAAAGACCGGAAGACGTACTGCGCATCTGGTTGGATTTTCAGCAGTCGCTGGTGCAGGATCAAACTTTCACTGAGCAGGATGGAACTGCTCATGGCTGAATCTTCTTCGCCATTTGACAGTGCCTATCTGGAGCAGCTACGTCAGCAGATGCTTAGTTTTGCCAAAGCGCAGCTACGCGATTTGCATCAGGCTGAAGATGTTGTTCAGGAGGCTTTGTTGGGGGCCTTGCGTAACCAGGATCGTTTTGCTGGAAGATCCGCGTTCAAGACTTGGGTATTCGGAATTCTGAAACACAAAATTGTTGATGCGATTCGTTTGCGCCAGCGTCGTCAGGAAATTTCTGCTGAAGTGTTGAGCGGTGATGACGGAGACGCCTCGGAACTTAGTCTTTTCGACCGCAAGGGACACTGGACCGAAGAAGCTTGGCCCTCAAGCTGGAAAGATCCTGATCAGTCCTTACAAGATGAACATTTCTGGTCAGTCTTTGAACTTTGCATGCAGCATTTACCAGGGGTTCAGGGACGGGCATTCATGATGCGTACCCTGCTGGGACTGGAGACAAGCGAGATTGCCGAGGAACTGAACGTGACCGAGAATAATCTTAATGTGCTGTTGCATCGTGCTCGGCTCCGGTTGCGAGACTGTATTGAGACGGGCTGGTTTAACGATCGTCCAGTTTTGGTGTAAGTCATGTCATTCTGGTACGACCCAAATTTAATGATTCCGAATATCTTCGGTTCGCAGGCTTTCTGTTGCGAATCTAGGGGAGGTTGTGCGCTATGTTGAACTGTCTAGAAGCAACCCGTTTGATCAGTATTCGCCAGGACCGGCCACTGACGGCCGCAGAGGTGGTGCGGCTGCGCTTCCATCTTCTGATTTGTGCTGGTTGCCGGCGTTGTTCACAGCAGTTTTCCTGGCTGGATCATCAGGCAGCGGTCTATGCCCATCGTGCTGATCAAGGTTCAGCAGGTGATGATTTGCAACGAACCGAAGAAAACCATCCTGATTAATAGGCTATTGTTGTTTCCATGCAACAATGATTTGCTTTATCGGTTGTTTTTTCTTTTTTTTAAAACAATTAAGATATTAATACATCCACCCGGTCGGGTGATTTCTTGTTCAAGGAGTTTGAATCATGTCACATGTCGTTATTATCTATCATTCTGGTTATGGTCATACGAAGCGCGTTGCCGAGTGTATGGCAGAAGCATCGGGTGCGGAACTTATTGCGATCGATAGCGAAGGGCAACTTTCAGATGCCAGTTGGGAACGGCTAGCAGCAGCCGATGCCATTATTTTCGGGGCACCAACCTATATGGGCTCACCCAGTTGGCAGTTTAAGCGTTTTGCTGAAGCCAGTTCCAAGCCATGGTTTAAGCAGCTCTGGCTCGACAAGGTGTTTGGTGGTTTTACCGTTAGTGCCAGCCTCAATGGAGACAAACAGGTGTCGCTGATCAGCATGCAGACCCTGGCCGCGCAACATGGCGGTATTTGGGTCAGTCTTGGTATGTTGCCCAGTAACCATGCAGCAGCAACCCGGCAGGATATTAATAATCTTGGCGGTTCGGTTGGTTTGCTGGTTCAGGCACCTTCGGATGCTGGTGCAGATGCCATTCCTGAAGGCGATCTGGAGACGGCACGCCGCTACGCCCTTCGGGTGGCCTCGATTGCAGGTCGTTTGCACGCCTGATGTTCATGCTTGGTCAAAGAGTGGTTTGAGGGGACACGAGTACGCCCGGTCTCAATGGCGTGATCGGCATGCACTTTGACAGGATACGCCCAGCCAATGAAATGGCTGGAATGGATATCTACTCCTCGGGTAAATCCGCTACAGAGCTGAGCGGTGAACAAATGATCCGTGATCTCGAAGAACAGCGGATCTGAGCAAAACAGCTTTAATCAGACAAGGCCTCATGCAGAGGCCTTATTCAACTCCTGAACCGCAAACAATACCTGTTCGGCATGACCTTCTGCTTTAACCTTGCGCCATTCCTTGTGCAGCGTACCCTTGCGATCAATCAGAAAGGTGCTACGTTCTATTCCCTGGGTTTCACGGCCATACATCATTTTAGTGCGGATCACATCGAACAGCCGGCACAGTTCGCCCTCGGTGTCACTGATCAGAGGGAAGGGCAAGTTATACTTGCTGCAGAATTTCTCATGGGAACTAATGCTGTCACGCGATACACCGAGTACCACACAGCCTGCTGTCTTGAAATCTTCGTAGGTGTCCCGGAATTCCTGGGCCTCCACGGTGCAACCTGGAGTGTCATCCTTGGGGTAAAAATAAAGCACAACCGGATAACCACGCAAGGCAGAAAGCAACACCATCTTGTTCTGGGTTACGGGTAGTTTGAACTCAGGTACGGCTTCGCCAACAGATATGGCCATGATTCAGTCTCCTTGTACTTCAGGCTTTCAAAGGTTCAATATAGGCATCCAGATTGCGATCATCGCAAAACAGCATGAATGACTCACGCAACGTGGCCAGATGAACACGGCCAGGAATGTTGAGGATCATGTTCAGGGCAAACATCGGGGAGCCGGTATGTGGGGCAGCATAGGTACTGGTTTCCATGGCTTCAATGTTAATATCCTGACGGGCAAAAAAGTTCGCAATCTCATGCACGATGCCGGGGTTGTCCAATGCCACTACATGAACGTTGTAGGGCAGAGATTCATTCTGTACTGGGCGTGGTTGGGTGCGTTTGTGAATAAGGTTCAGATCCAGACGACGGGCAAGAGCAGGAAGTTGCGACTCCAGTTTGGCAATGGCATCCCAGGTGCCGCGTACCATCATGACCAGTGCAAACTCGGCACCCATCACAATCATCCGGCTGTCTTCGATATTACAGCGGTTTTCAGTGGCAGTACGAGCCAGTTCTTCGACCAGCCCGGTACGATCCGCGCCCAAGGCAGAAATGACCAGATAATGCTCCATAGGTTCCTTCCATATTGCGTGCACGGCACACAGTGTATCAATCCAGCTTCAGCGTGCCTACCCTTTCAGGGGGTAGTGTACAACAAATGATCAGCCAAGTCGCCATGACAGGAACAGTCTCAACCATTTTTAATGAATCCGGAAAATCAATATCATGTCAAGCTGTTTAGTCGGCATAAACGGTCGCATCGGCCAGACCTGCATCGATGAAGCCCTGCTGACGTAAACGGCAGGCATCACAGCGGCCGCAAGCACGACCTTCCTGATCGGCCTGATAGCAGGATACCGTCCAATGATAGTCAATACCCAAAGCCGTTCCTGCCTGGATAATGGAAGCTTTACTCAGATGCTGTAACGGTGCCTGAATCCGTATGGGCTGGCCTTCAAGCCCAGCCTTGGTCGCCAGAGATGCCATATGGGCAAAGGCTTCGATAAACTGTGGCCGGCAGTCCGGGTAGCCGGAATAATCTACTGCATTCACTCCAATCCAGATTTCGCTGGCCTGACGAACTTCCGCATAAGCCAGAGCCATTGCCAGAAAGACCGCATTGCGGGCAGGAACATAGGTGGCGGGAATGGATGTGGATGCCACTGTCGGTATGGCTACATTACTGTCGGTCAGGGCTGAGCCCGCAAAGGGAGCGGTATCCAAGGTAATCAGGCGATGGTCAGCCGCGCCGAGCTTCCTGGACAGGTGTGCTGAAGCCGTCAGTTCGAAACGGTGCTTCTGTCCATAATCAAAGGCCAGTGTATGGCATCTTCGGCCTTGTGAAAGGGCCATTGCCAGACAGGTCGCTGAGTCCATGCCTCCGGACAAAAGAATAATGGCGGTCGTCGTATGGTTCATGATTCATCCAAAGCAATACCGGCTGTCTAACGGCCGGGTGTGTCGTTCCAGAGAAGTTTATGCAACTGCAACTGCATGCGCCAGGGGCGGCGACTGGACAGTACCCATTCCGCCAGATCGGTCGGTTCCAGCTCGCCCCATACAGGGGAGACCAGCACATCACTAACCCGATCGAAGAGATGGTACCGATCAGCTTCAAAACAAGCCCAGTCAAAGTCAGCTTTTGAGCTTAAAACAAACTTGAGCTGATCTTTAGGTTGAAGCAATTCAAGGTTGCCGATCCGGTTACGGTTCGATTCACCTGAGCCTGGGGCTTTCCAGTCCATGACAATACTAACCCGTGCGTCAATATCGGCAATCGATAATGCCCCTGATGTTTCCAGGCTGACATGTTTAAATTGAGAACATAAACGTTCCAAAAAAGTTCTGCAAAGTGGCTGGGCCAAGGGCTCTCCACCGGTCAGGCAGATCCATTCTGTGCCATACTGCGCGGTCTGCTCAATCAGCGCATCAAGCTCGATCAGGGTGCCTCCCTGAAAGGCGTAGGCAGTATCACACCAACGGCAACGCAGCGGGCAGCCTGTAAGCCGGATGAAAACGGTTGGACGGCCACTGCTGCGTGATTCGCCCTGCAGGGAATAAAAAACTTCATGCACACGCAGTTGCGTTTCCGGTGCATTCATCCGAGGTTACTCTGCATGCTTGTCTTGCCGATCCAGCCAGCTTTTGGCCAGTTGCGTCTGGGCGCTATCTGGATAGGTTTTGAGTAACTTACGCAAAGTTGTCGCAGCTTCCTTCTTTTTCTTCTGGGCTGCTTCAATCATGGCCAGATTGTACATAGCTGCTGGAGCCTTGGCATGTTTCGGATACTGTTTCAGAACCGTCACAAAATAAGCTGAGGCCTTATTCAGATCCGGAGCCTGCTTGTTCATGTAGAACTCACCCAGCCAGTATTCAGCATGAGGCAGAAAGACACTGCTGGGGTACTGATGGATAAAGGTCATCATGCCTGGGATAGCTGCATCAGGTCCTTGATTGCGGTACACATTATAGGCAGCCAGATAGGCGTTTTTCTCCGCAGTAATGGCGTCTGTTGCTGTACCGGGGACATCGTTGCCGGAGGGCAAAACTGCCCCAGCAGGGCTGCTTGAGTTTGGCGCGGTCGAATTGGGATTAGCTGGTTGAGGTTGGGCGAGTTGCGCAACCTTTGCTTCAAGGGTTGTCAAACGCTGATCCAGGTTCAGGACATCCTGTTTCAGTTCCTGTTTGAGTTGATCGATTTCGTGCTGTTGGTCTTCCAGAGTGCCCAACATACGTCGGTTGGCATCTTCCAGATTCTGCAGGCGAAGCCAGGTCTTGTCATTCAGTTGGGCCACCGGAGTTGGTGCTGGGTCAGGCTTGGCCGGGGGAGGGGGCGCAATTGTGCTGGCCCCCGGGTCGAGGGGAAGGTCTTCAATCACCGGACCATCTGCCCATGTTGGGTGCAGAAGTGCCAGTCCAAGAACGACAAGCGAAACAGATGAATTAATGCGGCTTAGGGCCATGATGCCATCCTGTTCAGACAAACATGCGACGCAGAAAAACAAAAACCCGGTTGCCCGGGTCTATGTTGATGCCTTGCAGTGAAAAGATCAGAGCAAAGTCAATATTAAGGCTGGCCAGCCTTGTAATCAAGATCAACACGGCGGTTCTTGGCCCAGGCTTCATCGCTGTGGGCTGGATCAACCGGCTTTTCCTTACCGTAGCTAACTGTCTTCAGCTGCTTGGCGTGGACACCTTCGTTTTCCAGGAAAGCAGCAACCGACTTGGCACGACGCTCACCCAAAGCCAAGTTGTATTCGGCAGTGCCGCGTTCGTCACAGTTTCCTTCCAGTTGTACCTTGGCATCCCCATGGGCAGCCAAATACTTGGCATGGGCCTTGAGAAGGTCCAGCTCGTTCTGCTGCAAATCAGCAGAATCAAAGGCAAAGTGCACTGTGCGCTGACCCAGTTCTTCCTTAGCCTTGGCAGTGGCTGCTGCGGCAGCATCTTCCTGAGCCTTCAGTTCGGCGGCCTTGTCGGCAGCTGCTGTGTCAGCAGCGGGTGCTGGCGTTGTATCTGGGGCCGGAGCTGCAGCTGGGGCTGGGGCTGGGGCAACGGTTGCCTGTTCAACGGGTTTGGTTTTGTGGCTGGCGCAACCGGCAAGAACCATACTCGCTGCTGCAACTGCAATCATCATTTTCTTCATGGACATGACATTTACCTCGTTGTGGACTGACAAAAAAAATTAATGAAGAAACGGCGACCACGACGGTTCGCTCATCTCACCACCTTGCTCCGGCAGCAACACCTTGATGTTGCCATCGGGAGAAACCAGGGCCAGCATATCCTGGTTGTTGGAACGGGTTGAGTAGGCCAGCATTGTACCATTGGGTGCAAAGCTGGGCGAGTCAACCAGTTCCGACTGGGTTACAACCGCCATCGAACCACTGGCAAGGTCCTGAACAGCAATCTGGAATATTTGCCCATGTTCGCGGTGCACCATGGCAATTTTTTTGCCATCAGGGCTGATAGCACAGCGGGCATTGTAATTTCCGTCAAAACTGAGCCGCATAACTTGATGGGTAGCAATATCCAGCTGGTAAATCTGTGGATGACCACTGCGATCGGAAGTAAAAGCGAGTTTCTTTCCATCCGGATACCAGCAGGGTTCAGTATTGATGGAAGGATCATCCGTTAATTGCGTTTGGCTCATGTCCAGCAGGTTGATTAGATAAATTTCCGCATTTCCTGATCTGGAAAGAGTCAGTGCCAAGGATTTACCACTAGGAGACCAGGATGGCGCACTGTTGATGCCTGGAAAATCAGCGACCTTCCAGCGTTTGCGGTCATATATATCCTGAACATACACCACGGAATGGCCACTTTCAAACGAGACATACGCGACTTTTTGGGCGTCAGGAGACCAAGCAGGTGACATCAGTGGCTGGGCAGAATCCACAATGGCCTGGGCACGATGTCCGTCGCTGTCGGCGACCATAAGACGATAGTGCATGCCATGTGTTGGGTTCCAGATTCGATCGATATAAAGGATGCGCGTGGCAAAAGCCCCGCGAACGCCGGTGATTTTTTGATAAATATGATCGGCAATCTGATGCGATGCATCACGCCACTGGGTCGCACTGTAGGTCAGTGTTTCACCCAGAATCCGCTGTTGCCCGGAAATACTGAGCAACTCATAATGGGTAGCGTACAGTCCAAGGGTTGTATTTAGGGTCGTATTGCCGACGACCAGATAATCACCACCGACGTGCTGCCAGTCATGAAAGAAGACACCGGCTGATGAACTCGGCTGGGCCGGGAAAGTACTGCGGTTGATGGTATTGAAAACGCCACTGTTGTGCAGGTCATTGTTGATGATATTGCCGGGGTTATCATCCAAGGTTGGTCCGCCAAAGGGTACGACCGCAATCGGGGTCGCATTGTCGGATCCACCGATGATATCAAGAACAAATTCACTCCTGGCCATGCTGCTGACGAGCAAGGTGGTCATAAAAATCATCAAACGATAAAAAGTCATAGGCACTGTCGATTGCTGACTACGCTGCGCATTATGACTATAGGACAATGATTGTCCAGTTTTTTGTCTCATTCGTTATGCTCAATAAACAATTATTAATTGAGATGTGAGCCAGTTCACATCTCAAAATCATTACTTAGTTATGGTCAAGAGGCCGAAAACGCAAGGTCAGGCTGCGAAAATAATGCTCAAACAGGTCGGTATCCTGAGGAACTGGCAGATGGTCAACCTCATCAATGGCATTGCGCACCGACAAGTTCAGGCAGCTGTTGGGTTGAAGCATCTGCACCGAGACCACGCTGCCATCGGGGAGCAACTGCAGTTTCAGCACCACGAACATGTCGGCTTGGGCGCAGAGCGGCTGAATCCAGTGTTGCCGGATGGCATTGATAATGCGCAGCTTATAGGTATCAAGTTCTTTGGACTGTTGTTTGTTGTTGGCCTGGGCTGCCATGCGGTTTACGGCAGCTTCCTCGGCAGCCTGTTGTGCCTCGGCATTGAGTTGTTGAGCTTCTTGCTGGATATCTTGCAGTTCAGCATCAGCCTGCTTCTGATCGATTCGGGGTTTTGGGGGGTGTGGTTTGGCAATCCCTGTCTGTGGTTTTTTCTCGGCGGGGACACGATCAGGGGTACGTGGTCCAACCTGTTCTTCAGCGTGTAATTGTGCCTTTTGCTTTGGTTTTAAGGGCTGAGCGGTTGGCTTGACCATGCCAGCAGCTCCGTGAACGGGGTGGGGCAGAGGCGGTGGCTGAGTATGCTTTGGTTCAGGTACTGGTTTTGGTGCAGGCACAGGTGTTGGTGTCGGCGCAGCATGATGAACGACATGCGCCAGCATGACTGAAGCAAAGGCCGAATTCTGGTTTGGTTCGGGCATCTTGGTGGCGCTGAAGTGACTGCTAAGAAGTAAAAGCAAAAGCACATGCACCAGCAACGCAAGCAGCAGGCTTTGCAGCAGCCGTTCATCACGGGCACTGGTCCGCTCCATCAGTGGCTGTCCTCGAGTTGGGTCAGCAGACCAACGTCATGTACTCCGGCTTGTTGGAGCGCTGACATGAGTGCCACAACCTTGCCATAGGCAATATGTTGGTCGCCGTTAATTAAGACTTGGGTATTTTCGGCGTCCGACTGAGCGCTTTGGAGTCGGGCAACCAGATCACTTGAGCGCACTGTTTGTTCAGGTCCATCACCTACTCGCATCCACAGACGGCCACTGGCTTCGATACTGATAATAATGGGGGGATTTTGTTTCAGTGTCATGGGATCGGATGCAGCAACAGGCAAATCTACTTTAAGTCCTTGGGTCAGCATTGGTGCGGTGACCATGAAGATGACCAACAGTACCAGCATGACGTCGATGTAAGGAACGACATTCATTTGTGCCATCAGACGTTGCTTGCGGGGGCGACGGAAATTTGCATCCATCTTAGCGCCGACCTGCATGGGCGTCACGGTGCAGAATACCACTGAACTCATCAGCAAAGGTTTCGTAACGGTTCAGGAGCGTATCAGCACGGGATGAAAAGGCGTTGTAAGCCAGAACAGCAGGTATGGCTGCAAACAGACCGATGGCGGTCGTGATCAAGGCTTCTGCGATGCCAGGGGCAACAGTAGCCAATGTGGCTTGATGAACGTTAGCAAGACCAATAAAAGCATTCATGATCCCCCAGACTGTTCCAAGCAGGCCGACGTAAGGACTGGTGGATCCAACGCTTGCAAGCAGGGTTAAATGTTCCTCCAAACGAGCTTGCTCATGTGCCAGAGCCACTCTAAGGGCCCGTTGTACGCCCTGCATGATGACATCTGGATCCAGATTTTTGTCGCGCAGTCGGGCAAACTCCTTAAGTCCAGCACGAAACAGGTTCTCAAGCCCAGAAGCATCATTCGGATTTTTTTGAACTCGGGCATAAAGTGATTGCAATTGACTGCTGGACCAGAAATCCGATTCAAAGTGCTGTGCCCATTTTTGCGCACGACCCAGAGCAATGCGTCTGCTGAAGATGACCGTCCAACTCACGACGGATGCGAAGAAGAGAAGAACCAGAATGCCCTGAACAACAAGGGATGCGTTCAGAACTAAACTCCAGAGAGACATTGAATGGGCATTGATCATGATGAAAGGGATTCCTGTTGTCCAAGTGCTTTAAGAAAATCAGGGAAGGCTTTGGGCTTTAAGCTTTGTGCATCCAGACAAGCCAGACGCACCTGGGCATGGCAGATCAGATCGTCAGCACGACGAACCTCCTGCTCCATGAGCAGAGAAGCACGTCGCTGTTCAATTAAATGGGCGCTTACCTCCAACTGGTCCCCGAGTTTGGCAGGGCGATGGTAGTCAATCTGGAGAGACTGGACCACGAACTGAACTTGATGCGCCAACAAAATGCCGAGGTTCATCCCCGGGTGTGTCTGCAACCACTCGCTGCGCGCCCGTTCCATATATTTGAGGTAGTTGGCATAAAAAACAATGCCGCCTGCGTCAGTATCTTCAAGATAGACCCGAATCGGCAAGCGAAAGACGTTCATCGGTCACCCAGCTCCTGTTTTTTGTTCCATTCAGTTTCGTGCAGGGGGAGGTTCCATACCAAAAAGCCCATAACTTGTGATGCTTGCCATACGCCCCCGTGCTGTTCGCAGAATCAGTCCTTGCTGGATCAGATAGGGTTCGACCATGTCTTCTAGAGTGCCCGAATCTTCCGAGAGCGCTGCCGCGAGCGATTCTACCCCAACCGGCCCGCCCTGAAAGGTTTCAAGCAATAAATTCATATAGCGCCGATCCAGTGAGTCCAGTCCGGCCTGATCGACACGTAACAGATCAAGCGCCGCTCTGGCGCAGAGCTGATCGACAAGGCCTTGGTGACGGACATCTGCATAGTCGCGCACCCTTCGTAACAATCGGTTGGCAATGCGAGGGGTGCCGCGTGCCCGTCGGGCAATTTCGTGGGCTCCAGCATCATCCATACGAACACCAAGAAGACTAGCCGAGCGCTGCACAATACCGGTTAATTCATCAACACTATAAAATTCAAGGCGTTCGACGATGCCAAAACGATCCCGAAGCGGTGCCGTCAGCATGCCTGCCCGGGTAGTGGCTCCAACCAAAGTAAAGGGCGGCAGATCCAGTTTAATGGAACGGGCAGCCGGACCTTCGCCAATCATGATATCGAGCTGATAGTCTTCCATGGCTGGGTAGAGAATTTCTTCTATGGCAGGTGACATACGATGAATTTCGTCAATGAACAGTACGTCATTAGCCTGCAGGTTGGTGAGCAGTGCAGCCAGATCACCCGCTTTTTCCAGCGTTGGTCCCGATGTTGTCGACAATTCACTGCCCATCTCGTTGGCAATAATATGTGCCAGCGTGGTCTTGCCAAGCCCAGGTGGACCAAAAATCAGGGTATGGTCGAGCGCCTGGCGCCTCATTCGGGCTGCGGTTATAAAAATGCCCATACGCTCACGAACTTCTTTTTGACCAACATAGTCATTGAGTGTGCGGGGTCTTAAGGCTCGGTCTATTGGTTCTTCATGAGCGGGGGCATCGGCTTGAAGCAGTGGATCCTGACTCATGATCCCTCCCGGTTCAGTTGTCGCAGGGCCTGACGAATCAGTCCTGCAGTATCGCTCGCTGGGGCTTCAATCTGTTTAAGGGCACGGAGGGCATCTGCAGGTTTATAACCCAGTGTAATCAGAGCCGCCTCAGCCTCACTCTGGGGGTCAGCAGATCCCAGAGGCAAGGTATCTGTCGTACTATGGGGCGTACCAAACCCATCCAGACGGTCACGTAACTCGATGATCAAGCGTTCGGCTGTTTTTTTACCAATGCCTGGGATTCGGGTCAGAGCAGCAACATCACCCTGTTGCAGAGCCCGCAGGAGCCGGTCGGGTTCCATGCCGGATAGGATGGCCAGCGCCAGTTTGGGGCCGACGCTATTGATGCGGATCAGTGCTCGAAAAAGCTGGCGTTCCTTGTATTCAGCAAATCCGAACAGAATCTGGGCATCTTCACGGACGACCATATGGGTATGCAGCATGACATTGCCACCCAGTACGGGTAGTCGTTCCAAAGTGCTGAAGGGAATTTCGACTTCATAGGCCAGACCATGAACGTCGATGAGTGCCATGCCTGGACTGATCTGGGTCTCGAGCAAGATGCCCTGAATTCTGCCGATCACTGCATTGCTCCGCTAACTTTGAGCAGAGGGCTGCTTCGATATTGGGCATGACAGATGGCAATGGCCAGTGCGTCGGCAGCATCCGCTTGTAAAGGCTGGTTGAGGTTCAAAAGTCGTTGCACCATGAACTGGATCTGTGATTTCTCTGCAGCCCCACTACCGACAACGGCCTGTTTGACTTGTCGGGCTGCGTATTCATGAATCAGGGCACCGGAATCGGCCAAAGCGACCAATGCGGCACCGCGTGCCTGCCCCAGTTTTAGGGCCGAATCGACATTCCGTGACATGAATACCTGTTCAATGGCCGTTTCCTGAGGGTGGTAAAGTTCAAGAATACGGCGCAGTCCTTGCACAATCAACAGTAACCGTGCCGGCATGGGGCCGTCACCGCAGTGCAGTGTGCCTGAGTCAATGTGGCTTAGCCGCCGTCCATGAACTGCAATCAATCCATACCCGGTTCGGCGTGAGCCAGGGTCAACGCCCATAATGAGCAGGGTTTCCATCAACGGTTCAGTGATTCCATGACTTCGGCACTAAAATCGGCATTGGAATAAACATTCTGCACATCGTCCAGATCTTCGAGCATGTCGATCAGTTTGATAATTTTCTCTGCTTGCTCGGGATCGGTAATCTCGGCCTGAGTGCTGGCATGCATGGTTACTTCAGCGCGTTCGTGTCCAATCTTGTGCTTGCCGAGGGCATCCATCAGAGTACCAAACTGTGCCGGTGGGCAAATGATGGTATAAACATCATCCTCACGGCTTACATCGTCAGCACCGGCATCCAGTGCAATTTCCATCAACTGGTCTTCTGCTGCTGCCTTGATCGGAACGTCTATCTCGCCACGTTGTGCAAACAGGTAGGCAACTGAACCATTGGTCCCAAGATTGCCACCTGTCTTGCTGAAGGCGTGACGCACTTCGGCAACCGTGCGATTGACATTGTCTGTCATGCATTCAACCAGCACGGCAACACCATTGATGCCATATCCTTCATAGGTGATTTCATGCAGATCCTTGCCATCATCACTGCTTGCGCCGCGTGCAATGGCTCGGTTGATGACGTCCCTGCTCATGTTGGCAGCTAGAGCCTTGGCAACGATGGCTCTAAGGCGGGGGTTGTCCTGTTCAATCGGACCACCCATACGTGCAGCCACAGTGATTTCACGAATCAGTTTGGTAAACACCTTGCCCTTGACGGCATCCTGACGGGCCTTACGGTGTTTGATATTCGCCCATTTTGAGTGTCCGGCCATGGCTTACTCCGCTTTTTCTCGAAGCCGGATGCCAAGTTCGCGCATCTGTCGGGTATCTACCGGTGCCGGTGCCTGGGTCAGTAAGCACTCCGCGGTCTTTGTCTTGGGAAAGGCAATGACATCACGGATGGATGAAGCGCCGGTCATCAACATGACCAAGCGGTCCAGTCCGAATGCCAGTCCGCCATGGGGCGGAGCACCAAAACGCAGCGCATCAAGCAGAAAACCGAATTTCTCACGGGCTTCCTCTTCTTCAATACCAAGTGCCGAAAAAACGGCTTGTTGCATGGCTGGATCGTAAATACGCAGCGAGCCACCACCAATTTCGGTGCCATTGAGCACCATGTCATAGGCGACCGATTTGGCTGCGCCCGGATTGCGACCGAGTTCGTCTACCGAGCAGCGCGGCATGGTGAATGGATGATGACAGGATGTCCACTTGCCATCATCTGTTTCCTCAAACATCGGGAAATCAACAACCCAAAGCGGAGCCCAGGGTGCAGTCAACAGATCAAGGTCGTGGCCGAGACGGATTCGTAGGGCGCCAAGTGCATCGTTGACGATCTTGGCTCGGTCAGCACCGAAGAACACTAAATCGCCATTCTGGGCCCCAATACGCTCCAGAACCTGAAAAACAACGGATTCCATGTGTTTGACAATCGGGGACTGTAATCCATCCAAACCAGCAGAGAGATCGTTGACCTTGATGTATGCCAGTCCCTTTGCGCCATAAATACCCACGAAACGGGTATATTCGTCAATCTGGCCACGGCTCAGCTTGTCCGCACCACCCGGCAGTCGCAGGGCAGCGACTCGCCCTCGGGGGTCATTGGCAGGGCCCGAGAAGACCTTGAAGCTGACATCTCGCACCAGATCGCCAATATCAACAAGTTCCAGCGGGATACGCAGGTCAGGCTTGTCGGAGCCAAAACGACGCATGGCTTCGTCGTAGGTCATGCGGGGAAAGGTTGGGAATTCCACCTTCATCAGTGTCGAGAAAAGTTCTTTGACCATGCCTTCCGTGATATCCATGATGGCATCTTCACTCAAGAAGGATGTTTCAATATCAATCTGGGTGAATTCAGGTTGGCGGTCTGCACGCAGGTCTTCATCACGGAAACATTTGGCGATTTGGTAGTAGCGGTCAAAGCCTGCCACCATCAGCAACTGCTTGAACAACTGTGGAGACTGGGGCAGAGCAAAGAAAGATCCATGATGGGTGCGTGAAGGAACCAGGTAGTCGCGGGCACCTTCAGGGGTGGCACGGGTCAGTACGGGGGTTTCAACGTCCAGAAAATCATGCCGGTCAAGATAGGAACGGATCATGGAAGTGACCCTTGAACGGAACTGAAAGCGTTCAAGCATCTCTGGACGACGCAGGTCCAGATAGCGATAGGTTAGGCGTACTTCTTCGCCAACGTTGGCAAAATCATCGTTGAGTGGGAAAGGTGGGGTATCCGCCTGATTGATGATGCGGACTTCCTTGCCGAGCACTTCAATCATGCCCGTTGGCATGTTGGGGTTTTCCGTACCGGCGTATCGACGCCGCACCCGGCCAGATACGAGAAGGACATACTCGCTACGCGAGCGGTCGGCTGTTGCAAAGGCTTCAGGGGTATCGGGGTCAACAACAACCTGGACCAGACCGGCTCGGTCTCGCATGTCAAGGAAAATGACACCACCATGATCCCGTCGACGGTGTACCCAGCCACAAAGGGTTACCGTCGTATCAATATGCTCCTCCGTCAGAGCGCCACCGAAGTGTGTCCGCATAACACAAAGTTCCATGCAATGATCTGTATCAGGGGCCGGGGCAAAGCCCTCGGGTTATCTCCCTATTCTAACAGAACTGAAAGCGTATGAGTCACCTCTTACATGGATGGGGTGTTATAAAGACAGAAATCCGTCAATTTTATAACGAATAATTTCATAAACATGAGGTGATGTAATAAAAATGTCTTGCAAATAATGCATAAAACATGTATATAGCGCGGTTGTGGTTGGAGATGTACGTCATGTCGACTAGCAAAGCCGAGGACTTTGTCTTGGAAGATTCTTTTTTGGATGATGATGTGGGTGGTGATTATGATCAGGATGAACTGGTCAAAGCCGGATCGATGCGTGGTTCTTTAACCAAACGCCGGATCATCGATGAAAAACTGGAAGAGCGACGCTTGCAGCGTACCTTGCGTGACTATGATTTTGAGTTGGATGACTGAAGGCTTGTCTTGATTTTTGAAGATGCAGCCCCAAAATTGTCAAGTGGTACTCATTCTCATTTGGGTGTACCCTAAGGTTGTGTCGGGTTGCGCCGGTTTGTTGTCGGTGTGCGTTTTAAATTACTCAGCATCAGGAGTTACTATGGCTTTTGAATTACCTGCGCTTCCTTACGCTAAGGACGCGCTGCAGCCGCATATCTCTGCAGAAACCCTCGAGTTCCATCATGGCAAGCACCACAATGCCTATGTAGTCAATCTTAACAATCTCACCCAGAACACCGAGTTGGCCCAACTCAGTCTTGAAGAAATCATCAAGACAGTTGCCGGTGATGCGGGTAAGGCAGGTATTTTTAACAATGCTGCACAGGTCTGGAATCACACCTTCTACTGGCACTGCATGAAACCACAAGGTGGTGGTCAGCCTTCCGGCGCTGTTGCCGAATTGATCAACCGTGATTTTGGCAGTTATGAGGCCTTTGCTGATGCCTTCAAGCAGGCAGCAACCACGCAGTTTGGGTCCGGCTGGGCATGGCTGGTACAGAATGCCGATGGCAAGTTGGCCATTACCAAGACCGGTAATGCCGATTTGCCTCTGGTGCATGATCAAAAGGCCCTGCTGACCATCGACGTATGGGAACATGCTTATTACGTTGATTTCCGCAATCGTCGCCCGGATTACATCTCGACCTTCCTGACGCATCTTGTTAATTGGGAATTCGTCAATAAGAATTTGGCGGGTTAACAATACGGGGTCAGGCTTCGGCCTGATCCCTAATCTATTGTTCCTCACTTGCAAAGTGTTCCATTCCGTCTTGACTGCACTGCGTACAAAAGCAGGCAACTGTGTTATACAGGGCAATTTTTTGGTGTAAATAATTCGTTCGGATTCAGTAGCCACACATTGGGATCGGATTATTTTAAGCAAGAAACATCGTGGATGCTGGTACGTCAATATTTGTGTAGAAAAACTAGCACAATCGGCATGGGCTCCGCGAGCATTGACTTTAGGGTGCAAGGATGCGGTGTCCGATGGCCAGAAGATCACAGGGTGGCAGTATCGCGCCCTACATCAGTAGTTGCTCTACAATTTGGACGGGGTCGTTCATACGATCTTGGTCATACTGACTGATGGCACTAATGACATGGAGCAGACAGTTTGAGGAATCGCGCGCTTGCCATTATCTTCATTGCGGGCATGGTTATCTGGTTCATTTTTGTTTTGCTTATCCTGCATGTTATGCCAGTCGGCCACGGATTTGAAGACTATTTTCTGATGCCTGGTGGGGCCATAAGCCTTAGAGCAGATCCTCATTCTTGGTGTATGTTTCTTTTTCCCACCCAACTTATGCAGTTGGCTCAAAAAATTTCATCGCCTGGAGATGACTATCTTGTTGTCCATGCGCTGGCATTCAGTCTGATTAGCGTCATGGCCTGGCGGCCGCTATCGCTTCGTTATGGAAAACACGCGGTACTGTTTCTTTTGCTGGCTACCCCAATGAGCTTGCTTCCCACACTGGATACGAATGCCTACGGCAAACTCCTGTCTTTTTCCTACAACTGCAGCTACAACCGATTTCTGGATCTGGTTACCTATTACTCTTTTCTAATCTCAGTACGGATTCAAGCAGGACGCGGGTTTAAGTCTGATGCACTCTGGTTTGCTTTCGCTCTTGGGTGCGCAACGTTAACCAAGCCAACTTATCTTCCCGAGTTAGGGCTTTTAATGATTTTTTCCCAAGCTGAACAAAGAAATCTTCGGTTTTGGGGATTTTGTAGTCTTACTTTTCTGGCCTGGATCGTTCCTGAACTTTGGCTGGAGCCTGGCTACCCCCTCAGCATTCTGAGCGCGGCGGAGTCACGTCATCAAGCATTACATCACGCTCTTGTTCATAGCCTCCAACAGGGTATCGTTTTTTTGATTGTCCTCGTCATTATTCTTCGTCAAGCACGAGAATATTCATTAAGTACCTACAAAGCGATGGTTATTCCTTTTATCTATCTTACATGTGAGCCTTTTATCGTTGAGGGAAATACTGGAGACATGGCCAATTTGCGATTTACCGGCGCAGGCTTGGCCCTGATCTTTCTGTTCCGTGAGACCCCATTGTTTAATACTATAAAGAAAACCCAATTCAGATTTTTTACGGAAGGTTATGGATTTAAGCTTCTTCTTGGTGGTATCGCGCTCTATCCTTTGAGATTTCTTCTGTACACATCATTTCGGCTTCTGTTTCTTGTCCTCAGCATGAACTTGGTGCACACCTCCTCCGCTGAATTGATACAATTTAAACATTTTCCAGGTTTTGGAATACCTGCCAAGTTTCTAGATTCTGATTTTCTCTCTCTTGAACATGATCTGCCTGCACGCACAATTCTGATGAAAAATAGCAATGGCAAGACTGAAATAACACTTAATTATATGATGCTTCATGATCTGGATATTCTGATTGATCGCCACCCCAGCTTGCTCCAGACACATGTTCTAATACCGTCGTTTGCTTCTTCAATTCTGGTCTACGCACATCCCCAGACTCGCCCAGCAACAATGCTCTCTTCCTATTCACCTGAAGTTCCTAAGTCTCTGGCAGTCCTCAGCATAGAGCAGTCGCAACTTCAGGCTCAGTACATATTGTTAAATTATTGCGAGTCAATTCCTTTTCATTCATGGTCGCAGTCATGGGTAACAAAAGATCAGGAGGGATGTTGGGGACTTCTTGGCAGGAACAGCGAGCAATGAAGGAAATGATCATACAAAGATGAGACGGAGCGTCGGATTACCAGTCCGAACAATGCCCCCATATTCAGAGATTTCAGAGATACATTTGAAGAGGATGATTTAGAGTGTGGAACCATTTACAATAAATTGATCTGGGTTAAGGATATGTGCTCATGAATCAATATCGATGGATGGTACTTGCTATGTGCCTGATCTGCCTGTATGGCTGGTCTGAACCCCAGGAGGGGTTTTCTTTGGCAGCAGGTGGCATGGCACACATGGCTCATGATCGATTCGGTGATGGCCCCTACAGAAATTATGATAGTTCGGGTGTAGCTCTTTATGGGGATGCTCAGTTCGTTGTAAATCAGCGCTGGTCGTTGAACCCCTATTTGTTGCTTGGTCTGGAAAAGGCCCATGGTGATAGTGCCCAGAATTTAGGTAACAGTTCCGGCGGCTTACAACTGCGTCACTGGTGGGGAAATGGCTATGCGGGTGCGAACATCAATTACTCCATTGAGCAGATGTTGAAAGGTGGAACGGTGCAAAGTGCAACCTTTGGTCCGGGTGTTGGGCTAGACGCCGGCTACGAGTCTCCTTCAGGTCTGGTTTTTGGAGCTGGTCTTGATTTTCCACAGGTGTTGTATTTTAACGGTACGAACCATCACAGCGGAGTATGGGTGGTCCTAGGCTATCGTTGGCATTGAGGCAGGGATGATCATGTTCAGAAAACGCGATAGTCTGGGTGTCGTTCTAGGATTGTTGTCTCTGGTAGCGCAGGCTGATTCGGAAACGGTCGTTGAGGGTACTTCTGCGTCGATCGAACAATTAACCCATCTTGCGCAAGGTTATCTGAATAATAGCCAGTTTTCCCTGGGTCTGGGAGTTCAGCAGGCGACTCTGACTCTGGGTCGCACCGCTGCGCGGGCGCAGATGACCGATAATGGAACTTTGACTTTGCTGGTTTCCGCAGATAGTCGTGGTCATCCTCTTTGGCAAGAGCCTCTGCAAAGGCATGGTCAAGTCAATCTGGCTTGGGATTGGACTGCAACCGGTAACTGGATGGGACTGCATCGTCAGTTGATGAACCAAGCAGATGTAGGTAGCAATATTGGCACATCCGTACAAGGCGGATTTGTGGCCGCAGGTATTCGTCTTAATCTGGGGATGGGGCCACTCTATTCGAATTCAAATATTTTCTGGCGTTACGCCTTGGCCTTTGGTCCTGGTGTGATGCGTTATCAGGGGCATAGCCTTTTTGAGGGTAGTGCAGCTTCCAGTACACCCGTGGCTGTGGGTGGTCGGTGGTTGCTGACGGATTATGTGGAAAACCGCTGGGAACTGGTTATGGATCGATGGGAGCTTTTACTCAATGCTCAGTATCTGCAGGGGCAGAGTCAGGGGCTTCGGGCTTCATATATGGTGGTGGGTTTGGGCGCAGCCTATCGTTTCAACTGGTAAATAGCGAATAAACTCATCCACCAAGTCGAAGAACGATTGGATGGATTCTCGCAGGATTGAATACCTGTCTCTGTCAGTCCCTGACAGGATACGGCTGTTTGAGTGCCCCCTGAATTCGGTGAGCTTCAGGGGCAGGGCGCAGAGGATGACAATAAGGCAGAAGCAATCATCGGCACAGGTACAAGGAAAATGACAGGACAGTTTGCTGCCGTAGGGGCAGGATTTTCAGGGGCTGTAGTGGCCTGTCAGTTGGCTCGGGCTGGTTATCGGGTTGATGTTTATGATCAGCGCCACCATGTTGCAGGCAATTGCCATACGGAGCGGGATCCGGCTACGGGTATTCTGGTTCATCGATATGGTCCGCATATTTTTCATACCAGTCATGCGGGTGTCTGGGCCTTTGTTCAGCAGTTTGCCTCGATGATGCCCTATGTCAATCGTGTCAAGGCGCATGCTGCTGGTCAGGTTTATTCTTTGCCGATCAACTTGCATACCATCAACCAGTTTTATGGTTTGCAATTGAATCCGGTGCAGGCCGAAGCCTTTGTGCGTTTAAAGGCTCAGGTTTTTGACAGGCCCGTGCGTAATTTTGAGGAACAGGCTCTGTCCATGATGGGCAGGGAACTCTACGAAAGTTTTTTTTATGGTTATACGCGCAAGCAATGGGGCGTTGAGCCATCAGAACTACCTGCCAGTATCCTTAAGCGTTTACCGATGCGCTTTGATTACAATGATAATTACTATAACAGTGTCTATCAGGGAATGCCGCCCGAAGGCTACACCGCCCTGATCGAGCGTATGCTCGATCACCCCAATATTCGAGTATTCCTCAATACGCGCTGTGATCGTAGTATCCGTTCACAGTACCAACACGTGTTCTACAGTGGTGCCATTGATGCATGGTTTGATGGTGTGGAGGGCCCTTTGCGCTACCGATCTCTGCAATTTGAGCAAGAGATGCATCACGGAGATGTGCAGGGCAATGCCGTGATCAATTATTGTGATGCTGCTGTACCTTGGACCCGAATCAGTGAGCACAAGCATTTTGCACCTTGGGAACAGCATACAGAAAGTATCGTGGTGCGTGAATACAGCACAGACTGTACAGAAAACGATATTCCTTACTATCCACTTGGTTTGGATGCGGATAAAACAATCCTGGCACGTTACAAACAGCGAGCTGAGCAGGAAAACAACGTAACTTTTATGGGGCGTCTTGGTCAATATGCCTACTTGGACATGCATCGGGTTATTGAGCAGTCCTTGGGTATTGCAGAGCGATTTACTCAGGAAAAATGATTTTGAGGCGGTGTTCTCGTGCGGCGGTGTTGCCAGAGTTTGATGATGGTTGGCAATAGACTAAGAATGATGATGCCAACAATGCACATACTGAAATAATGCCTTACCCACGTTAAGTTGCCAAAATAATAACCCAGCGCAGACATGATGCCCACCCAACTGAGTCCACCGATCAGATCAAAGGGAAGAAAGCGGTTATAGGACATACGTCCCATGCCAGCAACGAAAGGCATGAATGTGCGTACAATGGGCAGGAATCGGGCCATAATGATGGCCCGTTTACCGTATTGCTCAAAAAAGGCTTCTGTCTGGCGGATATGGTCGAGTTGTAACCAGCGATGTGGCTTCTCCACAAGACGTTGTCCAAGCAAACGCCCAAACAAGTAATTCAGATTGTCGCCACAAACCGCCGCCGTAAACAGGACCAGCATGAGCAGTTTGATCTGCAGCATGCCGGCTCCAGCCAAAGCGGCACTGGTGAAAATGAGGCTATCACCAGGCAGAAAGGGCATGATGACCAGACCAGTTTCCACAAAGACCACTGCAAACACCAGAGCATAGAAGCCCTGGCCGTAGCTATGCAGCAAAATCGCTAAATGCCGGTCAATATGAAGAATCCAGTCTAGCCATAGTGCCATGGGTTTAGTCCTGAGTATCCTGCACGGCATCCGTTGAAGGAGACTTGCCGAACCGCCGCGACTTGGTACGAATTACCGGCTTGACTGCAGGTTCAGTCTGCTTCTGCATATAGGCTGGACGATCATCACCCCAAGAGCCGTTGGTACGGTAGGCAGGCTCGGGGAAACTGCGCCGTTCTTGACGGTGCGGCTGTCCGCCATACATGGACGAAGGCGATGTCCAAGGACGATCCCCGGTGGGACGGTTGCGACCACCAGCCGGATTGGGTCGCTGACCTGCTTGAGCACCCTGAGTATTGGCACGATGTTGGCCGGATGGTGCACCTGAACCTTGTGGGCGCTGTCCGCCACCGTTGTGGCTGGGGCGTTCGGAGCGGAATGATCCTTCTGTCGTGCGCTCTTTGCGTGCCTTCCAGGGGGCATCCTGTCCATGACCTTCCTTAGGTGCCTGTCCATAACCCTCTCTTGGCGACTGTCCATAGCCTTCTCTGGGGGACTGGCGGTTGAAGTTGCCACGATCCTGACGGGGTCTTGACTCATCAGGGCGCCACTGACGTTTGCCAGGTGCACGTGGCTCGCTCGGGCGAATGCGGGGTTCGAGGCCACTGATGGTGTCGGTGTCGATCTTATGACCAATATACTGGCTGATACGGCTGAGTAGGGCACGATCACGCACGCTGACCAGACTGATGGCTGTACCCTGGCGTCCACCACGACCGGTACGGCCTATGCGGTGAACATAGTCTTCAATGACCTTGGGCAGGTCAAAATTGATGACATGCGAGATGCCAGCAACGTCTAGTCCGCGCGCGGCAATATCGGTTGCTACCAGTACACGGATTTTACGGCTGTGAACCATCTCGAGGGTGCGGTTACGCATGCGCTGGCGCATATCTCCGTGCAAGGCGGCACAAGACATGCCACTGGCTTCAAGTTCATTGGCCAGCAGGTCAGCATCACCCTTGGTAGCGGTAAACACGATGGCCTGTTCCACATCCACCTGACAGAGAATGGAATTAAGCAGTGCCTTTTTATGGGTCATGTCATCCGAAAAATAGACTTTCTGGGCAATATTGACATGCTGTTCGTGTGCCGCATTGATCTGAATATGTTCAGGTTGACGCAGAATATGCGCAGCCAGTTCGGCAATACCACCTTCTACGGTTGCCGAAAAGAGCAGAGTCTGTCGGGAAGACGGTGTGCGGCTGACAATGGCGCGCACGTCATCGCTAAAGCCCATGTCGAGCATGCGATCGGCTTCGTCCAGAACCAGAACTTCAACGCCATCCAGACGGATACCGCCACGGTCGAGCAGATCAAGCAGACGACCTGGGGTGGCAACCAGAATATCAAAAGGACGGTTTAACATACGTTGCTGCTGGCCGTAGGGAGTTCCTCCCAAGACGCACACGCAACGAATCCCTTTCAGGTGCTGGGCATAAACTTTAGCGGCATCCTGAACCTGGCGGGCCAGTTCACGGGTCGGTGTGAGAATGAGCATGCGAGGCCCGTGGCCATTGCGAGCAGTATTCTGAAAACGTTGCAGGGCAGGCAGAACGAAGGCTGCTGTTTTGCCACTACCAGTTTGTGCCGATACGATCAGATCGCGGCCGGCAATTGCAGCGGGAATTGCAGAGGCCTGAACCGGTGTAGGTTCAAGATAACCCTGATCGTTGAGGGATTGAATGATTTCCTGACTAAGACCTAATGCAGCAAAGGACATAACTTCTCCGCGCCCAGAGATTTGGGCGAACACATAGGAACGTGCAAGCAGACTGGAAAGGTGTCGGCTGGCGTCTGAAATCGTCGCCAACCAAAAAGCTAACCAAGAGCCGGAGGTCAGGAACGATGCGTGGCATCCACTTTTGGATGCGAGGCGCACTATACGCAGTTTCTTCTAAAAAGACCAGCATTATCTGGAAAATATTCGGAACAGGTGTGTGCAGATGAGGCATGCTATGTCCTAAACTCCCCTGAAGCACGTCAGGTTAACTGGGACAGGGGGGATGATCATGTACTTGATGCGGGTGACCGGAGCCTGGCTAGGTGTGCTCGAGGACTGGTTAACCGGTCAATCTTGCGAGGATACTAAACTGATCAAGGAACTGGAACAATGGCGCAATGAGCCGGTTGTTCCCATGTCTGTTTGGCAGAGCATGCTGGACCATGCAGTCTCCATTCAATCCGGGGGTGGGCAAATTGCCTTGCAGATTGGTGCCTGCGTTCAGCCTCGACATGTCGGGATATTGGGCTATCTGGTTCTGGCCTGCAGTAATCTGGCTGATGCCATGTTGGCCTATCAGCGCTATGAGCGACTTTTTTACGGTCATGATCTGGCTGAGATTCAGATGACGGCGGATGAGGTTGAAATCCGCTGGGCACCACTTG
>JAJZHM010000021.1 GCA_021804485.1 Pseudomonadota bacterium | reverse complement strand
TGCTTCCGAGGCATCCTTGGCAATCTTTTGCGAAAGCACACGCAACTCGGCTGCATGCATGATCGCCATACGTGAGTGGTCGGATCGGACAAAGATGGCGACCACCGATGTGATCAGAATGATGGAACAGACCCCAATGGACGCAACCAGAAAGCCCATGGAGCGACTTTCCTGAGTCACCGACCGAAGTTCTTTAAGCCGTTCTACCGAGAACAGTTCCTTGATGAAGCCATAATCCATCTGTTTTAGCTTGTCCTGAATTTCTTTAAAATTCATACCATCTTCTCCGTAAAACCTGTTCTGCTTGCGGTGTGGCCCATAAAAAACGCCTTGTCAGGACACTTCATGCTGCCGATGCCTGTACAAACCGAGGCTCCTGAATAAGACGCCCCATATTGAAGATGCTCCAGAACTGACCATCCTTCCAGAACATACCTTCAACGTAGGGCGTTAATGCGGAAGGAATATCCTGAATTGGCTCAGCGGAATAATCCAAGAAAGGGAAATGCTGGATGCCGAAGACTTCCTCGACAACAAGTCCCGAAAAAATCTCATGCATATCAACGACGAGTACGCGACGACGTGAATCATGAACCCGTGATTCCGCACCAAAATATACCGGGAGGTCCATGATCGGCAACAAACGTCCACGCACATTGGAAACACCACGCATCCAGTCTTGGACACCGGGTACAACCGTATATCGAGGAATCGACAGCACTTCAACGACCTCCCCCATGCGCGCCACAAAATTGCTGCCGAGAAGACGAAAAGCAACACCACTCCAAACATCTTTCTGTCGATCAGAGTCCTGGCCGCCAGAGCCAGATTTGAGTGCTTTTTCCGCATACTCCAGAAGTTTCAGAAATCCTCGTGCTGCCATGTACCCTCTCCTAACCAGCCCCAGGCAGATACTGCCGGATGGTTCGCATCAGAACCGTCTCATCAATTGGCTTGGTCAGATAATCCTTGGCTCCCTGCCGTCGTCCCCACACCCGATCCGTCTCCTGATCCTTCGTCGTCACGATAATGATCGGAATATGCGCAGTGTCCTCGCCTTTGCACAATTGCCGCGTTGCCTGAAACCCATTGAGACCAGGCATCACAACATCCATCAAAACCAGATCAGGCAATTCTGCCCGTGCCGTGGCAACACCATCAGCACCATTCGTTGCCTCGAGAACCTGATGCCCATGTTTCTGCAGAATTTCCCTGAAACGGTAGGTCTCCGTCGGAGAATCATCCACAACCAGAATCTTTGCCATACCTACACCTCAACCCTTACAGGGCCCTGATGCCATACCCAGTGCTCAGACTCGAGCAACATGCTGTTTGATTGCTCCGAGGAGCTCTTCCCGACTGAAGGGCTTGGTCAGATATTCATCCGAACCGACAATTCGCCCCTTCGCCTTGTCAAAAAGTCCGTCCTTGCTCGAAAGCATGATGACCGGCGTAGCCTTGTAGGCGCTGTTGTTCTTGATAAGAGCGCAGGTCTGATAGCCATCCAGACGAGGCATCATGATATCGACAAAAATAATATCCGGATGCGAATCCGCAATCTTCGCCAAAGCATCAAAACCATCCGTCGCCGTGATCACGGTACAACCAGCCTTCTGCAGCAATGTTTCTGCTGTTCGACGAATGGTTTTAGAGTCATCGATCACCATGACCTTGAGACCTTCAAAATTTTCTTCCATCTCTGTGCAGCCTTTTGATGTACTGTTTTAGGAACTCGAGCTTGGGAACTGCATGTTCCACCGAGACAAAATCCGTCCCATCTGTTTAGCACAGCTTCGTGATTCCTGCCACTTCCTGAGACTTCCTTCTTACAGATCCAGGATTGCGGCCTTTGGCTGAAGCCTGATTCCTTGCAAATAAGCACTCATGTTTCGCGCATGATTCTGTTAAAATCACTTCATCTTGCCGACAGAGTTATATGCCGCATGGAACACATCCCTGATTTCATTCTGAACCACCTGATTCTTGTCAGTCTGTTTGTCCTGCTGATTATTTCCTGGCTAGGCATTGACCGGGCCAGCAAGGGCGCTTCCATGGACCCCATTGAACTCTCCCGAGCGGTTAACCAAGATACCGCTGTTGTTCTGGACATCCGCAGCGCCAGTGACTTTCACAAGGGGCATATCGCACAATCCATTAATATTCCCTTCGGAGAACTGAAAGATCGGCTCCACCAACTCGACAAATATGCCGGGAAGTCGATGATCCTTGTCTGCCAATCTGGTGTAACTGCGATTCCTGCCACCCAGATGCTAAAGCAATCCGGTTATCGTCAGGTATTCAAGCTTGATGGTGGTATCAACCGGTGGCGTCAAGATAACCTTCCTCTCATCCAGTGACCGACCTGATTCTGATTAAGGTGTTTGTATGAAAAACGTAATCGTCTACACAACTCCCGTCTGCCCTTACTGTGTTCGCGCCAAATCTCTTTTGCAGCGCAAAGGCATTGCTTATGTAGAAGTTGATGTTGCCCAGGACGAAGAACGCCGTGCCTGGCTCATCAAGACAACTGGACGAAGAACAGTGCCGCAAATTTTTATTGGAGATCAACCCATTGGTGGTTGCGACGACCTTTATGAACTCGACCGCACCGGAAAACTTGATCAAGTTTTAGCGGACGCTTAGCCTTGAGCTCTGCTACTATTGTTGTTCGTGAATTATTTTTTCTGGAAGATGGACTATGACTGAAGAACTAAAGGAAACAAACCAGGGGCAGGATCAGGAACAGGGTCAGTTTGCATTGATGCGTATTTACCTGAAGGATGCCTCTTTTGAAGTACCCGGTGCCCCCAAGGTTTTTTTGAACCCATGGAACCCCGAAATTACTATCCAGTTGGGCACTGAAACTAATGCTCTGGACGAAGACAACTACGAAGTTGTCCTTTCGCTCACGGTTTCGGCAAACAATCAAGGCAGTGTTGCTTTCCTGATCGAGATTAAACAGGCGGGTATTTTTCTAGTCAAAAGTTTCCCTGAACCCCAAAAAACCGGACTACTCGGCAGTTATTGCCCTTCCGTGCTTTTCCCCTATGCCCGTGAAGCGATTTCGGATCTGGTAGGCAAAGGTTCTTTCCCTCAGTTGCTTCTGGCTCCCATCAACTTTGATTCGCTTCTGGCACAGAAACAGATGGAGCTTTCCAAGCAACAAAACACGTCATTGCAGTAAAAACTCAAGGCCTGGCGCCAGGATATCCCTGTTGCCGCCAAGCCTCATAGACCACAACTGCAACCGCATTGGAAAGATTCAGACTCCGACTGCCTGGCAACATGGGCAGTCGGACTGGTCGTACGCCTTCTCTCTGGAGAACTTCAGCAGGCAACCCTCGCGTCTCAGGTCCAAAGAGAAACACCGATTGCTCTGCCATATCCTCTTGCGACCAGACCGAATCACCGCGCGTCGTCATCGCCCACACCCTGTCTGTACCCAATGCGGAACGACACTGTTCCAGATCAGCCCAGCGCTGAACATTTACCCATTCATGGTAATCGAGGCCAGCGCGGCGCAAACGGCGGTCTTCCATGAGAAAGCCCAATGGTTCGATCAGATGCAGACGCGCACCTGTATTGGCGCAAAGCCGTATAATGTTGCCCGTATTGCCAGGAATCTCCGGCTGGAAAAGAATCACGTCAATCATGAGCCGAACTTCCATATCCAAATAGTGAACAATATCACATATTTTGCTTAATCTGCTAAGCTAAGCACAAAGATATGGATTCGATCTGGACAGCGCACATGGGGATTCACTTCAATCTTCCCTGGATCAAAAAACCGAGGCAACGCATGGGTCTTGTGCTTTCAACGCACAGTTTGACTTGGGCCTTGTTAACCCCTGTTCCTGAGGATCGTCTGATCAGGACCGGATCTGTATTGCTTAATGGCAGAGAACTCACCGATGCCTTAAACGAACTTCAACAGGAACCGGAAATCAAGGATGTTGATGCCCGATTGATACTTCCGGCAGGAACCTACCAGTTTCTACTAACGGAAGCCCCAGCAGTTCAGGATACTGAACTTGTTTCTGCCCTGCGCTGGAAAATTGGTGACCTGCTCAATTACGACGCCAGCGAGGCTGCTCTTGATGCATTCCTGCTGCCCGAGGATGCCTATCGGGGTCGTCAGCGCATGACCTATGTTGCCGCCTGCCCAAAAGCCCAGATCATAAGCTACGAACAGTCGTTTCAGCGGGCCGGAATGGGTCTGCAGCGAATCGGCATACCCGAAATAGCAGGTTTTCATCTTGCCCAACGTCTCAATGAGGAAGGTGAGGCACTGGCAACTGCGTTTATCGGTGTTCAGGAAACGCATCTCTGTCTTTTGCACGACAAAAGGCTTTATCTGGCGCGTCAGGCTCCTTTAGGCTGGGCTCGCCTGCGTACCTCTGACGATTACGATCAGCTGGTTCTAGAAATCCAGCGCTCTTTAGACTATTTTGACAGCCAAATCGGCAAAGGCACCATCCGTCGAGTCCTCATTTCGCCCCACATCAAAGCGACCGAACTGGCCGAATACCTCAACCAGAATCTCACTCCAACCGTAGCGGTCATGCAGCTTGCCGAACCAATCAATGAACACCTCAGTGGCGCAGCTGCCGACGAGACACTGGCCATTGGTGCCGTGCTTGGGGCGCTTTTATGAATCTGCGCCAGGATATTGACCTACTGCAACGCCCTCCCGTACGCTGGGAAGAAAAAATTTTACGCGTCGAAGTCATGCTACTTCTTGTCTTGGTTATTGTGGCTGTGGGGCTCGTTTTCGGGCTCAGCATCATGATGCGTCAAAGCCAGATCAGCAAGGAACTGAGCGCACTTAGTCTTCTTGAGAACCAGAGGCAACTGACCCTCAGCCAACTCCAGGACCTTCTTGACCCTGGCAAACGCCAGGCTGAACAGGATCAGAAGATCAGTTCGTTGCGCAGGCAACTGGCAATTTATGCCGATCAGACTAAATTCCAGCCTGGATTCAGTCAACCGCTCAATGACCTGACCCACCTTGCATACCATGGGGTGTGGCTTACACGGATCCGTTTGAATAACACAGAATCCGGCAGCATTCATCTTGAGGGGCAAGCACAGTCCAGTGCCTTGCTTTCAGAGTATCTTGCTGAATTGCAGAACCAGACCGGCACATTACCGCAACGCATCCGACAGATTGTTGTCCAGCAGGATAAAAGTCAACTGCTGCATTTTGTGCTCGACAGCCATGCGGAGGCTCCGCACTGATGAATGGACTCGTCAACAGCTTGTTGAACCAGCTACACTCCTGGAACCAGAAACTTGATGACTTGTCCCTCCGGGAACGCGTGCTTGTCATCCTCACCCCAGTAGTTGCCAGCTTTGCCTTGACCTTTCATCTGCTCTCGACCCATCTGCAGCAGTTACATACCCAGGAACAGGTACTGGAGCACCACCTTTCCACCCTAAAGTTGCTCAAGACCCAAATCGACATCCTGCATGAGAAGGCGCTGTCTCCTACACCAGCCGACCCGCTTGCTGGCCGACTTCAGGATCAGTTATTCCAGGCTGAATCCAGCGTCACCTCAGGCAGTCAGACACTTGGCCTGATGCGTACCCTGCTGAATCAGCACCCCCGAATTCAGCTCGTCAACCTGAAAACAGGCAGCCCTGTCTCGCTTGGGGTTGCGGGTGTGTCCCCTCTTTTTCGACTGCCTGTTGAACTTGTTATTCGTGGCAACTATCCTGATATCGTGGTTTACCTTAAACAACTGGAACAACTGGGGCACATCTACTGGATCGACCTTGACGACCAGGTGAACACCTACCCGGAAAACGAGTTTCATCTGCAGCTTTTCCTGTTAAGCCAGAGCGAGGTCTATCTTGATCGCTAAGGGGCTAACTTGTCTGATGCTTTTGATTTCCTTCGCCTGCCGACCGGATCAGGACCCTACCCGGCCGCAACCCCTTCAAGAGACAACCCTGAGGGACTCCACAAAAAAAACCGACGCGAAGGAATTCACAAACACCCAGGAAAAATGGGATTTAAACTACATCCTTTATGCAGACCAACGCCACTTGGCAAGCATCAACTCGATCCTGATGCACGAAGGCCAGCAAATCAACCATTGGACCCTGGTTCATATCGAGCCCGACTCAGTCGATCTTGTTCAGGGCAGCAAACGCAAGCATCTACGTCTGTTCGGCAGTTCTGCCAGCGCAACAGTCAAGGAAACCCAACCATGAAAGCATGTATTCTCCTTTGTCTTGGCTTCCTCAGTCTTGGCTTCCTCAGTCTGAACACCTTGGCGGACGCACCGGTTACGGCGCATGGATCTGAGCATTTTGACATTGCCGTGAATCACATGCCGGCTCGGGATTTTTTTCTGGCTCTAATGGATGGTACCCACCAGAACATCGTGCTCTCTGAAGATGTTTCCGGGGATATCACCTTACGTCTCAACCACGTCACGCTGGAACAAACGCTCGATGCCCTGCAGAACGCCTACGGATACCAGTACACCCGCACGGATTATGGCTTTCAGATTCTGGGAACCAGCCAGAATGTCCGGATCTACCACATCAATTATCTGGATAGCCGTCGTTATGGCCAATCGCAGACTTTTGTTGCCGGCCGGGGAGGAAGTTCTGCCGATACCGGTATTGCATCCGGAACAGGAACAGGCGGTGGCTCAGGCAGCGCGCCAAGTATAGCGCCCATGCAGCCAACCCAAACCGGCCCCAATCAAACACAGAGCTATACACCGAACCCAAATTTCTTCTCAGCAGCAAGCAATATCGATAAGGTCAGTACAACGGCATCCATCATCAAGACCTTTAACGACATGAACTTCTGGGAAAATCTCAAATCCACAATGAACATGATCGTTGGCGCACACGGCAAAGTGATTGTCCAGCCTGAATCCGGCCTGATCGTCGTCAATGCCCCTCCGGAAATCCAGACGTTGGTGGCTTCCTTCCTGCAACAAACCCAGGATGCCGTGGAGGCGCAGGTTCTGATCGAAGCCAAGATCGTTGAAGTCCAGCTCAACAGCGGCGCCCAAGAAGGCATCAACTGGCAGCAGCTCTCAAACATGGCAGGAGGCCGTACTACGACGTTGGGCGTTGGTTCACTCAGTGGACCCGGCACGCCAACCTCCCCCATCAGCAATCCTGACCTGATCGGCGGGGTCTTTGGTTTTGCTGCTTCGTCCGGCAATTTCAATGGCATTCTTCAACTGTTGCAAACACAAGGAAATGTCAATGTGCTCTCCAGTCCCCGAATCGCCACCACCAACAACCAGAAGGCACTGATCAAGGTTGGTACCGACCAGTACTTTGCCACCGGATTAAGTTTTACCGAACTGACAACGGGCCTGAGTACCTCGGTCGTTGTGCCTCAGCTGACCCTTGATCAGTTCTTTTCAGGCATCGCACTTGATATTCTCCCACAGATTCATGGTGATGAAGTTACCCTGCACGTCAAGCCCTCAGTCACCCAGGTTACTCAGGACAACCAGACCTTTAGCCTTGGCACCAACCTAGGGGGTAGTTTTATCCTGCCACTGGCGCTTAGCCAGATGCGCGAAGCCGATACCGTTGTGCATGGGCGCAGTGGCCAGATTATTGTCATTGGTGGCCTGATGACCTCCAAGAAAAACAATCTGCTGGCAACAACGCCGATCCTCGGTCAGATTCCCATCCTGAAATACTTATTCCAACAAAAAAATGATGTCAGTAGCAAAACTGAACTGGTCATCCTGCTCAGACCCATGATCGTGCCCTCGACTGATGTCCACAGCTTTCTGCAAACCGATGGCAAACGTCTGCAACTGACGCCCGATGATTTCCATGTCCCGGGACAAAACAGCATTCACTGAGACTGAACATGTCGCAACAACCCAAAATCCGGATCGGTGATCTTCTCCTGCAAAATGGACTGATTAGCGAAGCGCACCTCCAACAGGCACTCGCAGCCCAAAAATCTTCCGGAAAAAAACTGGGACGCGTCCTCATTGACCTGCAACTGATCAAAGAAGACGACCTGCTCAATCTGCTGGCACAACAACTGAAAATCCCACTGATCAATCTGGATACCTATCCGTTCAAAGTTGATTTTGCCCGACAGCTTCCTGAAACGCTGGCACGGCGATTCAGGGCCATCCTGCTTGGTGAAACAGACGGTCGCTATCTGATTGGCATGTCCGACCCTCTTGACCTGTTTGCTCTGGATGAACTGCAACGCCGCCTGAACCGGGTATTAAGTACCGCCGTAGTCCGTGAAGAACAGCTGCTTGCAGCAATTGACAGCCTCTACAGCAAGCAGGATCAGATCTCCAGTATTGCTGTAGAACTTGAGGATGAACTGCGCAGTACCGATATCGACATTGCCAGTCTGGCCAGCACAGCCTCCAGCAGCGATGCCCCTGTTACCCGACTGCTGCAAAGCATCTTCGAAGAAGCCGTACGGGTCGGTGCTTCCGACATCCACATCGAACCTGATGAGCAAGTGGTTCGTATTCGCAAGCGCGTCGACGGGGTGCTGCAGGAGCAGATCATGAATGAACGGCGCATTGCCGCGGCCGTGATTCTCAAGCTCAAAATCATGTCCGATCTCGATATCTCCGAAAAACGCATGCCCCAGGATGGTCGCTTTGGCATCAAAGTACTGAATAAGAACATTGATGTGCGTCTATCAACACTTCCTACTTCCTACGGGGAATCGGTGGTTCTTCGCTTGCTGGATCATTCCAACCAGATTCTTTCCCTCGACCACATCGGCATGCCTGGCGAACTTTTGGCGCGCTTTCGCCAGACCATCAAGCGCCCCCACGGTATGATTCTGGTCACCGGCCCAACCGGTTCAGGAAAAACCACCACCCTGTATGGCGCTCTGGCCGAGATCAATACCCCGGACATCAAGATCATCACGGTCGAGGATCCCATTGAATACCAACTGCCACGCATCGTTCAGGTCCAGGTCTCCCCAAAGATTGGCTTAACCTTTGACCGAGTTCTGCGTACAGCCTTGCGCCAGGACCCCGACGTCGTCATGGTCGGAGAAATGCGCGATCTGGAAACCGCCCAGATCGGCCTAAGAGCCTCCATTACCGGCCATCTGGTCTTCAGCACCCTGCACACCAACGATTCCATAAGTGCCGCCATGCGTTTCATCGACATGGGTGTTGAGCCCTATATGGTCGCCAGTGCCCTGCGGGCTGTCCTGGCCCAACGCTTGGTTCGACGCCTCTGTGTGCACTGCAAAACAGTCGATGACAACCCTGACGAACACGTTAACCTTCTCAGTCGCGCCACCGGAATTGAGGGGATAAAAGGTGACTTTCAACGCCCACAAGGTTGCCGGCAGTGCTCCATGTCTGGGTATAAAGGACGTATTGGTGTCTATGAATGGCTTGAGATCAATGAAGCCATGAGCGCCGCACTGCGGCAAAGTGATCAGAATGCTTTTATCCTGGCGGCCCGTAGCAGCCCTCAGTACCGCCCATTGGCGCTGACGGCCCTGGAACTGGCCCAGCAGGGACTGACCTCGCTCGATGAGGTCACCCGTCTGATCGAGATTCTGGACTGACCATGCCCACCTACCGCTACGAAGGAAGGGATACCCGTGGAGGCCGCGTCCAGGGACTGCTAGAAAGTTCCTCGGCACAGGCGGTCGCACTCGCCCTGCGTGAACGCCAGATTACTCCGACCCGAATCGATGAACAGGCTCAGCAGCAGGACTGGCTCTACGCCCTCAATCAGTGGTTCAATGATAGCCCCCCTTCTACCGAAGAACTGATCCTCTTCTGCCGGCAAATGTACTCGCTCACCAAATCAGGTGTGGCGATTGTTCGCGCCCTGACCACCCTGTCTACTTCCAGCAATTCCCCTTCACTCAGAAAGCATCTTGGTGAAGCGGTACAACAACTGCAATCCGGTCAATCGCTCACCCAGGCACTTGCCCAACACCCAAAAATCTTTTCACCCCTGTTTATCAACATGGTCCGAGTCGGTGAGAACACCGGACGTCTTGAAGAAGTTTTTACGGAGTTGGCCCGGCACCTAGATCGGGAACGTGACACACGAAAACGTATCCAGCAGGCCACCCGCTATCCAACTTTTGTCATTATTTCCCTGCTCGTTGCCCTTGGCATCATCAATTTCTTTGTGATTCCCGCCTTTGCAGGTGTATTTGCCAAAATGCACGCAGCACTCCCTCTGCCTACCCGAATACTCATTGCCAGTTCCAACTTTATGCTGCATGACAGTTGGCTGATTGCTCTGGTAACCATAACTTCAGGCATCCTGATTCGACGCTACATCCACACACCCATTGGACAGCTGAAATGGGACCGGCTCAAACTCCGCATCCCCTTGGTCGGCAGCATCTTCGAGCGCATCATGCTCAGCCGTTTTGCACGAACCTTTGCCATGATGATGCGCTCCGGCGTACCGGTCATTCAAACACTGAACACCATCTCCCGTGCCGTCGGCAACGAATACATCGGCACCGCCATCCGCAGCATGGCAGAGCAGATTGAACGCGGCGACACCATTACCCGCACCGCCACTAATACTGGCATGTTTACTCCCCTTGTTCTGCAAATGCTTCTGGTCGGAGAAGAGTCCGGCACTCTAGAGGATATGCTCACGGAAGTTGCTGATTTCTATGACGAAGAAGTCGATTACGACCTCAAACAGTTAACCGACCGCATCGAACCCATTCTGCTGCTGGGTGTTGGGGCCATCGTACTCATCCTGGCACTTGGTGTGTTCCTACCCCTATGGAACCTTGGCTCTGTCATGCTGCACCATAACTAATGCTAAACCCCCACGGACGCAGTGCTCTGGAAAATAATCTGGTGCTAACGATTGTCGCGCTTCTGCTGCTCACGCTCGTGCCCACCTTAACAAGCATGATTCGTCAGGTCCGAGACACTCGGGTGGAAATGACCGGCAGGACATTTCTCGAATCTTTGTCTATACTGCACAATAGATGGCTGATACAGCGCAGTAACCGGATTGACGGTCTTCTGTTCAACCCTGAGGGTTGGCCGGAAGGAACGGTTACCGCGGGCAAGGATGACGGCTTGATGACTTGCAGTACACTCTGGCAGGCCATCATGACCCAAACCGGACTGACTGCAAGCTCATTGCCCGAATCAGGCAGTGATTTTCTGGTTCAGCACCCGGCCGCGCACCTCTGCCTGTACCGCTATCAGCAAACCACCCCCGATACACGAACCCGAATTTTGCTGTATCAAATGGGTAGTGGCAGCGTGCAAACAATTATTCACTGATGGACAACGGAGTACTTTTCATGAAACATCAACAAAGTGGTTTCACCCTTATTGAACTGGTGATGGTCATTGTCATCATCGGCATTCTGGCGGCCGTTGCCCTGCCTCGCTTTGCAGACTTAAGCGGAAACGCGCGCTACGCTTCCTTGCAAGGTGCCTATGGCGCCGCCCAGTCGGCTATCGAGATAGTGCACAGTTCAGCCATTGTCAATAATGCAACCGGTGCAACATCAAGCGTTTCTGTTGAGGGTACACCAATCACTACTGCTTATGGTTACCCGGCGAACTATGCTGCTTTGGCAAGTGCCGCCAATCTTTCTGCAACAAACTACAACACCGCAGGTCCGATTTATCCTCTGGGTGCTGCTAATTCAACAACATGCATGTTCACATACATACCAGCGTCATCGAGTACTGTTCCGGCAACAATTACAGGATTTCCATCCACATCAACAATCGCAGGCTGTTAAACTTTAGTTACATGCCGAACACCCAGCGTTGAACATGTATGGTAAACATCAACTTCAATCGGGGTTCACGCTGATTGAACTGGTGATGGTCATTGTGTTAATCGGGGTCCTTGCAGCAATCATAGGGCCCCGTTTTTTTGACAACTCGGTTTTTACTTCAAATCATTTCGAAGAAGGGCTGGTTAATGCAGCTCGCTACGCCCATGATTATGCCGAAAGCAGTGGCTGTTACGTGCAAATGACCTTCAGTACAGCCTCTTATCAGGCGTCGGTGGATGATCAGTGCCTGAACAACCCACCGGCCAGCCCGACCTCGTTTAACACGGGCCTGACCAGTCCATTTGGTTCAGGCATACTTTCGGACACGGCTCCTTCGGGGGTATCGCTTTCTGGCGCTGCCCTTGGCAAACTTTATTTTGCTCCGGACGGGACAATTCATGCAACAAACTGGAGCAATAGCCCCCAGACCTCTCTGACCCTGACGATTGCTGGTTCAAGCAGTCGCACCGTGACTTTTTATGGGCTGTCGGGCTATGTTCAGTGACAAGCTCAGTGAAAGGTTCAGTGAAAGGTTCAGAGAACAGGGCGTTACCCTCATTGAACTGATTGTCGCCATCGTTGTGATCAGTATTGCTGCAGCAAGTATGTATGGGGCAATGGCCATGCTTGCCGGGCACTCCTCCGACCCCTTGATCAGCGAACAGGCTGCGGCGATTGCGGATGCCTACATGGAAGAAATCAGTTCCAAGGCTTTTGTGGATCCCTCGCTGGCTCCCACCGCTCCGGCCTGCAGTGGTCCGGTTGAATCACGCGCCAATATGAACAATATTTGTGACTACAATGGATTAAACGATATTGGTGCCCATGACGAATACGGCAATGCCATTCCTTCGCTGTCTGCCTACAACGTTGCTGTCACCGTTGTCAATCCAGCATCAGCCTGGCAGGGTATTCCAGCGACGGATGTCCTGCGTATCGACATCCATGTGAGCTTTGCAGCCACAGCACAGAACTATCAGCTCACCGCCATCCGGACGAGGTACTGAAATGAACCGGAGGCGTGGCTTTAGCTTGATCGAAATGGTGATGGTAATCGTTCTGATCGGTCTGATTATTGCCGTGATTGCTCCGCTGGCTGCACAGCCATTTCGTGCCTATCAGGCAAGCCGGGATCGCGCGCAACTGGTCTCCCTGGCCGATCAGGCATTTTTTTTGATGCAGCGCGATCTTCATGCCGCCTTACCCAACAGTATTCGGGTCAATACTGCCGGCACTGCCTTTGAACTCATTCACGTGGTCAGTGCCGGACGCTATCGCGCCCAGAACTCGGGACTAAGTGGTTCAGATCCCCTTGATTTCAGTACAGCGGACAGCAGTTTTCAGGTCGCTGGACCCTTATCACAACCCGCAGCAGGCACAGCGATTGTCATTTATCATACCGGCCAAACCGGTGCCGATGCTTATGCAGGCGATCCAGTCATCACCCCTGCTGGTACCACGATAACCGCAACCAGCAATAATCCGGAGAGCCTGATCACCTTGTCCTCGCCGCACCAGTTTCCTTACCCTTCGCCGATGCAACGCTTTTATATGGTGGATACCCCCATCACGTACACCTGCCAAAACAACCAACTCTGGCGTTACGATCAGTACACCTTGCAGACAACCGTTGCCAGCCCACCCTCTTCAGCACGGGCCACTTTGGTCAGCGACCAAGTTGGCAGTTGTCTCTTCAGTTATCAGGCAGGAACAGCCAGCCGGGCCGGCCTGATAAGCCTGCAACTCATCATGACCGGACAGAACGAACAACTGAGTATCTTGGAGCAAACCAATGTTCCGAACGGGATCTGAACCCAAACCCAAGGGCGTCGCCCTCGTCTTTGCCATCTTTCTGATCGTGGTGGTCTCAGGCGTACTTGTTCTGCTCATGCAGTGGCTCAATCTGGGCAGCCAGACCAGCACCAATCAGGTTATGCACAGTCGCGCCCTAGCTGCCGCCCAATCCGGTCTTGATTATGCCATTTATCAGATCCTCAAAACGAACCAGTGTGTTTCAACCACACTTTCTCTAACCGATGGCACCCTGAACGGTTTTACCGTGGTGATTCGTTGCTCGGCCTACGGCCCGATCTCCGAAGCCGGTAGCAGCCATACCTGGTACAGCCTCAGTGCTCGCGCCTATCAGGGGAGTGTTGGCCAAAACACGATGGTCAGCCGTGAAGTGGACACCGGATTATGGATCTGAACGTCTTTTCTAAACGAGTTATGGTTTTTTTGCTTAGCGTGCTGCTGCCCATCAGCGTTGTTCACGCCGCAGCACCGAGTGTCTTCCCACCTCAAGTGACCGGGGACGGACTGTATGGTCAGTATTACAACTACGGCTATGATCCATTGAATGACAGTAATTTCCCAAGTGGGGGCAGTCTTGCCCTGAGCCGGGTAGACCCTATCCTTAATTTCAGCAACTGGGGCACGGTCCCCGCCGCACCGACGGTGCAAACCACTAATTTTGGTGTCGTCTGGACCGGCTATATTTATGTAGCCAATTCAGGCATCTGGGATTTCCAGACCCAAAGTGATGATGGTGTTCGTGTGTGGATCGATCAGGACGGTACTGGATTTACCAACCAAAACCTGTTCATCGATGACTGGACCCTGCACGGCAATACCACCGACAACACCCTTACCTATTTTTGTGTATTTTTAAGTTGCTCCTCATACAGCAATGGGCCCTATTTGTCGCAAGGTTACTACCCAATCAAAGTTGCGTACTTTAATCATTTGGGGGCTTCGGTCATCAGCCTCTCCTGGCAATATGAAGGCAGCAGCATCTGGAACCCCGGAAGTTCCTGGCAATTGATTCCCCAGAGCAACCTGTTCTCTGGCCAACCACTGCAACTGCAAACGGTTTCTCAGCCCTGTGGGTCTCTCAATCAGATCGAGCTGGATTTCTCGGAACCGCTCGACACAACATCGGCACAGAAATCAAAAAACTATCAGATCCAAGGCGCAAATGGTATCAACATCACCAATGCGGTCATCAATCCCATCAATGCTTCGAGTGTCTTACTGACCACCAACAAAGCACTGACCTCGGGAACAACCTATAGCGTCAGTGTCAGTAACGTTCTTGATCAGGCAGGGTATTCAGTGGTCAGTCCCTCCTCAGGGCAATTGATTCCTCAGGCTGGCACCCAGCTGGCTCCCGGCCTGTATGGCCGCTATTTTAACCAGAACCAGCAGGCAAATGCTTTTTTTACCGGTAAAGAAATCGATCGAGTTGACAGTACCATTAACTTTCCCCAGCTTAGTCCTGGCGTCTGGCCCGTCGCTGGCTTTGGCAATCAGACCACTAATTTTTCTACGGAATGGGACGGTTATCTGATCCCCAGTCAGACCGATGACTATACGATCACCTTAACCAGTGATGACGGTAGTCTGATGAGTCTATCCGGCGCGCAAATTATCAATCAATGGCAGTTGCAGGCAGCCACATCGCAAACCTCAAACAGCATCCATCTGCTTAAAGGCCAGACCTACCCGGTTCATATTGGCTATTTTCAGGGACCAGGGTATTCCGTCATGCAACTTGCCTGGACACCCAGTTCAACCGGAACAACCTCCATAATCCCTTCGTCCAACCTAGCCTATTGTGCCGCTAATCCCCTGAGTGGCTTTAGTGTGTCTGCCGGCTCTTTTGCCAGTACCTGCACCCCGTCCCAAATCACCATCACGGCGTTAGGCAACACCGGCCAACCCGACACGACCTGGACGGGCGCGCTTGCCATCACGACCTCCTCCGGCCACGGCGACTGGTCACTGGTACAGGGCAACGGGACGCTCGTTCCCGGAGCCAGTGATTCAGGTACGGCAACCTATACCTTTGTATCAGGAGATAATGGCAGTGTAACCCTCGACCTCAGCAACAGCCATGCCGATACCCTGACGGTCAACGTCAGCGCACAAACCTACACCGGAAAAAGCACCCCCATCCAGTTCCAGACCAATGCGTTTGTCATCCAGAGTGTTGATCCCCTCGGTAATGATGTGATTGCCGGTCGCCCACACGCATTTCAAGTGCAAGCTATCCGGCAAAATGGGACTGGCGGAAGTTCCTGTGGTGTTGCAACTCAATACAGCGGCAGCAAAAATCTTCTTGCCTGGATCAGCCGAGATGCCCTCGACCCCCAAGGCGCAGCGCCCAGTATCAATGGCGTTACCCTGCCCAACAGCGCACCTGCATCCGCCAATCTGAACAACCTCAGTTTCAGTCAAGGCGTTGCCAGCTTTAACCTCAACACGACAGACGTCGGCAAATGGTCCATCAACCTGACCGACAACTCCGGCAGTTTTGCTCAAAATGGCACCATCTTAGGCAGTTCGCCGGTTTATGTCATTCGTCCCTTTGGCTTTGCCCTCGACTTCTCCGGCAACCGCGCCAGTAATGGCCTCAAAGATGGAACCTGGTCTTATGCCGATGCGTTAACTGTCTCCCCCTATTTTGTCAAAGCCGGGCAACCGTTCTCAATGAGCGTTCGTGCCGTGCAATGGGTCAGCGGGCAAAGCATCTCAACGCCATCGGACACCCCCGCTGCGGGCACCAATCTGCTTACCAACCCCAGCACACCCTCCTTCAACGGTACACCCTCACTTGCTGCCGTACAGGTTCTTCCCGCGACGGCCACCCCCGGAACCCTGTCAACCAGCAGCATTGGCTCGTTTGTATCGGGAACAGCAACCAGCAGTCTGAGCTACTCCGATGTTGGCATTATTAACATCAATGCCCAACTGAGTGCTTACTTAGGGGGAAGCGCCACCATTCAGGGTTCCGCCCCAAATACAGGGCGTTTTGTTCCGGACCACTACAGTCTTAACGCGGCGACCCTTACACCAGCCTGTGGCTCGGGTAGTTCCGGATTTACCTATATGGCCCAACCCATGAATGTGCTCTGGTCGCTTGCGGCCCAAAATACCAGCAACCAGCCCACCCTTAATTACACCGGCAGCTGGTACACCTTAGCTCTCAATGGCAGCCAAACTCCTGGGGTCAATTTTACGGCCGACGATGCCTCAACATCGGTTACCCCACTCAGTGGACGACTCTCAACAGGCTCTTGGTCCGGAACCTGGACTCAGGGCCTCTCCTCGATGCTGTCCACAACGGTCACACTAAATAATCTTTCCCAACCTGATGGATCCTTTGATCATTTTCAGCTTGGCTTATCCGCCACCGACTCCGATGGAATTGGTCTTACTGGTCTGAACATGTCGAGCACTGGAAGCGCCACCCCTGACTCAGTGCTGCTCGGCACCAGCAGTGAACGCTATGGCCGCATCTGGATGGGGGCCAATAATGGTTCTGAACTCCTTCCACTGACGATACCGGTTACTGCTCAGTATTATGTCAACCTTGGCAACGGCCAAGGCGCTTTTGAGACTAACACGCTGGACCAGTGTACCCAGGTGGCACTCACCCCCGCAGCCAGTCCCAACTATGGCGCACTGACCTTATCCAACCCCACCGGGACGCTCAGCACGGCTTCAACCACACCTTCCTATCAAACGCCCTACAGCACTACCTTGGTCAACGGTCAAACTCAGGTCACCCTGTCCGCTCCCAAGGTCCCCGGCTCCATTGAACTATCCTTGCCCGGCCTGCCCGCCTGGCTACGACTGTACCCCTATCAGTGGACCATCCCCGGTATCGGTGCGACTACACCAGCCGCACTGGCCACATTCGGAGTCTATCAGGGTCGGGCCCCGATCATTTACTGGCGCGAACAGTTTCGTTAATGAAGCCGTTTTTTTGCATGGTTAAGCTCATGGTCGTCAACCTTTTTAAATCCGTTCCGTTAGTGAAGGCAGATCAGGAATGGGATAAACTATGTACTCATCTGCTGTCGAGCTGGAGTGCGGTCGGGTGAAGACCGGTACACACGAACAGGCCATGGAGCGCTTTCTGGCTGAAGTTGAGCGGCGGGCTTTTTTTACAGCCCGGCTGGCGACTCGCCATGAACAGGATGCCATGGATATCGTGCAGGACGCCATGCTGAGTCTGGTTCGATCCTATGCCAATCGCCCTTGTGAAGAATGGCCTGCCCTGTTTAACCGGATTCTTCACAACCGCATGATGGACTGGCACCGCCAGCAATCCCGTCAACGACGCTGGATGTTCTGGGAGCGTCCCGACTGGGATGACGAAGAAAGCGCTGACTGGACCGATCAGCTGGCAAATCCCCGGGATGAGAATCCTGCTCGTCTGCTGGAACATGCCCGCGATATGGAAACAGTCAAAACAGCTCTTGAGCAATTGCCCTTCCGGCAGCAACAGGCCTTTCTCCTGCGGATCTGGGAAGGACTGGACATTGCCGCAACGGCCCAGATCATGCAATGCAGTGAAGGCAGTGTCAAAACACACCTTTTTCGGGCGCTTGCCAGCATGCGCAAAGCCCTTGGAGATCAAAATGTCTCATCAGCCAAATCCGTCTGAAGAATGGCAGCACACTGTCAAGCATACCCTTGATCGGGCGGCACAGGATCTTTCCACTGTACAGATCCAGAAGCTGCGGGCCATTCGCACTGAGGCGCTGCGACAGGCCGACACTCCATTCCGCAACTTTTTCTACCACAAGAGCTTTTGGTTGCCGCTATCCATTGCCAGCATGGCAGCCCTGATTCTGGTTTTAAATATGCCACATCGTTCCATGCTGACACCTGCGACACCTGCGACAACTTCGACACCTGCGTCAACTTCGGCCGTGGCACTACACACCCAGTCTCCACCCTCAGCGGATCTTCCAATGCTTGAGGACATGCCCATGCTGGAAGCACTGGGAGGCGATCATGCCTAAGTACCCTGTCGTCAGTATTATCCTTTGTCTTGCGACCGTACCGGCATTCAGTGCTGCATCTCCCGAGTCACAACCCTCGCGGGATTTTCTGCTCTATCTCGCCGCCTACAGTAATGCTAACGGTCAGGTGTTTGATCCGAATGATCTGCATCAGCTTCTGACTAATGTACCACCCCCGGGGATTCGCCCTACAAGCCCATCCCAGGAACACGATACCCCATCTCCTGTTCAAACCAAGGAGCCCCGCACATGAAATACTTTATGCTCCTGTTTTTTGTTAGCCTGCTGGCGTCCGTCCGTGTACAGGCCGCACCTGCCTGGAATGACCTTCCCCCATCGAGCCAGCAGGCTCTCGGCAATCTTTCCGGACAGTGGGATCAGATGCCCAATGAGCAACGTGACAAAATCCTGCAGGGACTTGCACGTTATCAGAACATGACGCCGGCGCAGCAGGCGCAAGCGCAAAAGCGCTTTTACATCTGGCAAAGTCTTCCTGAAGAAAAGCGCCAGCAATTGCAGCAGCGCTATCAACACTTCCTGAGCCTGCCTCCGCAGGCCCAGGAACGTATTCGCCAGCGCTGGCGCTGGTTCAAGAGCTTGCCTCCCGAACAACAGCAGGCACTCCGAAGCTATTGGCATTCGATGACACCAGAACAAAAGGATCAGATGCGTCAGCAGTTCCGGCAAGCAACGCCCGAGCAACGCACCCAGATGAGAAATGCTCTATTACAAGGCATAAAACCATAGGCAGGTCAACACGACAACCAATGATGAGGCTATTGTGCTGTTTTATTTTGCTGTTCATGCTGATCCTGCCAGGATATGCCTGGGACGAGGACGATGCGCTTGACCTTTACACAACGCCTGTTGCAACGCAGCAGAGCGCTGGGTTCAAGTTCGGTATTGAGATGCAGGCCGGTTATGAGAACATGAGCTTCAGCCGTGACAATGCAAGCTCTATTTCACTGCTGAACCTGCGGCCGTTTCTTGATTGGGAAAACTGGGAACTCAGTCTGCTGCTTCCTTTGGAGCAGGTCCGTAATCCCAATTCCTTTTTTCAGAAGAGTCCTGCCAATGCACTGGCCCTGTGTACCCGGATTCGTGATCTGCCCGTCTCAACAATCAGAGACTACCTTAATCGTGGCCTCATCAGTTCCTCTGCCCTGAACTTTTGCAGCAGTCATCATCTGCTGACCCACGCTGCAGCACTTCCTGTCACAACCACGACCCTCAATGCGCAGCAGCTTACCTCTCAGACCTGTAATAATATTGATAGTCTTAGTCTTGGGCAGCTTCGCCGTCTTGAGCGGCAAGGAACGCTAACTACGACCATTGCCAGCTTCTGCCGTATCCCCCAGATCCTGACCAACCGTAACGATGTGTCCCAGGCATCGGGACTCGGTGATGTAGGGCTTGAAATCGATCGCAATTTACCTTCCGTATTTTCATGGCTGGAGTCGCGACTAAGCCTGATCGGCACTTTTGACAATGCATCAGCCGCACAAGGACTGGGTAGCGGCGCACCGACCACAAGCCTGCAGAGCAGTTCGGTCGTGCATGCCGGGCCATGGATCGAGCCTCACCTCAATCTCGGTTATACTTGGGTGGGCAGCAACAGCCAGATGTATACGAATTTCCCCTACGCTGAAGCTGATCTCTTCTTCTTTCCCTCGCAAGCCATACAACCGGGACTAAGCTACAACTACCAGCCAGCCACACCAGGCAGTCTTACCGACAGTTCATTTCTAACGGTTTTCCTGGACTGGCATATAAGCCGACCTGTAACCCTGCATCTCTATATGCATCACTATCTGCAGACAGGCTCAGGGGAACCGTCCCGAGACATTGGACTATGGCTGGATGCCCTCTGGTGAGGGCATCCAGGGTCAAAGCAGACATGGTGCTGCTCCGCTTGGCCTAATCAGCCTGACGGCGCAGAAATGCCGGAATGTCCAGATAGCTGATTTCCTTGTTACGCTTTGCCGGCTGAGCTGCAGCCGCTGTGCGGGAACCCGCCTGACGACGCATGATGGCTGGTGCATCATATCCGGTATAATCCGGCACTGAAGCTGTCGAACTACGTCCAGAGTTGGCAACGGCTGCCGCTACCGAGTTGTTGTTGGCTACCAGCGTTGGTGCTGCTGCTACTGCCTGTGGCTGTGCCTGGATCTGAGATTCCTGTTCATTCAAACCGGTCGCAACAACAGTGACCAGAATTTCATCACCCATACTCTCATCCAGAATGGTACCAATCACCACATGCGCACTCTCGTGGGCAAGATTCTGCACAAGTTCGCCGACCACATTGAACTCATCGATTCCCAATCCGGAGTTGGCCGCAATCGAGACGAGAACCCCACGCGCTCCCTGCAGACTGATGTTATCCAGCAGAGGACTGGATATCGCCTGCTCGGTCGCCAGACGTGCCCGGTCTTCACCGGTAGCTGTCCCAGTTCCCATCATGGCCATGCCCTGTTCGGACATGACGGTACGAACGTCTGCGAAGTCCACATTGATCAGACCATGGCGCAGAATCATATCGGCAATCCCGCGCACAGCCCCCAGAAGCACATTGTTGGCCGCTGCAAAGGCTTCCACCAACGAGACCTTGCCAAGCACTTCCAGCAGACGGTCGTTCGGGATGGTAATCAGCGAATCCACATGCTCCGACAACGCCTTGATACCGGACATGGCAGCTTCAATACGCTTCTTACCCTCAAATCGAAAGGGTTTGGTGACGACACCAACGGTAAGAATACCCATCTCACGCGCTACCTCGGCAACCACAGGAGCACCGCCGGTTCCGGTGCCACCGCCCATGCCTGCGGTAATAAACACCATATCAGCACCGGTCAGAATCTGACGAATAGTATCACGATCCTCAATGGCAGCCTGACGACCAATTTCGGCATTAGCGCCAGCGCCAAGACCGCGTGTCATGTTCTTTCCCAGTTGCAGACATACCGGCGCACTCATCTTGTTCAAAGCCTGAATGTCGGTATTGGCACAAATAAAATCGACGCCCGGCAATGCGCTGTTGACCATATGCTGGACAGCGTTGCTCCCACCACCACCGACACCAATGACCTTGATGACGGCATTGCTGTGTTCAGGAACAGATTCAACCAATTCAAAAACCTGACTCATGATTATGTACTCCTCAAAAGAAATCCAGATTGTTTTCTTGTCCTAGAAGTTACGGGCAAACCAGGCCCGTAACCCTTTAACCTTGCCCAACATACCAGGTCCCTGTTCCTGACGGCGCTGCATGGCCCCAGTCCCCAAACCCTGCCCAAGCAATTCTTTCTGACCCCACATCAGCAAACCCAGCACTGTGGCATATTCCGGGCTGCGCAATACATCAACCACACCACGCATGCGAGGGCTATACGGGTTACCGACGCGAACGGGCAAATGAAAAATGGATTCTGCCAACTGTATGGCACCTTCAATACATGATGAACCACCCGTCAGTACAATACCTGCCGGCAAACGATGCAGCATGTCGCTGCGCTCCAGTTCAGCTAATACCATGGAAAACAGTTCGTCGTAGCGAGGCTCCACCACTTCAGCCAAGGTCTGGCGCGACAGGCGTCGACTGGCCCGATCTCCCATTCCGGTCACTTCAATGTCCTGATCCTGAGTTACAACCTGTGCCAGAGCTGATGCGTACTTGATCTTGATTTCATTGGCACACTGGGTCGGAGTGCGCAGGGCCATGGCGATGTCATTGGTCACCTGGTCACCTGCAATCGGAATCGTTGCGGTATAACGGATTGCCCCCCCGATAAACACGGCAATATCGGTTGTACCTGCTCCAATGTCGACGACACAGGCACCTAGTTCCCGCTCATCCTCAGTGAGCACCGACTCACCCGAAGCCAGCTGCTCCAGAATGATTTTCTCGGCATGCAATCCACAGCCCTGCACACATTTTTCAAGGTTGGTATAGGCATTTACGGCGCAGGAAATCACATGAATCGAGCCTTGCAAGCGTTGGCCTGACATACCAAGTGGATGACGCACATCGACCTGATCGTCAACCACAAAGTCCTGAGGAAGAATATGCAGGATGCGATGATCTGCCGGAAGCGTGCCACTCTTGGCGGCATCAATGACCCGATCAATATCCTGTTCGGTAACTTCTCCGTCTCGGGTTGCAACCACCGCTTCGGTATTGCGCCCACCAATATGACTTCCAGCAATTCCGACATAGACCGAATGGATTTTGCAGTCCGCCATCAGTTCGGCTTCCTGGACCGCACCCTCAATCGCCTGAATTGTCTGCTCAATGTGAGTCACGGCACCTCGCTTCATACCCAGGGAAGGACGACGACCCACTCCAAGGATTTCCAGCCCACCATCCTCAAGCACACGCGCAACTACAGCTGCCACCTTTGATGTACCAATGTCCAGGGCCGCAATCATCGGTTGAGCCACTGATTCACGTCCTTGCCGTCCAGGGTACTTCGCAATACTCCCCATTTTATGTTGCACTCCATATTTCTCTGATTATGATCGGATTACGTTGTTTTCAGGGCTTCCAGGCAACAGCAGCACCATTCAGGTACCGCAAATCAACACTGTCAACCCGATCCATCTGTCCCTGCAGTTCTTGCCGATATAAAACGACAAAACGCTGCAATTTATTAAAAATATCGGTGTTATCGACCTTGATTTCCACGCCATCATCAAGATGCACGACCCAGGACATGCGATCGGTCAGTTGCAAAGACGCAATCCGCAGCCCCAGAGGCTTAAGGAGTGCGTTCATACTAAGGTATTGCTGCATGACCATATTTTCCTGACCAACCGGACCATCCAGTTCTGGCAGTCCACTTATGGTTACCGTATCGGCCGCTGGTGGATCAAACACTTGTCCCAAGGAGCTCAGATATCCGGAGCGACCCCAGCGCGCCACTGGAGTACGCTCAATCAGGTGCACATCAATCCGGTTTGGCCAGATACGACTGACCCATGCCTGCTCAACCCATGGCGATTGCAAGGCAACCTGCCTGATCTGGGTCAGATCAACATCAAGGATTGGTCCACGTGCCACACCCGTCAGCGTCTTAGCCAACCCAGAAGGATGGATATGCTGAAAAGCGCCAACCACCTGGACATGCTCAACCATGGGGGCATGCCGGATCAGCGCAACGGTGCGCAACAGAACCAGAAGAAACAGGCTCAGTGCCAGGCCATAGACGACGTTCATCAACATCGACCAGCCAGGAGCCACTATTTTTCGGGCCTGCAACCATGCTGGTGCTGTCTGCCGCGAAGTTGCCATGAAGCTCATGAAAGAGTCCCCTCCAGAATGCGCAGACACAATGTATCGAAATCAATCCCGGCTTGCCGGGCTGCCATAGGAACCAGGGAATGATCCGTCATACCTGGAACGGTATTTATTTCCAGCAGAAAAAAATCGCCCTGTTCATTTTGCATGACATCAATACGTCCCCACCCCTTGGCTCCAACGGCATTAAATGCCCTCAGGGCGAGATCCTGAAGCCGCTGTTCCTGCTCAAGGGCGAGTCCACACGGCAGGATGTACTGGGTATCGTTGGCTTGGTATTTGGCCTCAAAATCATAGAACCGGTGCGAGGTCTGCAAACGAATCACGGGCAATGCCGCTTCCGCCAGAATTGGTACCGTAAACTCCTGACCCTGGATATACTGCTCGGCCATCACATGGCGATCACATGCAAAAGCCTGCTGCCAGGCAGACATCAGCTGATCACTACGATCCACCTTGCTCATACCCAGACTTGATCCTTCATGTATCGGTTTGATCATCAAGGGCATGCCCAGATCACGCACCAGTGCCTGCGCATCAAAGCCCTCGTCCAGCATACGGTATCCGGGTGTCGGCAAACCTTGAGCCATCCAGACCTGTTTGGTTCTTGCCTTATTCATACCCAAGGCGGAAGCCAGAACACCACTGCCGGTATAGGGAATTCCAAGCCACTCCAGTGCACCCTGAATACAACCGTCTTCACCACCCCTGCCATGCAGGACAATAAAAACCCGATCAAATTCGATCAGTGATTCCAGTGGCATTTCAGCAGGGTCCCAAGGCTCCGCCTGAACCCCGACCCGACGCAACGCATCAAGAACAGCCTTGCCACTTTGCAGGGAAATGGTCCGCTCGCCGGAACGTCCACCAAACAGGACTCCAACACGCCCCAATCTTGTGCACAGAGTCTCACTCATCATGGCCATCTCCTGCATAAAGCTCATGTGTCGCTAGGTCGCGCGCAATCTGGCCAACGTTTCCGGCACCCTGAGCCAGAACCACATCGCCATCCGCCAACAGGGTTGGCAACAACGTATTCAGCTTGTGGGCATCATCCAGATAGATTGGTTCCAGGCCACGTGCCCTCAGGCTACGTGCCAGAGCCCTTGCATCGGCTCCGGTAATCGCTTTCTCGCCTGCCGGGTATACATCCAGCAGGATCAACACATCGACACCGCTAAGTTCGGTCACAAAGTCTTCGTAGAGATCCCTGGTACGTGTGTAGCGGTGAGGCTGGAAGATCATGATCAGCCGACGTTGCGGAAAGCTATCCCGAACCGCAGCAATGGTGGCAGCTATCTCACGAGGATGGTGGCCATAGTCGTCGATCAGGGTTAAATGCCTATTCTGGCAAGGGCGATCAAGCAGGATCGAGAACCGCCGCCCAACACCGGCAAACTCAGTCAGTGCCTTGGTCATGGCGCCATCGTCAATTCCCTGGTCACTAGCCACCACAATCGCCGCCAGGGCATTGAGGACATTATGACGCCCCGGCAGATTGAGACAGACCTGCAATGGTGGCAAGGGTTCCGGGCGATCCACCCTAAAGCGTGTTTTCAGTCCATCGGCTTCAATCTGGCTAGCACGGTAGTCCGCCTCGGCTCCCATACCATAAGTCAGAACCGGTCGGCCAACCTTGTCCAAAATGGACTGAACCGCAGCATCATCCAGACAAAGTACAGCCAGTCCGTAGAAAGGCAAGTTATGCAAGAACTCAACATAGGTCCTTTTCAGCGTTTCGAAATCACCGCCATAGGTTTCCATATGATCCGCATCGATGTTGGTCACCACGCTGACCATCGGTTGCAGATGCAGAAACGAGGCATCACTCTCATCAGCCTCTGCGACCAAGTAACGGCTGGCACCAAGTCGGGCATTGGTACCTGCACCATTTAACAGGCCACCAATCACATAAGTTGGATCCAATCCGGCCTCGGCAAAAATCGAGGCAATCAGTGAGGTTGTGGTTGTTTTGCCATGAGCACCGGCAACCGCGATTCCATGCCGGAACCGCATCAGTTCCGCCAACATTTCCGCCCGCCGAACCAAGGGAATCCGCTGTTCACGGGCCCGGACAATTTCCGGATTGTGCTCATCAATCGCACTGGAGACGACCACAACATCCACTCCGTCAACCTGTTCGGCCACATGACCAATGAAGACGGTACCGCCGAGGCGGACCAGACGATCGGTCACCTCGCTCTGGCGAAGATCCGAGCCGCTGACCCGATAGCCCTGATTCAGCAAAACTTCCGCGATTCCACACATGCCTGCTCCACCAATTCCGATAAAGTGAATCCGGTGAATACGCCGCATGGCGTTATAACCCTTCATATCCTTCTCCATCACGACAGGGCAACCTCCCTGCAGATTCGTACAATGGTTTCGGTCGCATCCACTTTTGCTCTGGCAAAAGCATTCTGCGCCATTTCCTTGCGCACAGCCGGACTGCGAAGCCGCTCAAGAGCCTGTTCCAGAGCTCCTTCGGTCAGCAAAGGCTGTGGACAGAGCACGGCTGCGCCAGCCTGTACCAAATACTCGGCATTGCGAGTCTGGTGATCATCGACAGCGAAGGGAAAGGGGACGAGGATGGATGGTTTTGCCGCAGCTGCCAGTTCAGCGACGGTCAACGCACCCGATCGACAAATCACCAGATCAGCCTGCAGGTAAGCCTGTTGCATATTGTCAATAAATGCTGACACCTCGACTGAAAAGCCTTCACCCCAGCCCTCATATCTGTTGCGTGTTTCTGCTCGCTGACGTTCACCCGTCTGATGCAACACCGACAAGGTTCGAAGTCCACTCTGCTTCCAGCGTTTCCAGCAACACTGCAAAACCTCTGGAACGTGCTCGTTTAGTGCCTGGGCCCCCTGACTGCCACCCAGAACCAGAATTTTCAATCCATCAGGCTCCGCCACAGGCGTAGGTGACGGCCTGATGATTTCCTGTCGGACCGGATTACCAACAAAAACATGCTGGCGATGTCCGCGGAACACCCCCGGAAATCCAGTCAGAACCCGTGTTGCCAACGGTGCCAGCAAGCGATTACTAAGCCCGGCAACCGCATTTTGTTCATGCAGTACCAGAGGTTTACCCGCCAGTCGTGCTGCAATACCCGCAGGCCCGGTCACATAGCCCCCCATACCGAGCACCACAACGACTTCGGTTCGGCGCAATAACCTCCAGCTTTGCAGCAATGCCTTGAGAAGAGGCAAAGGCGCCTTAAGCCGGTGCACCAACCCCTTGCCACGCATGCCATGCACCGCCAAA
>JAJZHM010000117.1 GCA_021804485.1 Pseudomonadota bacterium | reverse complement strand
ACTCTGACCAAGCACCATGAAGACTGGTCGGTCCGGGGGGCTTCTCCCAGCAAGAGACTGGGAGAAGGCCAAGAGCGGCAACGACGTGGTGCAGAAGGTGGCGGCTACGCGCCGCATCGGCCCGTTGCTGCCCAAGCCCTACAACTGCACGCCTGGCCTGCCGCCCAAGTTGGCTCCCTGAGCATCCGGGGTGCAAGATGGATTTCAAATGACAAAGTTGCCTCATGATCAAGTTTGCGCGTAAAACCCTGCCGTTGAGGGTGGAGAGGATGTCAATCGCCCATATTGAATTTGTAACCAATCCCGTACAGGGCCTGGATGAATTCTTGCTCAGGCTGAATCGAGGCCAGTTTCTTGCGCAGATTTTTGACATGGGTATCGATCATGCGATCCGAACTATGGATATCTTCGTGATAAAGATGTTGCATCAGTTGCTCCCGGGAATAAACCCGGCCGGGATTTTCCATAAGTATGCCGAGAAGTTTAAATTCCCGAGGAGTCAAATCAAGGAGATGCTGATGCAGCCGGGCCTCGTAGCGGTCGTGATCCAGTTCGATACCGGCATGACAACAGCGTTTGCCCAGGCTGGTGGTTGCGGTAGCTGTTGACGTGGTGCTGCGCCGAAGAACGGCCTTAACCCGAGCCACAACTTCGCGAGGGCTGAAGGGTTTGCAAATGTAGTCATCCGCCCCCAGTTCCAGTCCAACCAAGCGGTCGATTTCCTCAACTCGCGCCGTAAGCATCACGATGGGGATGGTCAAGGATCGACGGATCTGCCGGCAGATCTCAATGCCATCCAGGCCCGGCAGCATAAGGTCAAGCAAAATCAGATCGGGTAATTCAGCAGCGGCGGCAGCGGGAATGTTTTGTCCATCTGTGAACGAACGAGTGGCAAAACCCGCCTGGGTCAGATAAGCCGTCAGTACGGCACTGATGCGTTCTTCATCCTCAACAATCCAGATCATGGTCATGAGGGTATTCCTTGCATGCCGATCAGCAGGTTAGCGCATAGGGTAGACGAATGATGACCCTTAGGCCACCTAGCGGTGCGTGCTGCACTGCAATATTGCCGGCATGAGCCTGGACAATGGCCTGGCAGATTGATAAGCCAAGGCCACTACCTCCATCCTTGCGGGTTCGGGATCGGTCAATACGAAAGAGGCGCTCGAACAAACGTTCCAGTGCCCAATCAGGCACACCGGGTTCACTGTCGTCGATATTTATGCAGACATCGTTTTTGGCGGGTTCAACCCTGATCTGGATGCGGCCATTGGTGTGCGTATAGCGCCAGCTATTTTCAAGGAGATTGCCAAACAGTTGTTCGAGACGTTGCGGGTCGGCATGCAGCATGACGGCCCGATCGGGAACGAGCAGTTCAAGACTAAGGTTTTTCTGTTGCAGACGGGTTTGGTAGCGATCCACGGTCTGTTGCAGGATATCCATCAGGTTCACGCTCTGTTTACGGTATTCCAGAGCCCCAAGATCACTCAGAGTCAGCAGCTGCATGTCCTCAACGAGCTGGCTCAGAGTCAGAACATCCTGACGCAACAACCGAACCCTTTGGGCATCGAGGGGATAGACACCATCCAGCATGGATTCAAGCTCGGCACGCAAAATGGTCAGAGGGGTGCGCAATTCGTGCGAAATATCAGCCATCCAGCGGGTACGAAGGGTTCTGTTCTGCTCCAGGGTGCGGGCTAGTTCGTTAAAGTCTTCAATCAGGATACCCAGTTCATCCTGGCGGGCCAAGGTCAGTTGAAGACTGTAATTGCCTCGCCGCAGTTCAGCATGTCCTCTGAGCAGCAACTGAATGGGATTGAGCAGGTGCAGGGACAAGCGAAACGCGAACAAGGCACAAGTGAGGAGAACGCCAAGAGTTACCGCCAGAAGGACCGTTGTCTGTGAGCTGAGAAAATCAAATTCCTTGTCGCCCTGCAGACTAGGCCGTCGATGCAGATACATCCACCCCAGAACATGATTCCCTTGGCCAATAGGAAAGACCAGATCATGAGGATCTCGTGGCGGATTGCCAAAATAAACCTGTCCTTGCGCATCCACGATGCTGCTGCGCGGACCGAGATCACCAAGCAGGCCTGCGATACTGAGGATGGGTAAGTCAGACTTCATCCCCGGTTGCAGACGGCCTTCTGGGGGTAAGGGGGGCATGGCCCCATCCGGGCCGGGAGCAAGTGGCCGGGTCTGGATATGGGCAAAAACCTCGGCCCAGGAACCTTCCTGATGGTAAAGGTCAGCCAGCCTGCGGGCGGCGGATTGCATGATCAGACGATCACGCTGATCAAGGTAATCATCAAAACCATGGCGCAGGTTCCATTGCAGAATACTGACCAGCGCAATGACTGCAACCAGAGCCGGCAGGACAATGGCCAAAAAAAGTTTGACTTTGATGGACAAGAGATGTTTTCCCTGAAGACGAAACTTCTGCATGGAATATATCATGAATTTTTGTCAATTCGCTGGCGTGCTGCACATGAGCGCTCCAGCGCTGGCTTGGCCTGGACCCATTGGGCTGTGGATGGATTCTGCCCACGAAAATAGCGTCCATCCACACCACACCAAACCACACCGAATACGTCCGCCGCCCCATGATCTTTCTCATGCGTTCGGGTTGATGAACTGGCGCGCCTCCTGATTGCCGGGGCTGAGATGCAAAACGTGCATATAGGATTGCTGGGCAGAGTGGTGATCGCCCAGCCTTGCTTGGGATCGGGCCAGAAAAATCCAGGGATCGGCCTCGGCCGGATAACGACCGGCCAGCATGAGGGCACGATCATGCAATTGTTGCCATTGTCCCAGGGCTTGTGCACAGATCAGCAATCTGAGTTCAAGTAGATAATTATCGCCGCCCGACAAGGCGCTTTCACCAATTTGCTCAGCCTCATGCCAGCGCTTTTGCGCCATTCGACTCAGCATCATGCCGAGACGTGCATCCAGTGAACTACTGTTGTACTGCAAACTCTGGCTGTAGGCATTGAAGGCGTGGTTATATTTACCCTGGGAATAGAGCAGCCAGCCTTCGCGTAACCAGGCAAGTTCAACGCCATCGTGCTCAGTCAGCAGCGGCTGTATGGCAGCCAGTGCACCATCAAGATCACCAGCATATTCCCGCTGGTAGGAATGGCTCCAGGCTTGTTGCGCCGGACTGTCGGCGGTCATGGGATGTGCCGGACTCGCTATCGAAGCAACACAGATCAGTAGCATGGCCATGCGGATGGGTTGTTTCATGTTTGTCACTCCTTTGTGCCTCGTTTAAATTCATGGTTTGGTTTGGCTTGGCCTTGGGGTTGTCGTGGAACGATTTACCATGGATGGGCCAGATCCACAGTGATCGCAGGAGTCTGATAATGGTTAGTGGATGAGAATGATTGGTAGCGGCTGTCGCTCAGCTGAATACCGAGATCGAACTGGCTGCCAAGCAACCAGCGTGCGGATGCGCGCAAGGTTCCATGTTTGACGTCAGCAAAGTTGTCGATGCTGGCTAATGTGGTATCAACGTCATACTGCTCCGTTCCTGCCTGAACAGAGACCCCCATGCTGTAGGGCATGATTGCCCAATCCAGGTTGAAGAGGTGCCAGTAACTCAAGGTAATACTTGAAAAATGACGATTCTCGCCCTCAATCACCTGTTGGCGATCAAGATCAATTCTGAAAATATTCGCTCGATGGTCGCTAAAAAGATCGGAACCTGCATGCCACTGTCGGGCGGTGATCCCGGAAGCATAGTGTGCAGCGCTGAAGTCCAGGCTCAGGTCAAATGGCTGGTTATACGGCGTGAACTTCCAGGCCATGGCGCCGATCTGTCCCTGGGTCAGGCCTAGGTAGTCGTTACCGGTGATGCGTATCCAGGTAGGCTGCCAGGTGATGATGCCATGCAATAAATCGCTGTACTGATTCACGCCAATACTGCTCAAATACTGGTTCTGTTGCATTCTTGATTCGGAGGTGATCCCCGGCTGAAAAAAAATCTGACTGCTCGCCACATTGCCACGCCAGTTCCAGCGATCGCCGACAAATCCTTGCAGATTCAAGTCATAAACCTGCAGACTCTGTCGCAATGGTGACCCCTGATCCTGCAGAGAGGTTGCTGCCAGATCCATGGTCGCAGGATCACCGAACGATACATCTGCAAAACCCGCCGCAACAAATGTGATCAGGGCGTGAACGATACAGGGCAAGCGTTTGGATCGACTATTCATAAAGCCGATTCCTGAAGCAATTGTGGGGCGACAGTAGGGGTATGGGTTACCCAAGGACGGGCAGCGATCGGCCGATACCAGCCTGGAATACCGGCATCCGGTATTTGGATGATGGCAAGCAGCTCAGCTTCGCCCCACAATACGCCGTTCACCTCAATACGAAGCTGACTGAGTCCCGTTGCCGGTTCGATATGGGCTTGCGTGCATAGAGTGATCGCCCCCGCCAAGGAAGCGCAGACATGTGTACCCGTCTGCTGCCAACCTTCACGGTTCTTCGCAGGTTTTCGTGTGTAATGACTGCTCATGCCTTGTGGCAGTGGCGAGCGCAACTGTCGGCCCAGCCAGTGGCGAAAGCCATCGAGCAAACCGGCGCTCGGTGCATCGAGCCAGTCGATCGGCTGAACCTCCATTGGGCTTAGGCCAATAGCCAAAATCCAGGCATCGAACCATGGGTCGTGGGGGCCTTTGCGGTCATAGCAGGCGAGCAGCTGCGGCGTTTGTATAAAGGAGCAACTGGCTCCGGAAGCACTTTGAATACGTCGTTCACCGTGCAGATCAATCACGATACTAAGCTTGAGTGAGCCTGATTGCTGTGCCTGCTGACACCGGTACTCCAGAACCCTGCCCATAGGCAGGTTGAGAGCCTCTACCAGCGCAGGGCTGATGCTCGATGGTTGCAGACGGTCACCTTCTTTGGGCATCCAGCTGAGCTGATAACGATGTCTGGTGCCGGCTGACTGCGCTACAAGTGGCGTACTTAAGCTGTGGCACAGGCGGAAAGGCCAGGTCGGGGCCCCTGCCTCGGCGCTGCACTGCACCTGCAGATGCAGATGCGGCTGGGGGGAGCGGCCTGAGTTGCCGCAACGTGCCAGAAACTGACCCGATTCAACCCATGCTCCAGGCTGTACTTCAATACTGTGCTGTTTAAGGTGTGCCAGCAGGATATAAAATCCATCTTGGGTGCGGATCATGAGATGATTGCCCCAGGGATGAACTGAATCGACCTGGCCTGGAGCATTGTCGGCAAGATGGTTCACCCAGGCGACAACCTGGCCACTGACCGGGGTATGAACCGACGCTGCGAAACAACGGTAATCCTCAAGACAAGCACCATCGGTCCGAAAACTGCAACCCTCCTCAGTTTGATAAAAATCGAGAGCGTATTGCCAAGGGGGTTGATGGGTATGAGGACCATAGCAGCCTTGGTAGATCTGCCAAATGCCCTGAAACGGAGGCAACAGCTGCGGTATTCCGGCCAAATCTCCACGGCTACGCGCCAGTCGCGCCCGTTCAAAAGTGCTTTCCGGAAGATCGGGTTGATGCAGGTTCAATTCCGGTGCACGGTGATCCGATCGACGTTGCAACGCCGCCAGCACCAACCAGGTCGTCAGCAGAAAGGGCAGTGCCGTCCAAGGTAGACCACTGTCGCTGCTGATGCTTTGCAGGGTGTTGATCAGCACAGCACAAAGGGCCGCTCCGCCTAGAGCCAGTAGAGCGCTGGCCCGACCCGGAATGGTCCAAATGCTTAAGGCCATGGCGGTCAGGATGAAGTTGAAGGCAAAGGCAGGGATCAGTTCGGGATGGTTGCCACCGGCCAAGTCGAGATAGGTTAGACGTCCGATCAGATAGCCGCCCACGGCCATCAGGCTGAGATAACGCGATGCGCGCAGTAACGCCAAGGCAATCAGCAGACCCATCCAGGGGCTTTCAATAAAATAGGCCCCACCAAGACTGCTCAGATAGGTTTTTAAGGGCTGCATCCAGACAGGTAATTCAGACGTGAATCGGGCCCAAGGATCGGTAACAGTCGCCCTGGGAAGCAGGATCAGGTGTTGAGCTGCCGGAGTGATGAGCAGATTGGCCAAGACAAACGGCAGTGACAAGGCCAAGAGTTTTTCTTTTCGCCAGAAATAATCATTGCCCACCAGTCCAATCAGCGCAGCGGCAAAACATCCTGCCCCAATCAGCAGGATGGTGCTGACTGAGACTGGATAAATGGCACCCAAGGACAGGCCAATAAGCAGGCCATTATATAGGTGTGCGCCTTGTTGCGATGGAGCAATATGTAGACCCCGACTGATCAGGCGAGCATATACCAGACCAACCAGGCCAGACAGGCCGGTATTGGGCCAGAACAGACTGGCGAAAAGAATCGACATGCCCACCCGGCTGTTCTGACTGAAGTATATGGCAGCATAGGCCTGAGCTGCCATTTTGAGATTGAACTTCATAGGGCACTCCCGATCTGTCTTTGCGCTTCAGGCACACAACAAACCAGCGTCGTGCAATCCCTCGGGTAACAGATCATGTTGACTCATGCTCTGCAGATTTTCGGCATTTCGTATGACTGAGACAGCGTCACTGTCGGCATGCAGCAGGACAATGGCTGGACGATATTCGATAAACTGCAGCCACTGCGTGTTGTTGTAGGCGCCGACCGGACTGATGAGCAGGCTTTCGCCACTTTTTAGGGGAGGCAGGCTGACACTTTGCCGGACCACATCAATGTTCATGCAAAGGGGGCCATACAGGATGGTCTCTTCGGGATAGCCCATATTGGGCCGGGTAAGCTGTACCTTGTGGTTGTACCAGAACCCGGTAAACAGGAGATTGACGCCAGCATCCAGAATCAGTGCCCGGCGTCCATCCGGCAGATTCTTGCCAGCGACCACCCGGGTCAGCAGGGACTGGGCGTCATCAACGATCGCACGGCCGCTTTCTAGAACCAGTTGGGGCAGGGGTTTTCCCTGAGCGCTTCTTGCCGCCAGCGCTTCAATCAGGGTCGGGCAGATGGCTTCAGCATACTGATCAAAGCTTGGGACCACCTGCTCCGGAGGCAGGTAGAT
>JAJZHM010000020.1 GCA_021804485.1 Pseudomonadota bacterium | reverse complement strand
TCTTGTGCATGGTTGGACGACCGCCCAACTTGGAGAAATAACGACGATACGCCTGCTTCCACAGCACCGCGCCGTTGCGCAGCACGACGCTGGGCACGTCGGACAGAAACGGCGTGAGTTCGGTCTTGAACTGGCTGTACTGCTGATCGATTGGCGCATGCTGTCCGGCATGTTGCAATGACTTCCGCGCAAAGCGGCGGAAATACTGGTCTTCCCGCACCTTGGCGTTGTAGATATGGCGCTGACACCCGATCCACTGCAACAGGATTTGTTCCTGTGCAGGAGTAGGGTAACAACGAAACTTATTTCCTATTTGCATAGGCGATATACTACCTCAATCACTTAAGACGCAAGCATGAAAAATACAAATAAATCCAGTTCTCACGCGGCAGCGTTGGCGGAGCAACACGAGAAACGGTTCGCGCCTACGTGGATGCACAGGGTACGGCAGAGCACGCAAGAAAATCAGCGGCAAAAGCCAAGCCAAACCCAAAACCGTCCGCTTGACCCCCTGCTGGCGCAAGACTGGCTCGGAACTCGCCGAGCAAGAGGAATGCACGGACAAGTGTTCAGTCGGTTAAGATCAAGGGCTCAGGCATAAAGATCCAGAGCACCCTGCCGGTCTACGCTCCGTGCCGATTGCGCCAACGCCAAAGGAGCTGCGATCGATACCGATCCAGGACCTGCCTGGGTATTCATGAGCCATTCTTCGCGCGTTGGGGCCTGTTGCCCACCCTGACCCTGACCCTGCCCACCACTCAGACTTGCCTGCATGTTCATGCCCTGAGCTTGGAAGAGATCATGGAGTTGGGGAAGCGCCTGTTGCAGAACCTGATGCGTGGTATTATTGTTGACCAGCATCGACACATGTACCTGCCCCTGTCCTTGCATCCGTATCTCAACAGCTATAGGGCCAAGTTCCTGGGGACTGACATGAATACGTGCACTGCTAACATTCTGCCCAACCATCATGACCAGATGCTGCCCCAAAGCCTGACTGAATCCAGGTGTCTGAACAGGTGTCTGAATGGCGCTATCGTTGGCACGCATCGCTGTTGACTGTACGGCATTTCCTCCAGGACCAGAAAGAATATTGGGAGAAATTGCCGCATCACCTGATGAACTGGATGATGGGTCTACTTTGCTATCCGAGCCTTTGTTGCCGATAATGCTCGATTGCTGCAAAACTGAATGTACCAGCGCTTGTAGACGCGCCGCCGAAGACGACTGATCTGCAGAGACTGCCCCACCGGCAGAGGCAACTTGATTGCCAGAATGATTCGGACTGTCAACATGTAGCGACTGTTTGACGGCACTGGTCGACATCAGTGCCGAACTGGCAAATCCCTCTGTTTGGCTGATTGTTGACTGGGCGGAACTTGCTGCCTCCTTTAAGGGATCCATTTTGGCTGAATCGCCCTGCTTGCCAGACTTAGAGACACCTCTCGCCGAATCCGTCAATTTTCCATCAGCAGCAAACGATGATTTCGTCAATGAACCATCAGATAATCGGGACGGTGTTGCTGGCAAAGCCACCGGAACGGAAAGGGGCGACGGCTGCATGGTCACTCCCAGGGTTGAACCGGCAGATTCCTGCCGCTTGGCCTCATCCTTTTTGGTCTCATCAACACTGCTGGTTTTAGCATCAACCTTTTTTGCATCGGCCTTTCTTAAATCAAGAAGACTCTGCTGTGCAATAGCGTCTTCAGAGGATGTTGTCTGCGATGATTGCTGTAGAATCGCCGAGAAATCGTTCGATGAGGCACCACTTTTGCTTGTCGACCCCGTAGATGAACCATCGCTTCCCTTGATCTGAGCGCGCGACGATATCTGCGTTTCACTGGAACCTTGAGCCAATATGGCCCCTGAACTGACTGCAACCATTGAAGTGCGCTCCCTAAGCCAATTTGGTTCTGCTGAAACACAAGCAAAATTGATACCAAATCAAGCATAAAATTCATCAGATCACATGAAAAGCCCAATGGGGCCCACGCCCATAATCATCTTTCCCTTGGCAACACGACATTTTTTTGGCTTAATAACGGCGCCTATTGTGTTATTACCAAGGAATCCATCATGTCGTTGTGCCCCTGTGGCTCCGGACTTGAAACCAGTGCCTGTTGTCTGCCTATTATCAATGCCAGCCGTCAGGCTCGTACAGCCATCGAACTGATGCGGGCCCGATACACCGCCTACACGCTGCATAACATTGATTTTATCTGGGATAGTACCCATCCTGATCAACGTGATCTGAGTGATCGTCAAGCGATGGAAAACTGGTCAGCTCATGCCGAGTGGCTGGGACTCACCATACTTGATGAAGGACACGCAAACACCTCCAGACTGACGGATGAAGTGGAGTTCAAAGTAACGTTCCGCATCACTCAGATTACGCATCTGCACCATGAGCGCAGCCAGTTCTGTTTTGAAAACAATCAATGGTGGTTTGTAGAAGGCCAGCAAATTTACAGTGGACCCCTCGAACGCCCCCGACCCGTGGTTCGCAACCAACAGGTCGGCCGCAACGACCCTTGCCCTTGTGGCAGTGGCACCAAATTCAAGAAGTGCTGTGGCAATCGTGCCACCGTAGCCTGACACAAGGAACGAACTATGACTCATGATGTTGTTATCTTATCGGCCGCCCGCACTCCGATGGGCAGCTTTCAGGGCGTTCTTTCACCTCTTTCCACAACTGATCTTGGAGCTGCAGCGCTCAAAGCTGCAGTTGAACGAAGCGGACTCGAAGGCGGCATGCTGGATGAGGTTATTATGGGCTGTGTCCTGCCCGCTGGACTTGGTCAGGCCCCAGCGCGACAGGCCATGCTCAAAGCTGGAATTCCCGTGGCTACCGGAGCAACGACCATCAATAAGGTCTGTGGTTCCGGCATGAAAGCCATCATGCTGGCCAGTGACCTTATTCGTGCGGGCAGTGCACGCTTTATAGCCGCTGGGGGCATGGAAAGCATGACGAATGCTCCTTATCTTTTGCCCAAAGTGCGCAGTGGTTTGCGTATGGGACATGCTGAAGTCAAGGATCATATGTTCCTTGATGGCCTGGAAGATGCAGCCACAGCCCGAGCCATGGGTACTTTTGCTCAGGTAACGGCTGATGCTCGGGGACTGAGCCGTGAAGCCATGGACTCGTTTGCTCTTGCTTCACTGCAGCGTGCCCAGCAGGCCCAGCAGAACGGTGCGTTTCGGGCTGAGATGGTTGCCATCGAAGTTAAAAACCGCCAGGGCAGCACCCTTGTGGATCAGGATGAACAACCGCTGAACGCCCGCCCCGATAAGATTCCCCAATTAAAACCTGCTTTTGCCAAAGATGGCACCTTGACCGCTGCAAACTCAAGCAGTATTTCGGATGGCGCGTCGGCCATCATCCTAGCGCGAGCCGATGCACTGAATGGGCAACAACCTCTGGCTCGCATTGTCGCCCAAGCCACACACTCCCGGGCTCCAGCCGAGTTTACACTTGCTCCGATTGATGCAGTCCGCAAAGTGCTCGACAAGGCAGGGTGGACTATCGACCATGTTGATCTTTTTGAAATCAATGAAGCTTTTGCTATGGTTGCCATGATGCCCATGCTGGATCTGGGCATTCCTCATGATCAGTTGAATATCCATGGCGGGGCTTGCGCACTCGGCCATCCCATTGGCTCATCCGGGTGCCGTATCGTGGTGACCCTCCTGCACGCCTTGCGCCTCAAAGGCCTGAAGCGTGGGGTCGCTGCCCTGTGTATCGGCGGTGGCGAGGCGACTGCCATAGCCATCGAATGCCTCTAAAACCCTCATACTGAACCTACCCTGACTCTTCAGCGAGTCAGGGTCTCAGGTCCTGACCGCACGATACCCTCTGCGGAATCGCACCATCCGGTTGCAGCTTGCATCATCATGAGGCGTTTTCCTCAAAAAACTCCCAGAGAAATTCGAAGATTTTATATAAAAATGTTAAAAAACAACACACTAAAAACATGGCCTAAAAAATGCTTCATCAAACCTATTCAGTCTGAAGTTACGTGCGGAAACAAGGCTGTAAAAATCTTGTTGTACCCTCACCGGACCTTAGAGACACATCATGAACATGTATATCACACCAAAGATGCCTTCACGGAACGTAGCATTATGTTCCGATTTCAAGCATGGCAAAAATCACTCTGAATCGATCCATTCATTTTTTCATAACCCCTCTCAACAGTTGTGCAAGCAGCTTGACCAGCTTTCTGCCAGTTTTCGCAAAGCGCCTGTGCGGACGGTGGCAAAATGCCAGAAACTGCTGATTGATTACGCCCTGTTCCAGTTCCATCAGGAGGAGCACCTGATGTTTCTGTATGGATATACAAGTACAGCTCTGCAGGCTCATATCGGCGACCACCTGAAGTTCTGGCAACATATTGAACTCTTGTCGCATGACACCCATGACCCTCTGGACTGCTTGACACACCTCCGATCATGGCTTGTTTTGCATCATGACCGGCATGACCTGCCTTTTTGCGCGATCATGCTTGAGGATGCCTGATCTGGATCTTATGGCCTCTTATGTGAATATCCTGATGGCTTTCCTTGTACTTCTCAATACATGTTCTAGAATTTGATCATCTCTTAGGTCAAGGGAACACAGGAATGATTCGTCGATATATATGTGCTTTGGGAGCAATGTGCTGGCTGGCTCATCCGGCTTATGCCGTACTTGACACCCAATTACAGAACCTGCAAACCATCGAGACAGATGCCTACAAGATGGCCACGCACTATTTCATGTACTCTGTTACCGACCGCAGCCCGGAGGAACAGGATAAACTGAATAGTCTGATTGCCCAAACCCAAACCTTGGTCGACCAGACTCGTGACAGCAAGATTGAGGCTGCGTGGCAGGGCTACCATCACGCTGTTACCGTCAACCCAACGGATAGTCAGGGTCTGGTCGTGGAAGATACCCTGATCAATGTGCAAAAAGAAATGAAGCCGCTCATCACTGCGGTTGAGTCCTCCATTGCCGCAGCTCACTTGCCATCGAACAATAGCAGTGGCCTGATTTTTCAGCAGAGCGTTCTTATGGAGCGTATGACCGCTGAATACCTGCGTCGCGCCAGCGACACCATGGGGGGTTCCATCGTTGCCAACACCGGAGGCAACACAGAAGATCCCGAGCAGATGGCCGTTCAGTTTACCAAGAATATGGACAGTCTCCTGCACGCCTACGAAGGCAACAAGAACGTCTATGAACATCTCTGGGTTGCATACCGCTACTGGAACTTTATCAAAGGCCGCATGATTGACTTTAACTCAAAAAGCGTGCCTTATATCGTTTCAATTTTTAATACCAACATTACTGTTCAGCTGAACGACGCCTACTCAGCAGCAAACTGATCCGATCCGACTGATTCAGCACCTAGGTTGCACAAGGTGCTGAATCCAAATAACCGCTCTGCGTTTTCCGAAGTAATCGCTGCAACCCGATCAATTGGGAGAGAACGAACCGTCGCCACCACTTCTGCAACATGCCGAACCCAAGCAGGCCGGTTCGGCTTACTCCGATGCGGTACTGGGGCAAGCCAGGGAGCATCAGTTTCCAGAAGAATCCGATCCTCCGGAACACGGCGAAGCACATCCCTGAGGTTATCGGCGTTACGAAAACTCACCACTCCCGAGAATGAGATATAAAAGCCCATATCCATGGCCTTGCGAGCGGTATCCCAGTCTTCAGTAAAACAATGCATGACACCACCGCGCCGCCCCGCATGTGCCAGCAGGGCCAACGTATCGGCTCGAGCCTCCCGTGTGTGCACAACCAGAGGCAGATTGAGTTCCTTAGCAAGATCAATATGCCGCCTGAAACTCTCCTGCTGCAGGACGGCATGTTCAGCGCCATAATGGTAATCAAGCCCGGTTTCACCAATGGCGACCACTTTAGGGTGGTCGGCAACCTCCTTCAACCATACCCAGTCTTCCGCTTCAGATACATGATTTGGATGAACACCCACCGTAGCAAAAACCTGTGCATGGCGCTCAGCCCAACCCAAAACCTCAGACTGAGTATCTCGATCAACGCCGATGCAAACGATACGCCCAACGCCTTCTCGCAAGGTATGGTCCAGAAGCGTCTGCTCTCCCTCAGCCAGCAGGGAGGGATCCAGAAGATTAAGATGACAGTGCGTATCGGTCAGGTACAGTGACATGGTAAAACACTCACATCGTCTGGGTCGGTCGGTCCGATTTCAGCGAACCAGTAAGCTGGTTTTCAATAAATTGCCTTGCCGCCTCCGCTTCCCCTCCAACGAACTGCAATCCGGCGCCGGTGGCACGTAAAAAGTTTTTCATAGGCTCCTTGTTTTCTGAACCCCTGCCAAGATTCATGAAAGCATCGCCTTGCTGCATCGGCGTAATCCAGACAACCTTGCATGAAACACCAAAACGGCTTTCGAGTACAAAGAGACTGAGAAAAACTTCTTCCCCAGGCACAAATTGCCGGGAAGTAGGAAGGAATAACCCTCCTCCTTTAACAAACGGCATGTACATCGAGTAGAGCACCTGCTTATCCGTAATTCGCTGTTGCAAAATACCAGTACCACGCGGGAGGTTCATAGCCAATCCTTAAACTTAAAAAAGTGCCGTAAAATCCGTGAGGATACGCTCATAACACAAAGCAGGTTGTATGTTGCCATCAAGTTCATCACGAACCCTGACAAGACGGTGCCAAATCTCCCAGATTCGTTCAACTGCCCGTGGTTGACGTACAACAAGTTCAGTATAGTCCCTGTAAAGCTCAGGATGATGCAAAAAGGATTCCGGCTCAGGCGAGTCCAGTACACTGTGCGTGCGGATTAGATCCTCGACCCATTGCATCAGAGCATCGGTCAGCAAGCGTTCCTGCCATATCTCCTTACAACCCGACACCACAATCGATGCATGGGTTCTCTTCTGGGTTAATTGCCTGATTCCGGACCATAGTCCTTCAAACATAGGCAGCCAGTTCTTGACCAGAACAAGTTCGGCCTGCTCTGGCATGGAGCGGGCGTAGGCCATAGCCTGATTCAGTTGCTGTTCCGAGCAATCAACACGACCCCGAAGCCAGCGAAGCGCATCCACTCGGTCAGGAGCCGGAAGATGCCAGATACCGCAACGGCTTCGAATGGTGGGCATGATATCAACGAGACGATCAGTCAACAGAACAAAAAGGGTTTGAGAGCCCGGCTCTTCAAGACTTTTGAGTAACGCATTGGCAGCATGTTCATTGAGACGATGAGCCTGTTCAACAATAACAGCACGCCAGCCATGACGTGCTGAAGTACGGTCCACAAAAGAACGGAGTTCCCGAACTGCATCAATACGAATCTGACCTTGCGCCTCAAGAGGAGCCAGCCAGAATACATCCGGATGGGTCTGCGCAAGCACCCAGCGACAATCATCACAAAGTCCACAAGGCCGAAGAGCCGATGCCGCCGTACACATCCGGGCAAGCAACCAGCGCTGCGCCAGCCTACTCGCGCCATAGGCGACAGGCGTTACCCATAATTGCGCATGCATGGGACGACTCTCGTGAGCCTTCAGCAGATTTACGAGCATCACTTCCTGCCAAGGCAACAGAGCTTCAAGCATGAGTACATCCCAACAACGGTCTAAGAGACCCGGGATGAAGCATACTGTAGCCGGACTTGCTCAAGCAAGCGGTCCTTTTCCTCCCAAAGTGCATTAACCCATATCTGAAATCGGGCTCTGAACTCCGGATCATTTTCATAATCTCCAAGCAAAAGCTCTGCTGGCAAGCAGATCTCATCAACCCTGACGACGACCCGGTGGATCTTTCCACTTACAAAATCCCAGAATGATGTTCGACCCTCAGGATAGAAAATGGTCACGTTTAACATACTACGTATCTGTCCTCCCATTGCAGAGAGGACAAAGGAAGTTCCGCCAGCCTTTGGTTTTAGAAGATAGCGGAACGGAGATTTCTGGAGAGCATGTTTTTCTGGCGTAAAGCGAGTACCCTCCATGAAATTCATCACCGACACCGGTACGCGCTTGAATTTCTCACAGGCTTTTTGCGTGGCTTCCAGATCCTTGCCAGCCATTTCAGGATGTTGCCTGAGATACTCACGGGAAAAACGCTTCATGAACGGAAAATCAAGCGCCCACCACGCCAACCCTAAAAAAGGCACCCAGATCAGTTGCTGCTTGAGGAAAAACTTCAGTATGGGAATGCGCCGGTTGAAGATACGCTGCAGAACCAGAATATCCGTCCAGCCCTGATGATTACTCGTCACAAAATACCAGCCCTTGTAATCAAGATCGTTCATACCCTGAAGATCCCACTCAGTATCCTGAGTCAGACGCTGCAAAAGATTGTTCACGCCCATCCACGTCTCAGCAATCGCAATAATGACCCGGGTAAGCAGATCCTTGCCTTGGCGCGAGGGCATCAACCCTTTCAGAAGCGACACAAGCAACAAAATCGACACCATGAACACTGTGTTTATGGCCATGCCAAAAACAACCAAACCACCTTTGATCGGAGAGGGAACCCAGTACAGCATGCGACCTCCAGACACGTAGACACCTATATATTATACAACTGTATATACAAAATTAATGTGCCGAATTGCCAAATTATTGCATCGAATTAAAAAACAGGAAAATGAACATGTTTTAGGGAGGGATCCTCTGGGAATCCAGCCATTCTGGATATCTGTGCCTTGCATGAACAGATCAAACCTTTTATCTGATTTCAGAATCTGACCCTTGCATCATTACCCCCTCGGAAGTAACATACGTACACTAAAAATCCAATAGGAATCCTTCAAACATGCGTGATGCGTGTTGCTGGAGATAATAAAATGCCTAAATTAATTAAGACACTTTGTGTTGTTATGTTGTTATCTGCTGGTTGGGTACATGCCGAAAGTACAGATGCCGGCCAGGATCCTCGCCCACAGCTCGAAACCTACAGTAATTACGACGATTTTCAGAAGGCGCTTCTGTCGTGGCAAGACCGGCAAAGTGTTCGCCGTGGGGAATCACCCACCGTTAAGGGTGCGCTTTCGGACATGGACATCCAGAAACTTCGCAATGCTTTTAAACCCCATCCCATTCTGGTGCCTCCACCTCCAGCACCTCCAGCACCTCACCTGGAAACCATTGATGGTGCTGTGAAGTCGGCCAAATCCATGCAACACAAGTCCGATGCCAATGACAAAGTATCGGTTTCGAGTCGACTTCGCAAGGATGATCAACTTGATGCAACAGCCATTGCCGGAACTTTGGGTGCAACAGCTGCAGGTGGAAATGCACCAGTCGTACAAAACAAGCTGCAGAACAGCGTTGATACTCAAAATGCTCTTGATTACGTTTCAGCACAGCAAAAACCAGGTCAGCAGAATTCTGGAACTCCTGCCTCTGGAGGCTTTATGATTTCGACCCCAGAAGGGACTTCTTCATTGCCCAGTTCCGCCGCAGTGAACATTGTGCAGCGCACGATGTTCTCAACGAATGCAACTGTGCCCATACAGTCTCACTGATTTGCGCCTCTTTGCCGGACTGCCTCATAAAGGGCAATTCCGGCAGCCACCGAGACATTAAGACTCTCAACCTGGCCTTGCATAGGAAGAAATGCAAGGCTGTCACACCGCTCTTTTGTAAGTCGTCGCAAACCTTGGCCCTCTGAACCAAGAACCAGAGCCAGAGGCTCCTTAAGCGACATCGAATACAAGGATTTCGCCCGATCCTCTCGTGAGAGTCCAACACACAAAACTCCCTGATCACGCAAAAACTCTAGGGTTCGCGCCAGATTGGTAACCTGAAAAAAAGGAACCCATTCAGCGGCACCAACCGACACTTTACGCACAACGGCAGAAAGCCCCGCAGCCCGATCCCTTGGTGCAATCACTGCATGGACCCCTGCAGCATCAGCACTACGCAGACAGGCACCAAGATTATGGGGATCGGTCACTCCGTCCAGCACCAGCAAGAGCGGCGGTACAGTCAAGGATTGCACATGATCATGCAGTTCATGCTCGCCCCCTGCTTCAACAGGACGTACACGGGCAACAACGCCCTGATGATGCGGTTCCGTACATAATTTGTCCAGCTGCGCCCGGTTACGGACATGCATGGCGAGACCCATCTGGCTGGCTGACTGGGTGATACGGTTGATGCGTGCATCCGTCCGACCCTCAAGCACAAAAAGCTCCAGAATACGGTCTGGATAACGCTCAAGAACAGCTTCTACCGCATGCAGACCATAAATCAGCTGATGATCACTCATAACCAATCCTCCTCAAACGGGCATATTAACCGATCCATTCCAACTGATCAGCCATTGTATCAGTTTGTGCGTAAAACCCCGTCATTCATGGCAGGGATATCAGCATGTTGTTTTAAGCTGCCTATAATAACAGCCTATAGAAAAATATTAATACATTGGCAACTAAAACCCTAAAAGTTCGAGTGTGTGACAAACACTCCAAGGAGCGCGCTGCCAGAGCTCTCAAGGCGATGGCTGCCGACTAAGGCAGTGGAAGCTATGTGCCTTTCCGTAAACCCCAATAGGTTCAGGGGTAAGCCTAAGTAGTTTACAACTGTATCATCTATCCTACACTTGCATAGATCCTTTAATCTGGAGGTTTGCTCATGCAGTATCGAACATTGGGTCGTACCGATATCAAAGTCAGTCTGATCTGTCTTGGCACCATGACTTGGGGACAGCAAAACACAGAGACTGAAGCACATGAACAACTGGATTATGCGGTTGCACAGGGTATCAATTTCATCGATACGGCAGAAATGTATCCTGTTCCACCCATGCCAACAACACAAGGCAGAACGGAAGCCTATCTTGGCAGCTGGCTGGCCCGGCCGGGTAATCGCGCCAAGGTTGTTGTTGCAACAAAAGCGGCAGGTCCGTCTCGAAAACTGTCTCAGGCCGCACACTTGCGAGATGGCCAGACCCGTCATGACCGAACCAACCTTGAAGCCGCACTGCATGACAGCCTGAATCGACTGCAAACAGATTATATTGATCTGTATCAGTTGCACTGGCCTGACCGTACCACCAATCACTTTGGTGAACTCGGATATCGACATCTTCCGGATGAAGACGGCACACCGATTGGCGAAACACTTGGCGTACTTGCCGATTTTATTAAGGCCGGTAAGGTACGTACGATAGGACTCTCCAATGAAACCCCTTGGGGTGTTCATGAATTTTTACGCCAGGCAGAGCTTCATAATCTGCCACGGGTTGTGAGTATCCAGAATCCTTACAATCTCCTGAACCGCAGTTTTGAAATCGGTCTCAGTGAAATGGCCCTTCGTGAATCTGTGGGTCTGCTGGCCTACTCACCTCTGGCCTTCGGAGCACTCACTGGCAAATATCTCGATGGTCAGCAACCCACTGGGGCACGTATGACACTCTGGGAACGGTTTGCCCGCTACAAGGGTGATGAGGCTGAACGGGCCATTCGCGCCTATGTTGAAATTGCACGTACGCATCATCTTGAGCCTGCCCATCTTGCCCTTGCCTGGGTCAACAGTCGAGACTTTGTCACCAGCAATATCATTGGTGCAACGACACTAGCACAGCTAAAGCAGGATATTGACAGTATTCAGATCAGGCTACCTGAAGAAGTTCTGCAGGCAATTGAACAGATCCATCGCCAGATCTCAAACCCTTGTCCCTGAGAACTTTTCTGTAAATCAAGGCTAATCCTTATGTTATGTTCTATCATTCAGAACAACGATATGTACGAGGGAGCGCCGTAGATGTCCAAACGGCCTTGGCATGATCTGGCAGCCTACCGACTGGATGCCTTGTGCCTCAGTCAAATGAGATTCCGCCTGCACCGGGGTCTCTTTGTTCTTTTGTCCTTCTTCTTCTTTCTTCCCTTGACTGCTTATGCCGACTCTTTCTGGAATTCCACCCAGTTTCATGGATTTGGTACCTTGGGAGCTGCCATCAATGATCAAACAGGTGTAGCTGAACTGCGTGATCTTGAAAACAATATAGGGATCGTGCATCGTGGAGATTACTGGGCGGCGGATTCACGTTTTGGAATTCAGGTCGACCAACCCCTGACCCGCAGACTAACGGCCACTGTTCAGTTCGTTGCTGCCCATCGCGTCATTCAGCGGGCGGACAACAATATCCAGTGGGCCTTCCTACGGCTGAACCCATCTTCAGAGTGGACCTTGCGGGCAGGACGCATGGGGGTTGATGCCTTTATGCTCTCTGACCACCGCAACGTCGGGTTTTCCTACCTCTGGGTACGACCACCGGTTGAATTCTATGGCTACATACCGCTGTACTCCATGGATGGTGGTGATGCTGAATACACCCACCCCTTGGGAAGCGGTGTGCTCAGCTTCAAAGCTTATGGTGGCGTCAGCCGACCGATTTACTACATCAAGAACAACACACCTGACTTTACCGAATTTCTGATGAAACCAACCCTGGGGATGGATCTTGGCTGGCGCAACAATGCATGGACCTTAAGACTTGAAGGCGCCTCCCTGCTACTTCACAACAATTTTCCTGGTCTCAACTCACTACTTCAGGCAAGTTCAGCCTTGACCCCCTACGATCCTGCCCTTAACGTCGCAGCGCAGAACGCCAGCGAGAATGGCACCCACATCTTTTACTATGGCGAGGGCATCAACTTTGATAATGGTCATCTGCTCATGCTCTCGGAACTGAGCGTCACTCATTTTCAAAGCCACTTCAAGGCCAATACTGCACAGGGCTACCTGACTCTAGGGGTTCATGTACATGATTTTACACCCTATCTAAGCTATTCTCGGGTCTGGGAAACACGTGATGACATGCAGATCACTGCGCCGATGTCAGGACTACCCTTGCCTCTTGCCAGGGCAGCAAATCAACTCACCGGCCTGTACAACCAGAATGTTTTTGGGTTGACCAAAACCACACAATATACGGTATCACTCGGGAATCGTTGGGACTTTGCTAACAATATGGACCTGAAACTTCAGTACGATCTTACCCGGGTTCAACATCAGGGTTCTGATCTTTGGAGCACCCAGCCCGGACTGATCCCGCGCGGCCGTGGGGTCAATATGCTCTCGCTCACCCTTGATGCGGTTTTCTGATCATGCGCCTGGCATGGATACTTATCCTGCTGTCCGGCATAAACTTCTGCTGGTCCGGAACGGATATTGCCGTGATCGTCAACAGCAACAGTGACCTAGGTGTCCTTTCACTTAAAAACGTCCAGGATATTTTTACTGGAGCTTTGGTTATTTTGCCTAATCATGAAATTCCCTTACCTTTGGATGAACGAGGCAACTTATCGTTAAGGGCCGCATATTACCAAGCACTGACTGGAAAATCGTTGCCACAAATCAATGAGCACTGGGCTCGTCTGCTTTTTTCAGGAAGAGTTACACCTCCAGCGCTGCTCTCTGATGAAATGGCCATGCTACGTGCTGTCCGCTCAAATCGGGAAGCTCTGGGATATTTACCGCTGTCCAAAGTTCCCGAGGATGTCCATGTCGTGTTAACCCTGCATACCCCTTGAATGGAATGTCCCGTTTTTTGGGTGGGCTTTTTGGTATTCTTTTTGGTACTCTTGTCGGAACCATGATCGAAGGAAGCTGATCTGATGCGAATTTTTGGACTGGGTATATTCCTGTTCTGGCTGGCACGCAAGATTTTGTATCTTTGGGTACGAACACAGGTCTTTCCTGAGAATCTAGGCGAGCTCAACCTGGATCCATCAAAACCCATCTGCTATGTCTTGCAGACGCGTTTCTTTTCCAGTCTGCTCGTCATTGATCGCGAGACCCGCCGACAAGGACTTCCCCGCGCTATGCGTCCAATGCAGGGCCCATATATCAATGAAGAGCGCTCTGTTTTTTTTCTGCTGCGCGGTGATCATGCTGGCCCGCTGCGCCAGAACCGGTTCGCCTACTCTCCTCGCCTGCTGCGACTCATGGATGCCATTTACTCGCACCCTGATCTCGATGTACAGATTGTCCCGGTTTCCATTCTCTGGGGACGAGCACCCGACAAGGAAAGCAGTATTCTCAAAATCCTCTTTGCGGACAGTTGGGCAACACCCGGAGCCCTGAAGCAGTTTATCGCCATTCTGTTGCATGGCCGCAATACCATGGTTCGATTCAGTCCTCCGATTTCCATGCGCAGCATGACCATCGACAATGCCGGACAAGACCTAGCCCTGAGAAAACTGTCACGTGTGCTGCGGGTACACTTTCGCCGGCAGCGTGAAGTTGCTATTGGCCCGGATCTTTCGCATCGGCGTACTCTGGTGCACTCCATCATGAATGCCCCCGAAGTCCAGGAAGCCATCAAATCAACCGCCCGTCAGGATCGGATCGGTACCGAGGCAGCTGACCGAATAGCCCGCTCCTACATCCATGAAATTGCTGCAGATTACTCCTATCCAACCATCCGACTTTATGAACTTTTCCTGACCTGGCTCTGGACCCGGCTTTATGATGGTGTGGATGTCCAATATCTGGATGACGTTGCCGATCTTGCACAGACCCACGAAATCATTTACGTGCCCAGTCACCGCAGCCATATTGATTACCTGCTGCTGTCCTATGTCGTGTTTCGCCGTGGTCTGATGACCCCGCATATTGCTGCCGGTTCCAATCTGAACATGATGCTGGTTGGTCCGATCCTGCGCCGGGGCGGAGCCTTTTTCCTACGCCGCAGCTTCAAGGGTAACCTTTTGTACGCCGCAATTTTTAAGGAATACTTGCATGTCATGATCAGTAAAGGGTATTCAATCGAATATTTCATTGAAGGCGGACGTTCGCGAACAGGACGGCTGCTCAGCCCGCGTACGGGCATGCTGTCGATGACGGTGGCAAGCTATCTGCGTGATCAACGTCGCCCGATTGTTTTCATACCTGCCTATATTGGCTATGAGAAGCTGATGGAAGGGCGTACTTATGTTGGCGAACTGCTCGGACAACCCAAACGCAAGGAATCGCTGTTGCAGGTTCTAGGTACCGTGCGACGACTGAAACGGACCTTTGGTAAAGTCCATCTTAGCTTTGGTGCCCCCATTTTCCTCGATCAGTTGCTGGATCAGAAGGAACCCCAGTGGCGCAGCCAAGCCCAGCAGGAACTTCCCGAGTGGTTACCTGATCTGGTTGATCATCTTGGGCGTCGAATTGTAACACGAATCAATGCGACCGCTATTGTCAACCCGATGAATCTGGTCAGCCTTTGCCTGCTGGCAACCCCCAAGCATGCTATGGATGTCAATATGCTGGCTTCCCAGCTTGACCTTTACAAGACGCTTCTGCACAAGGCGCCTTACAGCGACCGGGTTGTCCTGACCGAACTTGATGGCAAAGACATGATTGCTTATGCCGAGCAACTCAAATCATTGAACCGGCGACGACACCCCATGGGAGATATTGCCTATCTGCAGGAAGAAAATGCTATTCTGCTGACCTATTTCCGCAATAATACCCTGCATCTTTTTACGCTGCCCTCACTGATCGCCTGTTTCCTGCTGCATAATATCCAGCTTTCCCTGCCTCAGTTACAGCAACTGGTACGCTATATATTTCCATTTCTGCAAACCGAGTTGTACCTGCACTGGAACGTTGACGATCTTGAAAAGGTTGTTTGCGCCTATCTTGATCCATTAATTGCAGAGGGTCTGATCCTGCAAACGACATCGGAGCAGTTAACCTTACCTAACCCGAATAGTCAGTCCTTTGCCCAACTGCGTGTTCTGGCAGGTTGCATTGCACCAAACCTTGAACGCTATTTCATGACAGTCGCCCTGCTCAGTCGCATGGGCAGTGGCAACATTGCTGCCAAACGACTGGAAGAGCTCTGCTCTCTGCTAGCTCAGCGACTTTCCATACTGCATGAGTTCAATGCCCCCGAGTTCTTTGACAAGGCTCTGTTCCGCAACTTCATTGACACCATGCTACGCATGAAGCTCATCAGCACCGACCCGGAAGACTTGCTGGTTTTTGATGACCGTTTACAGGAAGTTGCCGAAGCAGCCCGCGCCATTCTGGACTCAGGCATCCAGCAAACCATTACCCAGATGACCCATCTGAGCAGCGAGGAGATCCAGGCGGCCTTGGCGACTGCTGAGCCCACACCCCGACACAACTGAGGATTACCAGTCTCCGGAAGCAGCACCGGAGACTGGCCCCTCTACAATCTCTAAAGCCTTTTGCTTTTCAGTAGAACAGGAATGAGCCACTACAAACTTTATCCCGCGTACAAGGACTCCGGCGTGGAGTGGAATTGGACAGGTGCCGTAGCATTGGTTGATCAGGCCAATAAAAGGCACAGTCTCAACGCGATCACTTGATGAATGGGAAAATGCACCACCTAAAAATAATCTGGAGAGGTTCCGCAGCCTAGCTAAAACTATCCACAACCATTATGAGGATATTTTTGCCTATAGGGATTCGTCTAGTCCGATCACCAATTCTTATACAGAATGTTTAAACGGTTTGATCAAAATTGCTAACAGAATGGGACGTGGTTACAGTTACGAAATCATTCGCACCAAAACGCAATTTGCAAAACATGCTCGAAAAGTTGGTAGCGGTGAGCGGCTTGCAACACCCTCAACGACTGAGATTTCAACCAAGTCTGTTTCTGAAACTGTTGAGTACGGACCCCATATTCCAGCCTTAGTCGAGATTGCTGATGCTGGCGTATTTGACCAAAAATTATACTTTTTCAACCCTAGAATGCACTTGGCCGAACTTTTGTTCGGGTCCCCTTACTTACATGTATGCCTGGTCTGCAAAGCAGATATTTTGGTGAGGCCGAAAAAACCTATGCTGTTATTCAGAGTGTTAGGCACAAACTGATAAATATAAGAACGACGAGGCGGGCTGCAATATTACTGCGCATGTTTACTTTGAAACAGCATCATGCCGGAGCGGGTTAGCCCCACTCCGGCATGATGATAACTCAGTGTCCAGTACCCGAAACAGCCTTCACCATCTCTTCGACGACACGCTTGGCATCCCCAAAGATCATCATGGTCTTGTCGAGATAGAACAGGTCATTATCCAGTCCGGCATAGCCCGTAGCCATGGAACGTTTGATCACCATGACGGTGCGGGCACGATGAGCTTCAAGAATGGGCATGCCATAAATCGGTGAACTGGGATTGTCTTTAGCAGCGGGATTAACCACGTCATTCGCACCAATCACCAGTACAACATCGGTCGAAGGAAAATCACTATTGATTGAGTCCATTTCGAACACATCTTCATAGGAGACATCAGCCTCAGCCAGAAGCACATTCATGTGCCCAGGCATGCGTCCCGCAACCGGATGAATGGCATAGCGAACCTTTACACCCTGCTCCTTCAGAGCCTCAGAAAGTTCTTTGACCGCATTCTGGGCACGAGCTTGAGCCAGACCGTATCCGGGCACAATGACAACCTGATCCGAATGACTTAGCATGAAAGCTGCATCATCAGGAGAGCCGGAACGATAGTTCCGTTCCCCTGTCGGAGAATCATCACCACCACCGGCAGCCTGGGTACCAAAGCCACCGAACAGCACATTGAGCAGTGACCGGTTCATGGCACGACACATGATATAGGACAGAATCGCACCGGATGAACCCACCAGTGATCCGGCAATGATCAGCATCGAATTGTTAAGAGTGAAACCAATCCCGGCGGCAGCCCATCCTGAGAGCGAATTAAGCAGCGAAACAACAACGGGCATGTCTCCACCACCGATCGGCGCAATCCAGTAATAACCAAACACCAGAGCAACAGCCGTCATCCCCAAAAATGCCTGAATATTCTCGGTGACAAAGTATTCGACCCCGAGACCCATCATTGCCACAAAAAGGATGGCCTGTACCGGCTTGACCCATACGCCTTTCAAGGGTCTGGCTGCCAGTTTGGCCGACAGCTTGCCCCAGGCAATCACCGAAGCGGTGAACGTAATGGCGCCAACAAAACAGCCCACAAACAGTTCAAAACGGTGAATGGTATCGTGCTGCAAGCCCGGGTGGAAAACGGCAGCAACAGCGATCATGACCGCAGCTAGCCCCACAAGGGAATGCATCAGGGCAACAGTTTCCGGCATATGGGTCATCGGAACGGTTCGCGCCCGGTAAATACCAATGACCGCACCAGCCACCATGGCCGCAAGAATTAGGGCCACATTGGGGTTATGGCTCGCAAAGAAGGTGGTCAGGATCGCCAGGGTCATGCCGATCATGCCATAACGGTTTCCCATGACGGCTGAGGATGGAGACGACAACCCACGCAGGGTCAGGATGAACAGTACCGCCCCGACGAGATAGAGCCAGTCCGCATATTGTGCAAATTGTTCCATTGAGTGGCTCCTTACTTACGCTTTTTCTTGAACATATCCAACATGCGTTCAGTGACTGCAAAGCCACCAAAGATGTTGATGCTGGCCAGCATGACAGCGGCTGCCCCGAGCACACTGGTCAGTGTCAGGGTCTGCTGGTCAATCACCACGGTTTGCAGCATGGCACCTACAATAATGATGCCGGATACCGCATTGGTCACTGCCATCAGGGGTGTATGCAGTGCGGGTGTTACACTCCAGACAACGTAGTAGCCGACAAAGATGGCCAGCACAAAAATAGTGAAGACCGCTACGAACGGCACTGAAGATGCCTGCTCAGCAGCTTGAACAACTCCTTGCGGAATGATTGCTTGCATCATCGAATCTCCTTCTGAGCATCAGCTGGGTTTTTTATAAAGTACCTGACCGCCATCAACAATCAGGGTTGGTTTGACCATGTCATCTTCGCGGTTCAGCACAAATGACCTGCTTTCCTTGTCATGCTGTGGCTGAATGAAGTTGATCATGTTACGGGCATAAAGCGCTGACGATTCAGCAGCGACGGTTGCCGGAATATTGCCCACCCCCAAAATAGTCACACCATTTTCCGTATGCACCGTCTCATCCAGGCGGGAACCTTCGACATTACCGCCCGAACTGACGGCCATATCCACAATGACCGCACCAGATTTCATACGAGCTACGGTGTCTGCCTTGATCAGAACGGGAGCCTTACGTCCAGGAATCTGAGCCGTGGTAATGACAATATCAGCCGCTTGGGCAGCCTTGTCCACCACCTGAGCCTGATCGCGTACATATTCGGGTGAAGGAATCCAGGCATAGCCTCCGGTACCGAGTGCCTTAGCTTTTTCCTCATCCGACATGGGCACATCCAGCCATTTTCCCCCGAGTGACTCGACCTGGTCACGCGCTGCCGGACGCATATCCGACGCCTCAACCACAGCACCTAGCCGTCTGGCAGTGGCAATGGCCTGCAATCCAGCCACACCAACACCCAATATCAGTACACGGGCCGGCTTGATGGTACCAGCAGCGGTCATCAGCATTGGGAACATGCGCTGGTAGGCATTAGCCGCCATGAGCACAGCCTTGTATCCGGCCACATTTGCCTGGGAAGACAGGACGTCAGAACTCTGGGCACGTGTGATCCGAGGAATGAGTTCCATGGCCACACAGGTGAGCTGGCGCTGGGCATACTGTTCAAGATACGGGTTTTGATGGGGCGCCTGAATGGCAAGAACTATCGCACCCTGCTTGATCAGAGCTGTTTCCTGATCATCTGGTGCAACCACTTTCAAAACCAGATCACTGTCTCGCAAGGCTGAGGCCGCATCAGCAACAACTTCGGCACCTGCTTCAACGTAAGCCGCATCGGTGTAGGTCGATGACAAGCCTGCTTTAGACTGTACCACCACCTTGTAGCCCATCGTTACGTACTTGCGCACCGTCTCAGGCGTCGCTGCAACACGGGTCTCAGCTGCGGCGGTTTCCGCCGGAATCCCTATCTGCATGGTCTCCCCTCATCACTGTATCATTATTGGTCCGTTCATCATCACAGACCCCCTTCGCGCCGAATGGGTTGCCCTTCAGTGCAATTCGTTCAAGGCAAGCGATTCTAGTGTAAATTTTTTAATAGTAGAACACTTTTCAGCCCTTAAGCTGGTAGAATCGGATACTCGACTGTCTTTTTTTGTGACGCATGAGTTCTTTCCGGGGTCCCAGCAACCTCAGCGGAACCCTTCTGGTCCTGCTGTCCATGATCGGTTTTTCTGCAAAATCAATTTTTGCAAAGCTTGCCTATCAGTTGCATTGTGATGCCCTGACCTTAGTGTTCTGGCGCATGCTTCTGTCCCTGCCCTTCTTTCTTGTTGCCATCGGGCTCAGTCTGGCCCATGAAGAAAGGCCGTCTCTGCGCCGTCAGGACTGGATACAGATCCTTTTACTCGGTGTGGCAGGTTACTACTTATCCTCCATCCTCGATTTTGAAGGACTGATGTTCATCTCGGCCAGTCTGGAGCGCCTGACCCTCTTTCTTTATCCGACCTTGGTCGTCCTTCTGGACTGGCACTTCAACCACAGACGCCTGCAACGTACCACCATTATAGCGTTGATCCTTAGTTATGCTGGAATAAGCTTGGTCGTGCTGCACGATCTGGCACCCAGCCATGCTCTTGGTCTGGGTATGGCACTGGTTATTGGCTCTTCGCTCAGCTACGCCTGCTATCTGCTGGGCAGCCAGCCACTGATTGAGCGCCTTGGATCAACCCGCTTTACCGGATACACCCTAACGGTTGCCAGTCTGGCGGTCATGATTCAGGGATTAGGGCAACTTGGCACACACATCCTGCATATCAGTCGAGGCGTATTTGTGCTCGGCCTGAGCACAGCACTTCTCTCAACGGTCATGCCGGTGTTTTTACTGACAGCAGGCATAGCCCGTATTGGCAGTCAGCGCGCTGCCCTGATTGGTAGTGCCGGACCCGTTGCAACAATGTTCCTTGGTCTGTGGATCCTGCATGAACCCATAACCGCGTGGCAAATCCTTGGAGCAGTGCTGGTTATTGCTGGTGTACTGCTGGTCGGTCGATCCGGCCGGGTCGCAGACTAGGTTCCATCTGCACCGAAGATGAGGCAATCCCAAAGCGAGCACTTCTGAAACCACAGCTCCAGAACCACCCGCTTTCCTAGCGCTTGAAAAACAAATCGGTCACGATTTTTCAATAAGACTGAGGCCGGCAAATCCTGCCAATGCGATCAAAATAACCGACAAGGTCACCATACCACCAAACTCATGGACATAGGCACTACCTGCCGTCATCCAGGCCACTCCAAAAAAGATCAGCGCCAGCAAGCTTGCGCCCAAACCGCCAAGGGCCAGAACATAGATGTTTGGTCCCCTTGGAAAATGCCAATGATGCTGATGATGTATCACCGCCATGATGAATCCCTCCATACGCAATACAGAAAATCCTGCTCTTTGAGTATAGAATTAACCTTATTATTTTTGTGGTTTAATGCGGTCTTCCGATCAAAGGCTACTTGATGGCATTATTTTCATTTTCCTGAACCTGAAGCAATAATTGCTGACGTAACCAGGCTAAACCGGCATCCGCGCTGCGTCGTTCATGCCAGTACAGCGCCATATGCATGGCTGATATGGGAAAAGGCAATGGCAACAACCGGTTCGGCCCATAACGATTCAGCACCTCGGCATATTGATGTGGCATGGTCAGAAGCAGATCGGTGGCGGCAACAACCTGACAGGCTGCATAATAGTGCTGGCAGCGTAATACAATCCGTCGTTCTGCGCCCAGACGTGCCAGTGTCTGATCCTCAAGACCCAGACCCTGCCGCCGTCCCGACACCAGAATATGCCCTGCCTCAACATAAGCATCAAAACTCCAGGGTGAATCTGCAAGGCTAGGACCGGCCACAACAATCAGAGCCTCATCAGGCAGTGGTTGCTGGCAGATCCCTTCACCGACATCCTGAAGGACATCGACCACCAGATCCAACTGATCCGTTGCCAGAAGATCCTGCATCCGGCCACGATCCAGGCGTATACTGGTCAGGCGACAGCCTGGCGCCTCGCGACGCAGAACCCGTAAGAGTTCGGGGAGAACGCGGGCTTCCAGAACGTCCCGCATGCCTATACGCCATTCAGTTTGAGCCTGACCCGGATCAAAGACATGCAAAGGCTGGCAAACAGCCTGCAAAGTAGACAGCGCTGTGGCAACCTGAGTTGCCATTTGCCTGGCACGAGCCGAAGGAATCATCTTCTGCCCTGATCGGGTAAACAGCGGGTCCTGCAAGCGTTCACGCAGTCGGGCCAGAGCATGACTGACGGCCGGCTGAGTCAGGTTAAGAACCATTGCAGCGCGGGTAATGGAGCCTTCCCGGTAAATGGCATCAAAGACCTGAAGTAAGGCAAGGTCGGACTTATGCACATGCATTGGATTCATGAAAACCTATCAAAATGATTCATTAGGAACATAATAGCGGACAATCTATGCTGTTCCCATACCCAAGAGGATACCACCATGGATTTTGCTGCTTCCCCTCGCGCCCGCACCTTCATTGACCAAGTCGAGGCATTTTTGCGTGATGAGATTATTCCTGCCGAACCGGCCTATTTCGAGTACCTGCGTCAAAGCACCAGTCCCTGGGTCCAACCTCCAATTATGGAGGAACTGAAGTCCAAGGCCAAAGCTGCCGGTCTGTGGAATCTTTTTCTGCCTGACCCGGAACACGGACCTGGTCTCAGTACACTTGAATACGCTCCTCTGGCTGAACTGAGTGGCCGATCCCTGATCGCTCCGGAAGTATTCAACTGCAATGCGCCTGATACGGGCAATATGGAAGTCCTGCACCGTTATGGCAGCAGTGAACAGAAGGCGCTCTGGCTGGAACCCTTACTGGATGGCCGGATCCGCTCGGTATTTTGTATGACCGAGCCCGGCGTAGCTTCTTCTGATGCAACCAATATGGAGGCAACCGCCCACATTGAAGGCGATGAAATCGTTTGCAATGGCCTGAAATGGTGGAGTTCCGGCCTTGGACACCCCCATGCCCGTGTCGCTATTTTCATGGGCCTTAGCGACCCCAACGCCCCCAAACATCAGCAACACAGCATGGTACTTGTTCCTCTCGACACACCGGGCGTACAGATCAAACGCATGTTGCCTGTGTTTGGAGTCTATGATGCACCTTTTGGTCATGGTGAAGTCCGCTTTGATCAGGTGCGCGTCCCCCGTGATTATCTGATCGCCGGTGCAGGACGAGGCTTTGAAATTGCCCAGGGACGTCTGGGCCCTGGGCGTATTCATCACTGCATGCGTGCCCTGGGAGCGGCCGAACGGGCCTTGGAACTGATGATTGCCCGTGGCCAGCAGCGCATTGCCTTCGGTCGCCCCCTCATCGATCTCGGTGGCAACCGGGATATCATTGCCAACGCCCGTATGGCCATTGAACAGGCTCGACTGCTCACCCTCAAGGCCGCATGGATGATTGATCATGTTGGGGTCAAAGCCGCCATGAGCGAGATCTCCCAGATCAAGGTTATTGCCCCCAATGTTGCCCAAACCATTATCGACCAAGCCATTCAGATGTTTGGAGGAGCTGGCCTTTCAGAAGACGTCCCCCTGACCGCACTCTATGCCTATGCCCGTGTGCTCAGAATCGCTGATGGCCCAGATGAAGTGCACCGTGCCCTGATCGCCAAGCTGGAGTTGAAACGCCATGCCCAAAAACACTAAGACGGTTGTCATTACCGGAGCTGGGCGTGGACTAGGACTGGAACTGGCGCGTATTCATGCGCGGCAGGGCTTCCGGCTCGCCCTCAGCGATATTGATACCGAGTCCTTAAAGAAGGTTGCCGATGCATTTCAGCAGGTAGGTACGGAGGTTCTTGCCCTACCCTGTGACGTACGTCGAAGTGAAGATGTTCAGAAACTTCTGGATCACTGCGTTGATCGATGGGGTTCCCTGGATCGGCTGATCAACAATGCCGGTGTTGCCGTGGCTGGCAGCATCGATGCAGTCCCTGTTGAAGACTGGAAATGGGTGCTTGACATCAACCTGATGGGCGTGGTGCACGGTTGCCATGCAGCAGCGCGCATCATGAAATCACAAGGCTCAGGGCAGATCATTAACATTGCCTCACTGGCCGGCCTGCTCACACTGCCCGGCATGTCGGCCTATAATGCCAGTAAAGCCGCTGTGGTCAGTCTGAGTGAGACCCTGCATGCCGAACTGGCGCCTTGGGGTATTCAGGTCAGTGTGGTATGTCCCAGCTTTTTCAAAACCGGCCTCGGGCGCTCATTACGCTGCCCTGATGCTGGTGCTGCCTCACATCTGGAGCGTCTGATGCAATCTTCCCAACTAAGCGCCAGCGCCATTGCAGAGCACATTGTTCAGGGTGTCGACCACCATGAACTGCATATTCTGCCCCACCCGCAAGGCGCTTACTGGTGGCGACTAAAAAGGTTGAGTCCAGGACTTTATGACCTGCTCATGCGCCGCGTTGCCCATAAACAGTATCAGCATCAACAAAGGAAGAACCCGAAATGACATCCTGGAACGACGAACCCGGTGAAGTTCGCAGCCTGGAAGCCCTGCCCATCGACGTCATTGCCGGCTGGGTGCGGACGATTTTGCCCCAACTGCAGGGAACTCCCCAAATTTTGCAATACCCCGGGGGCGCTTCCAACCTGACCTATCTGCTGCGATACCCCGAAAAGGATCTGATTCTGCGTCGACCGCCGCTCGGCCGCAAGGCCAAAGGGGCTCATGACATGAAACGCGAAGCCTTGGTCCTGCACGCCCTCAGACCCGTGTTCCCCTCTGTCCCTGAGGTCTACGGCCTCGCCGATCTGGAGGACGTGGGGGAATGTCTGCTGATGCAGCGTCTGCACGGCATCATCCTGCGCAAGGATCTGCCTCAAGGGATGCAAATGTCGCCCGATACGGCACGTCAACTTTGTCATCGCATGCTGGATCGCCTGATCGAACTGCACCGAATTAATCCTGCCGAAGCCGGCCTGGGTGAACTGGATAAGGGTCCCGGCTATGTCCGGCGCCAGATTCAGGGATGGTCGGAACGCTATCAGGCATCTTGCACCGATGATGTTCCCGATTTTTCCGGGATCATGGCGTGGCTTGCGCACAACCAGCCTGAAGACCAGCCGCACCGACTGATTCATAACGACTATCGGTTTGATAATCTGGTTCTGGATCCCAGCCATCCGGAGCAGATCATCGGCATCCTTGACTGGGAAATGGCCACGGTGGGCGATCCCCTGATGGACCTTGGCAACTCCCTTGCTTACTGGGTGCAGGCCGATGACCAGGGACTGTTCCGCAGCATGCGTCGTCAGCCAACACATCTACCAGGCATGCTGTCCCGGGCGGAAGTCATCACTTATTATGCAGAAAAGACCGGCCTTGCCGAGACCGGTTTTCTTTTCTACGAGGTCTACGGCCTGTTTCGACTGGCCGTCATCGTGCAGCAGATCTATGAACGCTATCTGAAAGGGAAAGCAGCCAACCCCCTCTATGGCCAGTTCGGTGCCATGGTGCAGGCGCTGGAAGTACGCTGTCTGGCCCGTCTGGAACAGGGGTAACACTCATGACAGAAATCGTGTTGATTCGTCATGCCCAAGCCAGTTTTGCTGCCGAGGACTACGATCAACTCTCGGCTCTTGGTCATGAACAGGCTCGGACACTCGGTCGATGGCTGCAACAGACAGCAGTTGATGGCCACTGGTGGCGTGGCTCCATGCTGCGGCATCGCCAGACAGCGGCAGCATGCATGCCCCAAACGGCATCTGTACAACTGGATGAACACCCTGGGCTCAATGAATTCGACCATGAAGATATCATCCGTGTCTATCGCCCCGAACTCGCTGATCATGCCAGCCTGAGCCAGTGGCTGCATAAACAGGAACAGCCAGGACGTTCATTTCAACAACTCTTTGTGGCAGCCTGTGAAGCATGGATCACGTCTGAAGCTGATGTTTGCTACCAGGAGTCCTTTGCATCTTTCCGTTCCAGGGTCTTGTCGGCGCTGAACACAATCGTACAACAGGGTCCCGAACGACAGATCGTCGTCAGCTCAGGTGGTGTTATCAGCCTGCTTGTTCAGGAGGCCCTTGGCCTGAGCGCATCCATGATACTGCAACTGAACTGGGTCCTCTGGAACACCAGCATCAGTCGCCTGCGAATCCGCAGCAGCGGCCAATTACAACTCATGGAATTTAACTCCATTCCCCATCTGGACCAGAGCCCAGAACACAGATGGAAAACCTACCGTTAACACAAGGAAAATATCATGTCGCAACCCACTCTGCCCTCATTCAACCTGCAAGGTCGAACCGCACTCATCAGTGGTGCCAGCCGTGGCATCGGTGCTGCCATAGCCCGTATGCTGGCTGCCCACGGTGCCCATGTCATTCTCACCAGCCGCAAGGCGGCATCCTGTCAGGAAGTAGTCGACGCAATTCGGGGCAGCGGTGGCTCAGCAGAAGCCTTGGCCTGCCATATCGGCGACCCCGAACAGATTCAGTCGGCTTTTGCATCGCTGCGAGCCCGCCATAATCAGCTTCATATTCTGGTCAATAACGCCGCCACCAACCCCTACTTCGGACCTGTTCTGGCCACCGATGCCGCAGCCTTCCAGAAAACCATCGATGTCAATATTCGTGGCTACTTCCTGATGTCCCAGACTGCCGCCAGCTGGATGGCCGAACATCAGCATGGCAGTATTGTCAATATTGCCTCCGTCAATGCCGTTATTCCCGGGGCATGGCAAGGAATCTACTCGGTCAGCAAGGCTGCTGTTGTTTCCATGACCCAAGCCTTTGCCAAAGAATGTGCCCCCATGGGGATTCGGGTCAATGCCGTGCTGCCTGGCCTGACCCATACCCGCTTTGCCAGTGCCTTGACTGATAATCCGGCCTTACGTGATGAAATCCTCAAGCATGTCCCCATGGCACGCATGGCTGAACCCGAAGAAATTGCTGGGGCCATCCTGTATCTGGTATCGGATCTCGCCAGTTACACGACCGGAGCAGCCCTGAATGTCGATGGGGGCTATCTGCTGGCTTAACGGCCTCAGGAATCCTCATCACCTTCGATCTGCAGATCCAGTTCCTTGATCTTGCGGGTCAGGGTATTGCGACCCCAGCCGAGCAGTTCGGCAGCATCACGACGGCGACCTCCGGTGCGGGCCAATGATTCCAGAATCATGACCCGTTCCAAACGGGGAATCGCCTCGTCAAGCAGATTGCGACTGCCTCGCTCCAGTTCCTGACGTACCCAACAGGCCAGCAGCTGCTCCCAGTGCTGCGGCGGTACCTCTGTTGCTACATCCGATTCCTGGCGGATCATCAGCTCTGGAGGAAGATCCGTAATCATAACCTCCCGCCCCGAAGCCATCACCGTCAACCATCGACATGTGTTCTCCAACTGGCGGACATTACCTGGCCAAGGCAAATC
>JAJZHM010000116.1 GCA_021804485.1 Pseudomonadota bacterium | reverse complement strand
TGGCTGACTTGGCCAAAAACACCCACCAGCATAAACCAGGTCGATCAAACCCTCGAAAAAAATCACACACCAAACCACACAAAAATATGGCCTACAAATCATGCTAACCCTTAAGTTCGGTGCATTGATGTTCGTGCGCATTGTCGTTTTACTGAATGGCTGCAGGATTTGTGGTCACGAAATATCCATGATTCACTTTCGTTCATCAACATCTGGACACAGCAACATGTCTTTGAGCATGACCGGAAATTGTCGGAAACCTTACATCATATTGGCTTGGCCGACCGCTATGACCCACAAACGGCTTTTCATGAAATCAATACCCAGTTATACCGCAATCTCCCTAATCCCTTCAGCGAAACCCGTTACTCATGAGGATCTGATGCAGCAGATATGATCCGAACCGCATCTTGGGCTGCAATGCGCCCTTCGTCGGTTGGTACGACCCATATTTCAACAGTACTGTTCTGAGCATGTATAGACTGAATGCTTTGTCCACAGGCAGCAAGGTTTTTATCCTGATCAAGATGACACCCCAGCCATTGCATGGATTGTACGACCTCGCATCTGATGACTGCATCGTGTTCGCCAATCCCTCCGGTGAATGCCAGAACATCAATGCCTTGCAGCAAAGCAATCAGTCCACCCATTTCCTTACGCAGACGATAAGTATAAAGATCGATTGCCTGTTGTGCTTCAGGTTGATCACAAGTCCTCAGAGTTCGCATATCCGCACTCAGCCCTGATACGCCCAGCAATCCGCTCTGTTTATAGAGCAAGGTCTCCAGATCGGTCCGGGACCAGCCCTGGCGCAGCAAATCAAGCAAGACCCCGGGATCAAGACTGCCACAGCGTGTCCCCATCATCAGTCCATCCAGTGCAGAGTAGCCCATACTGGTGGCTACACTGGCGCCCTGATAAGCAGCACAGACGCTGGAGCCATTACCGAGATGGGCCATAACGACCCGACCCTGACTCCTGTCGGTTGATTTTTGCAGCATCTGCATAACGTAGCGATAGGAAAGTCCATGAAAACCATAACGACGGATCCCCTGTTCACTCAACGAACGCGGTAGAGCAAGGCGTTTTTCTACAGCAGACATCGTTTGGTGAAATCCGGTATCAAAACAGGCAATCTGTGGAATATCAGGAAAATAAGATGCAAACTTGCGTACACCTTCAAGATTATGTGGCTGATGCAAGGGCGCAAGGGCCGATAATTTCTCTAATTCCTCGAGAATTCGCGCTGTAATCCGAATGGACTGAGCAAATTGTGCACCGCCATGGACAATCCGGTGGGCAACGGCTTGCAAGGAACGACCACGAAGTTGAACCTCATGATCAATCCGGGCAAGGGCCACCGAAAAAGCCGACTCATCATCGGCATTGAGGGCAATTGCGACCGGCGGCTGCTGAACATCACCTGAGCGCATCACCGGCTTGCCGCCCGGCTGCAACCCCTGCACATCTCCAGTCCACGTTGCAGAGCCAACTTTACCATTTTCAACAGGATACAGAGCAAACTTAATGCTGGACGAGCCGGCATTAATGGACAGAATAGCCATCTTAACGTCTCGATGGGTAAAGCAGCTGCGCAGCCGCTAGAAGTTTAACCAGCAAAGCAGAAGCCATACGAACCTCCGCACCATCCGAACGGCTGGTCAGGGCAATCGGAACACGGGCACCGAGCACAACACCTGAACCTGATGCCCCAGCCAGATACTCAAGTTGCTTGCTCAGCATATTGCCACTTTCCAGATCCGGGACCAAAAGAATGTCGGCATCCCCAGCCACCGCGGATTTAATATGTTTGACCTCAACCGCATGCGGAGATATGGCATTATCAAAGGCAAGGGGACCATCAAGCAGTGCATGGGTAATCTGACCTCGGTCTGCCATTTTGCACAAAGCCGCAGCTTCCAGAGTGGATGGAATCGCTGGATTGACGGTTTCTACAGCAGAAAGGATAGCAACCTTCGGCTGGAAAACACCAAGGACTTGAGCAAAATCAATAGCATTCTGCACTATATCAACCTTGTCCATCAGGTTTGGATGAATATTGATGGCAGCATCGGTGATCAGCAAAGGCTTCGGATACATGGGAATGTCAAAGCGGAAAACATGAGACAGACGACGTCCAGTACGCATGGTTGGCTCAGACAGTATGGCATGCAACAGTTCATCCGTATGCAGACTCCCCTTCATCAAAGCCTGAACCTTGCCAGTAGCAGCCAGTTGTACCGACCGGTCAGCGGATGCATGACTGTGCTCGGTATCGACCAGTTCAACACCTTCCAGACTCAGCCCTGCCTGTTCTGCGGCCATCCGCATACGTGCGATGGGTCCAACCAAAACCGGAATGATCAGCCCCCTTTCCGCAGCTTCCAAGGCTCCCTGAATGGACTCAAGATCACAAGGATGAACGACAGCCGTACGGACCGGCGGCAGGTGAGCACCCTTGCTCAGTAACTCATTGAGACGGGCTGCTGGATCGGACAGGGTAATGGTCGGTGCTGCAGTTGCCTTGATCTCGATTTTATCGGCGGGGGCCATGACGGTTGCCTCACCCGAAAGGACGGTCTCACCCTTCTGGTTCACCACCTGGCAATCCAGCACCACCTGCCGGTTATGTTCCTTTTTTTCCTTGGCAGTCACATGAACCGTGACCGTGTCGCCAACACGTACCGGCCTGCTGAAGTTGAGCGTTTGTCCCAGATATATGGTCCCGGGACCGGGAAAACGCGTTCCAAGCACAGCCGAGATCAGCGCCCCGCCCCACATACCGTGGGCGATAACCGTCTTGAAACGTGTTCCCTGAGCATAAACCGGATCAAGATGTGCTGGGTTATTATCTCCAGAAACCGCCGCAAAGGCCTCAATATCGGCATGTGTCAGCGTGCGCACCAAAGTTGCTGTCTCTCCCACCTGAATTTCATCATAAGTGCGGTTGACCATCATACCCTGGAACTCTTCATGCGCCTCATTCATCAGCCGTACCCCTCTCGTTAACCCTGATTTGCTTTAAACCTGTTCACCCAGTAATGCCTGAATCGCACTGACCCGTACATAACGACCGGGTGCTGGCTCAAGGCCGGATTGAACAGCACGCGCAGGTACTCGGCTTCCTCCATGCGGTTCGATCCAACTGGCCCAAGCTGACCACCAACTTTCCTTGCTGAACTCTGCCTGTCCAAACCATTCCTGAGCGCTGGCTGGATAGGAGGAGTGATGAAAATGTCCATAACGACCACCAGGCGGATTAAGAATTCCGGCAACATGCCCGGACTCACCCAGAACAAACTCCACAGGCCCCTTGTACAGCTGGGTGGCTGCATAGCATCCTGTCCATCGGGCAATATGATCCTGCCGGGTCGCCACAACAAAGGCTGGCGTCGTAACCTTGGACACAAAAACAGGGCGATGCAGAATTTGCAAGGCACCGGGTTCCTTCAGACGATTGTTGATGTACAGCTGACGCAGGAAAAACTTGTGAACCGCAGCCGGCACATTGGTACTGTCGGTATTCCAGTAAAGCATGTCGAAGGGAATTGGCCGCTCACCTTTGAGGTAGTTCTGGATGTAGTAATTCCAGTACAGATCGTTTTCACGCAACATGCTGAAAGTAACCGCCAGCATTCGCCCGTCCAGTACACCTTGTCGATCCAGTTCCTGTTCTAAGGCATGAACCAGAACTTCGTCGATAAAGACCCCTACATCACCTGCATCCTGGTAATCAAACAGAGTAGCCAGGTGAGTTGCTGAATGAATAGGCAATGATTCCCCTGCTCCGGCAAAAGCACCCAAGGTCAGGGCGAGCAGAATTCCACCGGCACAATAGCCAACTACGTTGGCATCCGGTTCCCCCGTGATGCGCCTTACTTCAGCAAGCGCCTGTAACAGCGCATTCTGCATAAAATAATCCACACCCCAATCACGACTTTGCCGCCCAGGATTCACCCAGGAGATGATGAATACGGTATGCCCCTGATCGCGCGCATAGCGTACCAATGAATTATCATGCCTCAGATCCAGCACATAGTACTTATTGATCCAAGGGGGCACAACAAGGAGCGGACGCTGATAAACCGTTTCGGTTGACGGAGTGTACTGGATCAACTCAAAAAGTTCATTCCGGTAGACCACACTGCCGGGTGTGGTGGCGATATTTTCACCGACCCGAAAGGCAGAGCGGTCGGTCATACGGATGTTCAGACTGTCCGCACTGTTTTCCAGGTCTTCGGCCAACTGCTGCAAACCATGGATCAGATTGGCACCACCAGATTCAAAAGTAAGTTTGAGGACTTCCGGATTCGTCATCGGAAAATTGCCTGGGGACATAGCACTCAGCCATTGCCGGGTAAAAAACCGGATGCGCTGCTGAGTTTTGTCATCAAGACCCGGGATATCCTCCACTGCCTTGCTCAGGGTACGGTTGAGCAGCAGATAGGACTGACGCAGGTAATCAAACCAGGGATGTGAGTCCCATTCCGGCGCATCAAAACGGCGATCCCCTTTCTCGGGAACAACGATCGGCTCGGTGGGTGTGCCCCCCAGACGCATCAGGGTATTCTGGAAGATGGCCATTTGCTGTTTCCAGAAATCCATCTGCTGGTTGAGAAGTTTGCCCGGATCTTCCTGCAAGAGACGTTCACCGGCTTGTTGATACATTTTTCCAAGATCGTTAAACAGGGCCCACTGCAATGAAGCGTCCTCTCCCTGTGCTGGGGCCTTGCGCAACCAGGTCCCCATAAAATGTGACCATGCTTGAAAGAGATCTTTGGATTCTTGGAATTCAGACATGAGCAAAACCCTGTTCAATAGAGATGAACATTAGAAGATGGCTCTGGGCTTACGGGGTAAGCCCAGAGAAAATTACCTTAAGCTTTTGCAGGCTTGGCCGCAGCTTTTTCAGTACTCTTCGTTTCAGCCTGAGGTTCACTTGCCTGAAACACGGTACTGGTTGCATTGACCAAATCATTACGCAGCTGGGCACCAAGTTCCGTCAGACGCTCAGCATCCTTGAGCAGGAGCTGGTTCAGCTCACCAAGCAGTTTGGCTTGCGAGGACTGAAACGAGGAAAGGCTTTCGGCATCCTTGATTTCAGTGAGAGCATGCAGCTGCTTGAGTCCAAGATCTGCATAACTGCGTGCCGTATTGAGCGAAAATTCCGTTACGCGCTCAAGGCTGCTGACCATGGCTTGGGCCATGTGCTGCACTGGATCCTGAAACCGACGGGCCTGTTCCTTGAGTGAATCGGTAAAAATATTGTTTAACATGACATGCTCCCCTTGAATAGATGATGCAACACAGAATTCTTATCGATAAAAATCTGAATTTGTCCTAGACAGCAGCGTAATTATAGGACTTCAATATGAAGAAAAGAAGACAGCAGGCCGGTAATTATTGATTCAGGTCAATATCAGCTAATTATTTAATATTCAATAATAAAAAGCCCACTCTATTAGGTGGGCTTCGGGGCTCATGTCCCCTTTTTAGGCTCAAGGAGCCTTACGGATTTATCTAACATTGATGGTATGCAACACGTCGATAAGAACCTCCTGTCATCTGGTCCCGGGAAACTTGAATTCACCCTAACCGCTATCAATCAGTGCTCCACCAATCAAGTCTAGTGATGCATGACCGACATACTACCTGGAGCCAATCCAATCAAACTGACCCCGGATAAACCTTGATGGAATGCAGCCCTACCTTCGCGCCAGCCAGAAAGCCAGCGGTGCCTCAATTGCATATCCTGATAAGGACACAGATCGAGCGATCGCCCCCCTGCTCCGGTCTGAAAGCCTTTGACAAACACATGCTCGGAACGATCCCTTTTTTGTCGCTTCATACGGCTACCCCAAACCTGTATAGTCTAGAATGACGCTGGCCAACATCATTCGCTTAATCGCCAGAGGAACCTCACCTATAGGAATACTACTATTTTAAGGTTTGTGTTCAACGTTTTTTTTCTATGTAAACTGGTTTATAGCAGATCAAGCTATTAGAATTAAGTTGTTACGAATAACTCATTTTTTTTCAGGACGTTAATGAATCTTACCATCACTTGTGCCGAAGGCCTCGAATCCCTGCTTGCCGACGAACTGCAATCATTTGGTCATACTATTCAGGTAAAGCACAAAAAACTTGTACAGGTTGAGACGGATATTGAGGGAGCTTATCGCTGCTGTCTCTGGACACGACTGGCTTCACGTGTCTACCTGCCCTTGTTTGAGACACAGACCATGCCTGCCAATCAACTCAGTAGCTGGGTACGTACCCTGCCCTGGGATCAGCATTTTCATGCCGATGCAACACTGGCGGTCCGAGCCCGGGTAGAACCCGCGCTGGACTGGCCTCAGCAGTTAACGGCTTTAAGGATCAAGGATGGTTATGTCGATTTCTGGCGTGATCGCACCGGCGATCGTCCCAATGTCTCCACGGAACAGCCTGATGTTCCCTTGTTGGTCCATGTTGGCAAGGAGCAGACAACGCTCTATCTCGATCTTTCGGTAGAAAGCCTGCATCGACGCTACCTACGCACCCATATTGGTGATGCCCCAATTAAGGAGACTCTGGCTGCTGCAATGCTGATGCGTGCCGGTTGGCCTGGCAAGGCTGCCATGACTTTGCTGGATCCTCTGTGTGGTTCCGGTACGGTTCTGCTTGAAGCCCTGATGATGCTTGCTGATCACGCCCCTGGCTTGCAGCGTCACCACTGGGGCTTCCTGGCCTGGAAGGGGCATCAACCAGCCATATGGTCCCAACTGCTCGCAGAAGCACAGTCTCGTCGTATCGCCAAGGCTCCTGAGGGCTGTCGCATCCTCGGACGTGATGCCTCGGCCGATGCTCTGCGGGCAACACGAAGCAATGTTGTAGCCGCTGGTTATTCCGACTGGGTGGATTTGCAAGTACGCCCCCTGTCCGAACTTGATGTTCTGCATGAACCTGGGATTCTGGTAACCAACCCACCCTATGGAGACCGCATCGGTGATGAGGACCGAGCTCCGTTGCTCTATCAAGCGCTGGCGGAACGGATGCGTCAGCGTTGCCCCCAGTTGATCAGTTGTGTCATTGCGCCCCGTATTGAATGGCTTGATCGCATGGGCCTGACTGCGGATGCCAGCATGCGGGTGCATAATGGCGCAGAAATTTGTTATATCCGCCTCGCCCACCTAACCACATCGGGGCGCACACCGCTTCCGGTTGG
>JAJZHM010000115.1 GCA_021804485.1 Pseudomonadota bacterium | reverse complement strand
ATAGGCGTTTCGGGAGGGGAGGACTTGGGCTGGATTGGGGGGGCTGCTTCTCCGCTCTGGCAGAACGCCAGGACAAGGAGCCCTGCGCGAAGGATGGATATTCTGCTAAAGTAGCCTTGTCTTTGCTTAGGATACATGCTCATGGCTTTGTTCAGTGAACCTCGTTTCATTCTGGCGCCATCCATACTGTCCGCAGATCTGGCCCGTCTTGGGGAAGAGGTTGAGGCGGTCTTGCATGCAGGTGCTGATGTCATTCATTTTGATGTCATGGATCAGCATTATGTGCCCAATCTGACCTTTGGTCCAATGATCTGCAAGGCGTTAAGATCGTATGGGATCGAGGCACCCATTGATGTGCATCTGATGGTCTCTCCGGTTGATGCCCTGATCGATGATTTTGCCCGTGCAGGAGCCAACTGGATCAGCTTTCATCCAGAGGCTTCGCAGCATGTTGATCGTTCCCTGCAAAAAATCCGCGATGCCGGTTGCAAGGCGGGACTGGCTCTCAATCCTGCCACATCACTTGAGACGCTGGAGTGGGTCTTGCATCGTCTGGATTTTATTTTGATCATGAGTGTCAACCCTGGCTTTGGAGGTCAGAGCTTCATTCCCGAGATGCTGGAAAAAGTGCGTTCTGCACGACAGTGGCTTCAGGATCGCAATGCATCAGTCACTGTGGCTGTTGATGGCGGTGTAGGTCCATCCAATATTGCAGCCTTGGCACATGCGGGTGCAGAGGTGTTTGTGGCAGGTTCGGCAATTTTCGCCCAACCGGATTATGCGGCAGCCGTACAGGATCTCAGACAGGCTTTATCCACTCGGGAGTCGGTGTGATGCAGGAGGATGGAGCGCCTCTGCTGCGCTGGCTGGGAGAAAAACCGCAACTGATGATGTTTGATCTGGATGGTACGCTGGTGGATTCGGTGGCTGATGTCGCCGCAGCTGTTGACCAGATGCGTCTGCAGCTTGATCTTGCACCGCTTGGAATAGATCGGGTACGCATGCTGGTAGGGCGGGGCGCTGAAGTTCTGCTGGATCGGGTCATGTCCGATGTGCCAGAATTGCGACGTGAGGCAGGCCGTCTGTTTGCCGATGCTTATGCCGCTCATGTTCATGTTCATTCGACACTTTACCCCGGTGTTGATCAGGCACTCGATCTTTTTGCTCGCTGGTGTCCACTGATCTGTATTACCAACAAGCCCATGCGTTTTACCCTGCCTCTGCTTGAATCGATCGGGCTTGCCCGGAAATTTGCCCTGATACTTGCCGGAGACTCCTTCGAGGAGAAAAAACCACATCCTCGCGCCATATGGCACGCCCTGCAGCATTTTGCTGTCGAGCCAGCCCAATCCGTCATGATCGGGGACTCCCGTAATGATGTGCTGGCTGCACGAGCCGCTGGAGTTCGTTGTATCGTTCTTGGCTGGGGCTATAATCACGGTGAACCTTTAGAGGAATGTTCTCCGGACTGGATTGTCAACTCGATCTCGGAACTGTTATAGTTTCTTCGGAAATCAAATCCATAGACGATATAAGGTTGAACATGGCCCTGTACCTCCTGACGATGCAACGATGGCGTGACGTTCTGGCTTGACTCAGTCGTTGGTGCTAATTTTTTCCGATCAAGGGGATACACATGAATCGTGATCAACTGGCTTCTTATGCCCGCGAAGGGTACAACCGTGTTCCGCTCATCAGGCCGGTACTGGTCGATACCGATACGGCCCTCAGTATTTTTCTAAAACTTGCAAACAAGCCCTATTCGTTTCTGTTTGAGTCGGTTCAAGGAGGCGAGAACTGGGGTCGCTACAGCATCATTGGTCTTCCTGCCCGTACCGTACTGAAGGTTTATGGACACTGGGGGCGCATAGAACAATCAGGTCAGATTGTGGATCAGCATCGCCTTGAAGATCCACTTGCCTTTGTTGAGTCTTGGATGGGGCAGTTCAAAGTACCTTTGCTTGCGGACATGCCACGATTCTGCGGTGGTCTGGTGGGTTATTTTGGTTATGATTGCGTGCGCTATGTTGAAAAAAAGCTGATGCATGCAACAGCAACAGATCCATTGGCTACCCCGGATATTTTTCTGATGTTGGCTGAAGATGTTGTTGTGTTTGATAATCTGCGCGGGACACTGCATCTGGTGACCCACGTCGATCCGGAGCAGCAAGAGGCATGGGAAGAAGGCCATGCGCGTCTGGATCACATTCAGTCTCAGCTGGTTGCACCATCATCTCCTACAGAAGTTCGTCCTGCCCGGACACGGACCCGCTCGGAAGATCATTTCAGCTCACTGATGGGTGAAGAGCGCTTTCACCAGGCGGTATCCACCATCCGGGACTATATTTTGGCTGGAGATGTGATGCAGGTTGTTCTGTCACAGCGCATGGTGGCACCCTTGAGTTGTTCGGCCTTTTCAGTCTATCGGGCTTTACGCCACCTGAATCCGTCGCCCTATCTGTACTACATGCACTGTGGCAATTTTGAGGTGGTCGGTTCTTCCCCGGAAATTCTGACCCGTGTTGATGAAGATGGCCGGGTTACTGTACGGCCTTTGGCTGGAACACGTCCTCGCGGGGGGACACGCGAGGAGGATCTTGCCCTTGAACAGGAATTGCTGGCTGATCCCAAAGAAATTGCCGAGCATCTGATGCTGATCGATCTCGGTCGCAATGATGTTGGTCGTATCAGCGAGGTTGGTTCCGTCCGGGTAACCGAGACCATGGCTGTCGAACGATATTCGCATGTCATGCATATTGTCTCAAATGTTGAGGGGCAGTTGCGCCAAGGGACCCGGTTGATGGATGTCCTGCGTGCGACCCTGCCAGCAGGTACTCTTTCCGGAGCGCCCAAGGTTCGTGCCATGGAAATCATCGATGAACTTGAGCCCGTTAAACGCGGTGTCTATGGCGGGGCGCTTGGGTATCTTAGTTTCCAGGGGGCGATGGATCTGGCCATCACCATCCGGACCGCTGTCATCAAGGATGGACACATCCATGTTCAGGCAGGCGCTGGTGTCGTGGCCGATTCCCGTCCTGACCTTGAGTGGATGGAGACGCGCAACAAAGCAAGGGCCCTGTTCCGGGCGGTGGATCTGGCCATGGCTGCAGAGGGAGGGGGTTCCGATGCTGATGATCATCGATAACTACGATTCGTTTACTTACAATCTTGTCCAGTATTTTGGAGAGCTTGGTGCGGAAGTCAGGGTCTTTCGCAATGACGAAGTTGATCTTCAAACCTTGGATCAACTGAATCCAACACACTTGGTTATCTCTCCTGGCCCTTGTTCGCCCAATGAAGCGGGTATCTCACTGGATGCCATCCGCCATTTTGCCGGCAGGGTGCCGGTTCTGGGTGTCTGTCTCGGGCATCAGGCGATTGGGCAGGCTTTTGGCGGAAAGGTGGTTCGTGCCCATACTGTTATGCATGGAAAAATTTCTCCTGTTTATCATGTTGGTACTGGGGTCTTCAGCGGCCTGAACAATCCCCTTAAGGTGGCACGCTATCACTCGCTGGTCATTGAACGGGCAACGCTTCCTGATGTTCTGGAGGTTACGGCCTGGACCCGCAAGGATGATGGCAGTGACGATGAGATCATGGCGGTTCGTCATCGGGAACTTGATGTGGAAGGTGTGCAATTTCATCCGGAATCGGTGGTGACCGAACAAGGTCATCAGTTACTGGCTAATTTTCTGCAGAGGTCATCGGCATCATGATTGATTTCTCGATGGCCTTTCGCAAAATTGCCGAACATGAACATCTTAGCGAAGAAGAAATGATGCAACTGATGCGTCAGATCATGAATGGTGAGGCCACCCCTGCCCAGATTGGTGCCTTGCTGATGGGGCTGGCGGTCAAGGGGGAAACGGTCGACGAGATTGCTGGTGCGGTGCGGGTGATGCGTTCGCTGGCCATCCCAGTTGCATTGCCGAATTTGCCCCATGTTGTTGACACCTGTGGTACGGGTGGGGACGGCTCCAAAACCTTTAACATATCGACAGCGGCTGCCTTTGTGGTCGCAGCAGCCGGTGGTACCGTGGCAAAACATGGTAATAGGGCCATATCCAGTCGTTCAGGAAGTGCTGATGTTCTGGAAGCTGCGGGTGTTGCGCTAAATTTGAGTGCGGAGCAGGTTGCCAACTGCATTCGTAATGTCGGCGTGGGTTTTCTGTTTGCACCCCGGCATCACAGTGCGACACGATTTGCGGTTGAGCCACGTCGTGAACTGGGTATCCGGACCCTGTTCAATCTGCTCGGGCCCTTGACCAATCCAGCGGATGCGCCTTATCAGGTGCTGGGTGTTTATGCGGCACGCTGGCAGGTCCCGGTTGCTGAGGTTTTGCACCGCTTGGGTTCACGCTCGGTACTGGTGGTGCATTCCGAAGACGGGATGGATGAAGTAAGCATCAGTGCACCGACACGAATTGTCGAGCTGAAAAATGGTCATCTGTCTGAATATGCGGTTCAACCTGAGGATTTTGGTCTGCACACCAGCGATCGATCTGCCCTAGAAGTTCAATCGGTATCGGAGTCCCTCGATAAGCTGCGTCTGTCGTTGCGTGCCGATGCCGGACCACTTTCTGAAATTGTGGCACTTAATGCCGGGGCAGCCTTGTACGTCAGCGGTATAACCCGAACCTGGAAGCAGGGGGTGCATCTAGCCCAAGATGTTCAGTCCAGTGGTCAGGCACTGGAAAAATTACAGGATCTGGTGGCATTTAGCCGTGCCTGTGGTGGGGAGCAGTCATGAGCACGATTCTGCAGCAGATTCTGGCCGACAAGAAAGAACGCGTTCAGGCCCGATCCCGACAGCGCTCGTTGTCTTCCTGGATGGATGAGCTTGCTGCCATGCCTCCGGCGCGTGGTTTTCGGGCGGCATTGCAAAAAAAGACGAGTCGGGGCGAAGCCGCGGTTATCGCCGAAATCAAGAAGGCATCGCCCTCGCAAGGGTTAATTCGGGATCCTTTTGATCCGGTTGCCATTGCAGTCGCTTATGAACAGGCAGGAGCGGCCTGTCTTTCCGTTCTGACCGAAGAAGCCTTTTTTCAGGGTGCGGACCTCTATCTTCAGCAGGCACGTGCAGCCTGTACGCTGCCTGCACTGCGCAAGGATTTTGTGGTGGATCGCTACCAGATTGCCGAGACAAGAGGAATCGGTGCCGACGCCATCCTGTTGATTGTGGCGGCACTAAGTCTGGAACAGCTTGGCGAGTATCATGCTGAAGCGGTTGAACTGGGTCTGGACGTTCTGGTTGAAGTACACAATGCCCGTGAACTGGAATCAGCGCTAAGGATCAATCCGGACCTGCTGGGGATCAACAACCGCAATCTGCATACTTTTGATGTCAGCCTGAATGTCACGCTCGCCCTTCGTCAGCAGGTGCCACAGAATTGCCTGCTGGTGACTGAAAGTGGCATACGACGTCCTGACGATGTGGTTCTGATGCAAGCGCACGGCGTGCATGCCTTTCTGGTCGGTGAGTCCCTGATGCGACAGCCGGATCCGGGAAAGGCTTTGTCGCAACTGATTCAGCGGGTCCCATAGACGACGATGGTTTTACCGTGCGCCAGAATAAGACCCTGCTCTTCAAGGGTCTTGAGGACGCGGCCAGCCATTTCCCGGGAACAGCCCACCATGCGGCCAAGATCCTGTCGGGTCACCTTGATTTGCATGCCATCTGGATGCGTCATGGCATCCGGCTGTTTGCAAAGATCAAGCAGCGTGCGGGCAATACGTCCGGTGACATCCAGAAATGCCAGATCGCCGACCTTGCGGCTGGTGGCCCTTAACCGTCCTGCCATCTGGGCAGACAGGGCGAACAGAAGTCCAGCATGCTGGCGCGCCAGTTCGCGGAATCGACTGTAACTGATTTCAGCAATCTCACAAGGTGTGCGGCTACGAATCCAGGCTGAGCGTATGGGTTTGTCCTCAAAAAGTCCCATTTCACCAAAAAAGTCGCCCGGATTCAGATAGGCCAGAATCAGATCCCTGCCATCATCATCTTCAATAACGACCGCAAGAGTGCCTGAAATGACAAAATAAAGGCAGTCTGAAGACTCCCCTGCTTTGACCAGTGTCGAACGGGCAGGTATCTGCCGTCGTTGGCAGGCAGCCAGAAAAAGATCGATTTCCGGAATATTAAGGTTACGAGGCAAGCGGGACATGGATCATTCCTGCAGTGATATTTCGCCATGCAGTGTAGAGGGATATCCATCAGTTCGTCCAGATATCAAGGCTACGTACCGGAATAGGAATGTATTTGTATGACCCAATACGAGGGATCGATTCATGCAGACACTGAACTGGTCCTTGGTCAGGCCAGATCAGTGTCTTGAGCAATCAGGCTGCGACGTCAGGAGACATCGAGGTCTGGATGATTTTGCAAGAAGGTTGATGGAATGAGGCAATGAACAGTTTGTCATGACTGTCATGATGATGGATGAGCCAATGTTTTAGGACGTCCAGAGTTTCCGATGCATTAAGGGTGGAGTGGCAAAGCTGATCCAGCAGCCCCCAGAAAGCCCGATGATCGCTGATATGTGACTGTGTCCATTTGCGGTTATAGCTGTAGTGAAGCATCAGTTGCTCTTCCCGCGGAAACTGGTCGAAGGCATATTCCGTCAGAACGTCCCGACATTGGGCTAATTTACGATAATGACCTTTGCGAAGTTCGAAGGCATAACGATCAATTTGACGACATATTTTGTTGTAAGGTTCATGAATAGTTCGCTGTATAGGGGTTGATGCGCTCTTGTGCGCGTAGGGCTCAGCGATCAGCGTTAATTCGTTCTGCGGTTCATTTTTTGAATACATTGCAGTCTTCATTTCATTTCCCCAGGTGCATCATCATGGATCGTGCTGGTGCCTGAGCTTCATGCCAGTTGGGTTCCAAAAGATGGCATGTTAGGCTCGGTGTATTCAATCATGATGTCTGGGGATATGAATTCAAGTGAAAGCATGGGAATACTGATGAAGAGAATTTTAGTGTGTTGTAAAAACAACCGCGTTATTATTGTGTTAAGTATTGTTGGATTTGTGGGTTCCTTAGTGTTGGTTTCGGTGAGTTCACGAAATACAGCATAATCGTGCAGACGCCCGGACAGAATTGGCTAGACTGTAGCGGTGCTTCGAATAAGATTTAATCGCCCCCCCCCCCGTACTTGGGGCATGACTTGCTGGAGTAGTGAACCTTGAGCCGTATGCCTGCAACCTGGCGGGCGGATCTGTTTGCCGGTCTTGCCATAGCGGGGCTTTTGCTGCCTGAAGCGGTTG
>JAJZHM010000114.1 GCA_021804485.1 Pseudomonadota bacterium | reverse complement strand
TGCGCACCACACATCGGGCGATCGCCCAGATAATGATGGGTATGCATCAGGCTTCGCCAGTGCTTGGCCTGTGCAGAACGCGCATCATCAATCCGAACCAGTTCCACCACACCAAGTTCCTCCAAGGTGCAGCATACCGGATCTTCATTCAGCAATAGGGGCGGGTCTCGGCGCGAAGGTACGCGGACACACGCTTTAGGCCAAGTGATCAATCCCTTGCGGATCAGAATGGCCAATGCCTTACGGCAACCCCCCTCCTGCCAGTTGCCTTTACTACTGCGCCAGTTCAGCCAGGAACACACGCGCATCGATACCTCCCGTCGGGTAATGTCCGGAGAGGATGCAATGCACTCCTGAATCTTCCCAAGAAGCGCTGTATCGAAAACTTGGCCACATACGTTCATGCGCTCAGTATCGAATGTTATCGCTCAGGAGTCAAGTGTGTATAAAGACCAGGGTTTAAGCGAGGGGATTCTCGCAGAGATTGGTTGAGCATTGCTGCAAATGGTGGGATGATCGGAACCTCAGCAATCCATGAATGCCGGACGGAGGAAAATCATGGACGAACATTACCGTGTTTGCCATTTGTGTGAAGCCATGTGTGGCGTTGTCATCCGTCATGAGGGTGGCGAAATCCAGAGCATCAAGGGTGATCGTCAGGATCCCTTCTCACGAGGCCACCTTTGTCCTAAGGCAGTGGCACTCAAGGATATCCAGGATGATCCGGACCGGCTACGAACTCCGGTAAAACGTGTAGGGGATCGCTGGGAACCGATTACATGGCGAGAGGCATTCAGTTTGGTTGCCAAAGGCTGGCAGGCGGTGCGCCGTCGTCACGGCGGTAAAGCACTGGGGTTTTATGCCGGAAATCCTACGGTTCATCATGTGGGTGCGATGTTGCTGGTCGGTCCGCTGATTCATGCTTTGGGTGCGCGGCAACGTTTTTCTGCGACATCCGTGGATCAATTACCTGCCATGCTTGCTTCGCTGAAGATGTTTGGCCACCAGATGCTTCTGCCAGTGCCGGACATTGACCGGACTGATTATTTTCTGTGTATTGGAGGCAACCCGGCAGCTTCCAACGGTAGTCTGATGTCTGCCGGAGATATCATGGGGCGTATTCGGGCGCTGCGGCAACGCGGTGGAGTCTGTGTCGTCGTTGATCCACGCCTGACAGAAACAGCTCATCAGGCTGATAGGCATCTTTTCATCCGTCCCGGGACCGATGTCTATTTGCTGGCAGCAATACTCCAGACTATTTTTGTGAATGGTTGGGATCGGCCGGGCCGGTTGCTGGCCCTTGTGCGTGGCTGGGATGAAGTCAGGCAGGTTGTTGCGCGCTTTACACCTGAAGTCGTTAGTACGGTTACTGGGCTGTCGGTGGAGCAGATTCGCAAGCTGGCCTACGACTTCAGTCATGCTCGTGCTGCTGTGGCCTATGGTCGGGTCGGTGCCTGTACCCAGGAGCATGGGGGACTGACGCTGTGGCTGATCCAAGTGCTGAATGTGGTGACCGGTAATCTGGATCGTGAGGGTGGTGCTATGTTTAGCCACCCCGCCATTGATCTGGTTGGGCTTGGCCTTGAACCCGGAGGGTTTGACCGGTTTCGTTCCCGTGTTCGCCAGTTGCCAGAATTTGGCGGTGAATTTCCCTCAGTGACTCTGGCTGATGAAATATTGACCCACGGCGATGGGCAGATCAGAGCCTTAATGACGCATGCCGGAAACCCGGTTTTGTCGGTTCCCGGTGGCGAACGGCTGGATCAGGCTTTGGGATCACTTGAATTCATGGTGTCGATCGATTGCTATATTAATGAGACTACACGACATGCACATGTCATTCTCCCGCCCAGTGGACCTTTAGAGCATGGCCACTTTGATCTGATTTTTAACATGCTGGCGGTACGCAATGTCGTGCGTTACAGTCCGGCATTGTGGGAGAAATCGCCTGATCATCGCCATGACTTTGAAATCATACTTGGAATCATGAAGGAACTGGCGGTCGAGTCCGACTGGCTGGATCGAATCCGGATGCGGAGCATGACGGCTGTTCTTGAGCGCCTCGGGGTCGAAGGTGTCCTTGATATCCTTCTGCGCATGGGTCCTTATGGTTCATCTTATCCAGGTCTGCGTGCGTTGAAGCAGCATGTTCTGGATCGGGAACTGGTGAAGCTGTGGTCCGGGAAATTTCCGGCGATTCGGAAAACTCTGCAGCATACCAGTCTGCTGTCGGATCAGTCCATGGGTCTGAGTATGGATCGATTGAGGGCTGCTCCTCATGGTCTTGATCTGGGTCCGCTGCGTCCGGCTTTACCAGAACGCCTGCATACCCGCTCAGGAGCCATTGAGCTGACGCCTTCGCTCTATCAGGATGCTATGGCCCGGCTTGAAATTCCTCAAGGTGCTCCACAAAACGAATTCATGGTCATCGGCAGGCGGCATATGCGCAGTAACAATTCCTGGATGCACAACAGCCATCGACTGGTGAAAGGGCCTGAACGTTGTACCTTGATGATGCATCCGGATGATGCGGCGCGAGGCGGATTTACAGAAGGAGCGATGGTCAAGGTGGCTTCATCACAGGGGACGGTGTCACTGCCTCTTGAATATACAACTGAAATAATGCCGGGGGTGGTGAGTATGCCGCACGGCTACGGACACCACCGTGCAGGTGCCCGATTAGCCGTGGCCGCGCAACATGCCGGAGTGAGTCTGAACGATCTTCTCGACCCGGGGCATGTTGATCCACTAAGCGGTGTGGCGGTACTCAACGGTCAGCGGGTGCGTGTCATGCGCCCGGATTGAAGGCCATTGGGTTGGGCAGCAAGTCTTTCAGCAGCAGCGCTTCTGCCTCGAAATCGCGTGCATGATCAGACTGGAAGGTGATGTGTCCCAACTTTCGTCCGGGCCGTGCCTGCTTGTCATAAAGATGCAGGTGGGCATGTTTTAACGCCAGGACCGATGCCTTGAGGGTTGGCAGTTCTCCGACCAGATTGACCATCAGACTGGTTCCCCGGCACTCGGTAGAACCCAGCGGCAGGTCCATGACGGCGCGTATGTGGTTTTCAAACTGTGAACAGTGGGCACCCTCAATGGACCAGTGTCCGCTGTTGTGCACACGTGGGGCCATTTCATTGGCGAGAAGATGTTCGCCGGTATCAAACATTTCCAGTGTCAGTACTCCGACATAGTCCATGTGGATCAGCAAGGCATTCAGATAAGCCTGTGCCTGGCGCTGCAGATCTGCCTGCAGGTTGGGTGCAGGGGCGCGGGTGAAACTCAGAATTCCCTGATGGTGGGTATTTTCAACCAGAGGATAGAAGGCAGAGTTCCCTTGACGATCACGTACGGAAATCAGCGATAACTCCCGGCGAAAGCTGATCCAGCGTTCGGCGATGAGAGGCTGGTGCGTCCCCAGGGTATCCCAGGCCCGATTCAAGTCTGCCTTGTCGCGAAGGACAAACTGGCCTTTGCCATCGTATCCGGAAGTGACGGTTTTCAGGACCAGAGGCAAACCCAGAACAGCTATGGCGTTTTCAAGGTCACTGAGTGTTTGTACGGGTTTCCAGGATGCGGTTGGAATGCCAAGGCTTTCAAAGGTGTTTTTTTCCTGAATGCGATGTCGGGTTATTTCCAGGGCCGTGATACCGGGATACACCGGGCTGGATTTGGCCGCAGACTGAACCAGTGCAGGGTCAATGTTTTCGAATTCGTAGGTATAACGTCCTGCTGCATGAACAAAGGCTTCAAGGTCGGTAAAAACAGGACCCAAAGCCGAGGCCGGTGCCTGAGCGCCAAGAGGATCCCAAAAGCAGCAGCGAATACCCAGCGGCAGAGCTGCGGATGCCAGCATCCGGCCGAGTTGTCCTCCTCCGAAGATTCCAAGATCAAACACGGGTTACCTCACAGATCGGGGTAAGGGTGATCAAGCACACTCTGGGTTTGCTCAGCTCTGAATTGAGCCAAACGTTCGCCAAGAGCCGAATTCTCCAGACAGAGAATTGAGGCAGCAAGCAGAGCGGCATTAATGGCTCCGGCTTTGCCAATGGCCAGAGTTCCTACTGGAACGCCAGCGGGCATTTGTACAATCGACAGCAGGGAGTCCTGACCTTTCAGAACGGCCGATTCAATGGGTACACCCAGAACAGGTAAAGAGGTCCATGCGGCACACATACCCGGAAGATGGGCTGCTCCCCCGGCACCGGCGATAATGATCTTCAGGCCCCTGGATTTTGCGGATCGGGCATATTCAGCCAGTCGGTCGGGTGTCCGGTGTGCAGATACAATCTCGGCCTTGAAGGTTACCTCAAGCTTTCTCAAGGTTTCAGCACAATGCTGCATGGTGGCCCAATCGGATTGCGAACCCATGATCAAGCCGACAGAAACGGAAACTTGAGAAGTGCTCAACGGTAACATCCTCACAAAAAGTATATTTTGAGGGATTTTTACACGATGTCAATGCAGAAGCAGAGGAAAATACCGAATTGAGCGTATTAGCCGGTTCGTGCAGGCTTGCAGGAGGGCTCATCCTGTCCGACGGAGATCTTGCACAGGCTGTCCCGGTCAAGAATGGTCACTTCTTTGCCTTCTACGCTCAGAATGTTCTGATTCTGGAATCGGGTAAAGATACGGCTGACGGTTTCTACCGCCAGACCGAGGTAGTTGCCGATGTCGGATCGTGACATGGGTAGTCGGAAGCGTTGATCCGATAGCCGACGGCGCTTGTAGCGCTCGGCGAGACTAAGCAGCATGGAGGCAATACGCGACTCAGCCGTTTTCTTGCTCAACAGCAGCATCAGTTGCTGATCAGCCTGAATTTCACGGCTCATAAGTTTGAAAAAGTGATTTTGCAGACCGGGAATGTTCTGGGTAAGTTCCTGCAGTCGGTCAAATGGAATTTCGCATACTGACGTGGTTTCAAGAGCGACCGCAGAACTCATATGCTGTTCGGTGTGAATGCCATCCATGCCGACCACTTCACCAGCAAGATAGAACCCGGTTACCTGCTCTTCACCCGAGTCCGTCGTGGTGTAGGCTTTAAGCGCACCCGCCTTGACTGCATAAATTGCTTCAAAAGGTGTTTCTTCCCAATAAAGGTGGTCGCCTCGATGCAGCGGTCGCGAACGTTGGATAATGGCGTCAAGCCGATCAAGCTCTTCAGGATCAATGGCGACCGGCAGGCATATTGGATTCAAGGAGCATTCTGCACAGTGGTTCACGTTCTGATGGCGAAACAGTACGGTAGAATTGCTTGAATCCGTCATATTTTATTCCTGACCGCAGCCACGGTAAATAAATATTCACGAACTATTCTAACTCATTTGGTGAAGGTTGGACAAATGTTTCAGTACGTGTCGGTGTGCAATTCATGTACTGATAAAAAGACTGCAGCACGACAGTTCTATGAGGCGGAATGTCGTGCTGCAGTGGGGGGGTTAAATGACTTGTGAATAGCGGTGGTTGTGCTGGGGGTGATCCTTCCAGTAGCGATCAAACATGCGACAGATGAATCGGACATAGTTCTTGGCGTCGGCATGCAGTGTCAGGGTGTGCTCTGTCAGGGTGAGCCAACTGGAAGGAAGCTGAAAGAGTTCCTGCAACTCAGTGGAGAAGTACGATCTGAAATCGATCTTATACTGGGATTCCAGTGACTTGATGTCCAGTTGTAAATGGCAAAGCAGGTCCATGATAACGGTTCTGCGGATCAGGTCATCCTGACTAAGTGTTAAACCACGTTCGATGGGCATGACGCCCTTGTCGAGGTCTGCATAATAACGGGTGAGTACTTTGACGTTCTGGGCGTAGGTGTTGTTGATCTGGCTGATGCTGGATACGCCGAGACCGATCAGATCGGTGGATTTCTGTGTCGAGTAGCCTTGAAAATTGCGTCGTAATTGCCCTTGCTGCTGTGCGGTGTGCAGACCATCACCAACGCGGGCGAAGTGATCCATGCCGATTTCCTGATAGCCGGCCTTGGCCAGCCGATCGAGTGTAAGGGCGAGAAGGCGTTCTTTTTCTTCTTTGCTGGGAAGATCCTCGACCTTGATTCGGTTCTGGGGAAAAAACCGGTCTGGTAGGTGTGCATAATGAAAAATGGACAGTCGATCCGGCTTCATCGCCAGTACATGATCCAAGGTCCGGTCAAAGCGTTCTGCCGTTTGCAGCGGCAATCCGTAGATCAAATCCATGCTCACCGAGTTGAATCCATAACGGCGGGCAGCATCGACCACCGATGCTGTTTTTTCGATGGTCTGAATGCGGTGAACGGCCTTTTGCACTTCCAGATCAAAATCCTGAACACCCAGGCTGATGCGATTGAAGCCCAGTCCTCTTAGCAGAGCAATACCCGCCTCATCAACGGTGCGCGGATCAATCTCAATGGAGAATTCGATATCCGGATCACGACTGAAGTGAAAATGGCGAGCCAGATAGAACATGAGTTCAGTCATCTCGGCATCGCTGAAGTAGGTCGGTGTTCCACCGCCAAGGTGTAGTTGGGTGACGGGCCTCTTTCGGTCAAACAGAGGGGCTACCAGCAGGATTTCTTTCAGCAGATAATCCAGATAGGTTCGGGCAGCCTGCCGATCCTTGGTCACAATCTTGTTGCAGGCGCAGTAATAACAGAGGGAATGACAGAAAGGAATGTGCACGTAAAGTGACAGGGGGTCATTCTGGGCATTGCTACGCTCAGCCGCCTGGCGATAATCGGCTTCGCTGAATTGCTCTGAAAAATGCGGCGAAGGCGGATATGAGGTGTACCGGGGTGCGGTTACCGCCTCTCCGCTAAGCCACTTGGGCAAGCTTTTCGTATTCATGGGGCGCAAGCTCCAAACGGCAGATAAAGTCGTATGTCTCTATTCTAAAATCCAGTGCTTGTGGAATACTTTGATATAAGTCAATTATAGGTGCTTTCTTGAGGGCAATACTCGGACTCTTGCAGTATATTGTCCCTTTAACACCAGGAGATGCAGACGATGCAACACATCCTTGCTGTGCTGGATCAGCGCCATTCCAGTTCTGTGGCTTTTCGGGCAGCCCGGCGCTGGGCCGAGAAAACAGGCGCTCGTTTATCAGTTTTCCTGCCGACTGATGCGTTACCTCCGGCTGGTTTGCATCTTGGTCCGGGGTTGCTCGCAAGCGTCGAACATACCGCTGAAATGCAAGCCGAACAATGGTTGAATGACTTTTTGTCCGAAGAACACCAATCGGTTGATCGTCATGCGGCGGTCGTACACCGCTGGGATCAGGGGGTTCGCCATGAAGTGGAGCGGATTAAGGCCGATCTTATTTTCATAAGCCGGGAGAGTGCGCCATCCCATTCGGCCTGGAAAAAGTTGCTGCGCCAGTTACCAGGCCCGACCTGTATTGTGCGTGATGATGAACCACCACGGGCGATTTTGGCGGCTGTTTCTTCTACACCTGAGGATTCGGCGCATCAGTTCCTGAACGATACGGTTCTGC
>JAJZHM010000019.1 GCA_021804485.1 Pseudomonadota bacterium | reverse complement strand
CGGTTCGCGCCTACGTGGATGCACAGGGTACAGCAGAGCACGCAAGAAAATCAGCGGCAAAAGCCAAGCCAAACCCAAAACCGTCCGCTTGACCCCCTGCTGGCGCAAGACTGGTTCGGAACTCGCCTAGCAAGGGGAATGCGCGGACAAGTGTTCAGGGCACAATTGATGATCCATGCTGCAGTTGGACAGTATAGAACACTATGCCGGCTTCCCAGATTGCTGTACGTCGTGTTGTAAGGCCCAATGACATCCTTTGCAATTACCCTCGGGATCGCACAGAATAGTTCCTTTGGCCCGTTCTGGAGAACCGTGATGAATGCCCCAATAATCAGTTATAACCTTGAAAATGGCGTTGCCCGAATTACGCTGGATGATGGCAAGGCCAATGTGATGTCGGAAACTATGATCAAGGCACTTGGTCAAGCTTTGGATCAGGCGGAACAGGATCAGGCGGTTGTCCTGCTGACCGGGAGGCAGGGGGTATTCTCAGCTGGTTTCGATCTTCCGACGCTGCGTGGCGGTGGTGATGCCGCCATGCGGATGCTCAACGGGGGCTTTGCTCTGTCGGCTCGTCTGGCTGGTTTGCCTTTGCCCGTACTGGTGACCTCACCAGGGCATGCCCTGGCGATGGGGATATTCCTGGTTATGGCAGCAGATGTCCGTATTGGGGTTAAAGGTGCATTCAAGTACGGTGCCAATGAGGTTGCGATCGGTTTGCCTGTTCCCTACACTGCGGTCGAATTGTGTCGTGCGCGGTTGCTGCCGACTGTTTTTCAGCGCGCTATGATGCAGGCCGAAATTTTTCAGCCTGAGGCAGCACAGGAGGGTGGCTTTATCGATCGTGTGGTTGAGGCGGAGCAACTGGCCGAGGTCGCTGAAGAAGCGGCGGCAATTTTGGCAAAACTGGATCGCCGTGCCTACGTGGCCACAAAAATGCGTGTACGGGCAGCTTTGCTTGAGTCACTGCCGGCGGCGCTGCAGAAGGATGATGCTGACTTTCGCAGTATTCTCAGCCGATCCTGAGCGATGCGGCATCTGCTCATTCAAGCTGAGGATGGTGCTTTCTTCAGCACTGCAGACGCGTTTTTGGCTGAGGCAATATCGGGCATTGCTGGAATCAGTTCGATTCAGAGTAAGAGTGTGCACTTTTGTACGGAACTACACCACGGGTGACTGGCTTTTTGGGCAAGGTTGCTGACGCATGCTCTGTTCCAAGAGCGGTCATCATCCTGCACCCGTGGTTGATGTCTTCATAGCGATTTCTGTGCTTTAAACTGGGCATCGGCATGGTACGAGGAACGAACCATGGCGCCTGAGGCGATGTGACTGAATCCCAGTTTCTGGCCGTAATCACTATAACGTTGAAACTCTTCCGGGTGGACGAAGCGGTCAACGGGCAAGTGCTGTCTGGAAGGTTGCAGGTACTGACCAATGGTCACCAGATCAATTTCATGGGCGCGCATGTCTTGCAGGGTTTGATAGACTTCCTCCTCGGTTTCACCAAGACCGACCATGATCCCGCATTTGGTCGGAATGCCAGGATGGCGTTTCTTGAATTCCTGCAGCAGGTTTAGCGAAAAGGCATAGTCGGAGCCCGGGCGAACGGCTCGATAGAGGCGGGGCACAGTCTCCAGATTGTGGTTGAAAACATCCGGCAGGGCATGTTCCATGCTGACCAGTGCTTCATTCATTCGTCCCCGGAAATCAGGGACCAGAACTTCGATAAGGGTGTTTGGCTGGGTCTGGCGAATTGCCTGGATGCAGGCGCTAAACTGACTAGCACCACCGTCCATGAGGTCGTCCCGGTCAACCGAGGTAATGACGACATAGCGCAGGCCAAGAGACTGAACGGTTTCAGCAAGACGGACTGGTTCTTCTGGGTCCATTGGCATGGGGCGACCATGAGCGACGTCGCAGAAGGGGCAGCGTCGGGTGCAGACGTCTCCCAGAATCATGAAGGTGGCTGTACCATGGCCAAAACACTCCGGAAGGTTGGGACAGGCTGCCTCTTCGCAGACCGTATGCAGCTTCTGGGCGCGCAGGATGGAGCGAATTCGTTCGATTTCGCCGGGGTTGCCAACTTTGACCCGTATCCAGTCGGGTTTGCGGGGTAATTTTTCCGTTGGGATGACCTTGACCGGGATGCGGGCAACTTTATCGGCACCGCGTTGTTTGTTTCCGGGTTCCAGTGAAGCACTCATGCAAGGATCCTCATGGTAATGAATATTCTGGGTCAAGATTGTCTGTTTTCAACGGGCAGCCAACAATTCTGTAATGGATTGCAGCAGTGATCTGCGACAATAGTTCATCAATGCTGTTGTGTCATCTGTTTTCTGCTTCAGCTCACGTTCGACGTCGGTCATGATCAATCCCTTGTAGCCGCACGGATTGATTGCATAAAAGGGGTCAAGATCCATCGCAACATTCAGTGCCAAGCCGTGGTAACTGCAACCGCGTCGGATCCGGAAACCCAGCGAGGCAATCTTACGTCCGTCGACATAAACCCCGGGGGCTTTGGGTTGGGTTGATGCCTCAATATCCAGAGTTTTCAGGGTCTGGATGATGGCTTGTTCGGCAAGATCCACTAATGCACGGACATGCATGTTGCGGCGACGAAGGTCAAGGAGCAAATAGCAGACAATCTGGCCGGGCCCATGAAAGGTAATCTGGCCGCCACGATCGGAGCGGATGACAGGTATTTTGGTCGCGGGGTTCAGGAGGTGTTCTTCTTTGCCGGCTTGTCCCAAGGTAAATACAGCGGGATGCTCGACGATCCAGAGGGCATCAGGGCTTACAGGGGTGCGTTGGTCGGTTTGCTGGCGCATGGCCTCCCAGGAGACCTGATAGGGCTCAATGCCACGGTCGAGAATTTCCAGGTTCATCAGAGGACGAGTCGGATGTAGGGGCAGGCTGCCAGTCCTGCATACAGACGGTTGACCTGTTCTTTGTTCTGGAAGGTGAACTCAGCGGTTAGCGATACATATCGCCCACCGGCTGATGCGCGGGATACAAGGGTGGTTGCATCGAAGTCCTCAATCACCTCCTGTATCAGTTCTGCCACAATGCTGTGCATGGGGTGGCAGGACTCACCGATTACCTTGAGTGGATAGCGCATAGGAAAAACCCATACGCTTTCGTTCTGGATGTCGGTCGGCAATGACATGCTCAGGGTTCAGCCCTTGGCCCGGCCCTTGAACTCGCCGGTACGTGTATCAATTTCGATTTTTTCACCGATCTCGATAAAAGCGGCAACCTGCAGTTCGTAGCCATTAGCAAGACGGGCCTGCTTGGTGACCTTGCCTGATGTGTCGCCCTTGGCGGCAGGTTCAGTGTAGGCAACTTCGCGCACTACGGTAACCGGAAACTCGACAGCGATGGCTTTGCCTTCATAGAGGACGACTTCAAGTGTTTCAGTCATGCCATCCTCAATGAAGTGGAAGCCTTCACCGATGTTTTCCTTTTCAACTTCGTACTGATTGAAGTCGCTGTCCACGAACACATAGAGCGGATCAGCAAAATAGGAGTAGGTCACTTCGACATGTTCCAGAATGACCTGCTCAAATTTTTCGTCAGCCTTGTAAACGGTTTCCTGGCCCTGGGCACTAAGAAGATTCTTCATCTTCATCTTGACCACGGCGGAATTGCGTCCTGATTTGTTATATTCGGCCTTGAGAACGATCATGGGGTTTTCACCGACCATGATAACATTACCGGCGCGTACTTCCTGAGCGGTTTTCATGAATGGATTCCGTGCTAGAAACTGGCGAGGCATTATAATGCAGCCGGGCTCGATAGGCTAGACCTGCCCATTACCGCAATACTGTTGCCTTTAGCCATGGGAATCCATGCGGATTTGGTGCGGGTTATTTGCTTCAATGGAATTCTTAAGGGGTTTCGTCTTTTTTCATGGACGTGTCCTGCAGAATAATATTGAACTTCGCTTTGCTGAAGCGATATACTTGAGTAAATTGCTCTGGCTTTTCGGAGGAAGTATGGTTGACCAGACTCAGCCCAACATGACGATTACTGAATCAGCTCGCCAGTATCTGCAGGAGTTGCTTGCCAAACAGAATGAGCCCGGTATGGCGGTGCGTATCTTTGTGGAGCATCCTGGTACGCCGCGGGCTGAATGTTGTATGGCCTATTGTGCGGCTGGTGAACATCAGGCTGATGATGTTCGGGTAGAGTATCCTGATTTTTTGGCTTTTATTGAAGGGCACAGTGTGCCTTATCTCGAAGATGCGGTTGTTGACTACAACAAGGATCGGATGGGTGGGCAGTTGACTTTTCGGGCCCCTAGGTCGAAAGTTCCCAATTTGAGTGAAGGCGCATCTATTGAAGAACGGATCAACCATGTGCTTTATGCCGAGATTAATCCTGGTCTGGCATCTCATGGTGGTAATGTCAGTCTGGTTGAGGTGTTTGAGGACGACCAGCATGGCTTGACGGCTTTGCTACGTTTTGGAGGTGGTTGTCAAGGTTGTTCGGCAGTTGATATGACGTTGCGCGATGGAGTGCAGGCAACGTTAATTGAGCGTATTCCCGAGCTTAAACGTGTGACCGATACAACCGATCATACCGTGCGCGATCAGGCTTACTACAAATAGCCTGTAACTTTGTTCCATTCCGCAATTGTTGACTTGGTGCAGGGGGCAGCGTTGAGATGCTTTCCCCTCTTGCCTGCTCGTTGAATTCCTGCTTGAGCTTAATGGGTGTTCCGGATATAATACGCGACCCCTTTCTGGGGAGGACACTTAGTGTCCGCCACTCCTTGTCATGTGTGGTATGAAAAGACATGACTGCTAATCCGAAAGGAGATTAAATCCATGAGACATTACGAGATCGTTTTTCTTGTCCATCCTGATCAGAGCGAGCAGGTGCCGGCCATGGTCGAGCGCTACACCGGTATGATTAAGGAATCTGGTGGTACGGTGCATCGACTGGAAGACTGGGGGCGTCGTCAGTTGGCTTATCCGATCAACAAGATGCATAAGGCGCACTATGTGCTGATGAATGTTGAATCGGACCAGCAGACCGTTCAGGCACTGGAAGATGCTTTCCGCTACAACGATGCTGTGTTGCGTAACCTTGTCATTCGCCGTGATGAAGCTATTACCGAAGAATCACCCATGGCCAAGAGTGCCGAGGAAAAGCGCAGTCGTAAGGCGCGTACTGAAGGTGCAGATTCCGAGTCGGGTGTTGCTGAAGACAGCGAAGATTAAGCACGACCTACCATTCTGTCAGGAGATAAAGAAATGTCCCGTTTCTATCGTCGTCGCAAGTTTTGCCGTTTCACGGCTGAAGAAGTCAAATATATTGACTATAAAGATCTTGAAACACTGAAGCAGTACGTTACTGAAAATGGCAAGATTGTGCCAAGTCGGATCACCGGTACCAAGGCCCGCTACCAGCGTCAGTTGTCGCTGGCAATCAAGCAGGCACGCTTTCTGGCGTTGCTTCCTTATACCGACAACCACCAGTAAAACCCTGGCACAAGTGAGAGGTGTGTAATGGAAGTCATTCTTCTGGAAACTGTTAAAAAATTGGGTTCACTGGGTAGCCGTGTTCAGGTTCGTGCTGGTTATGGCCGTAATTTTCTGATCCCCAAGGGTAAGGCTGTTCCAGCAACTGCCGCCAATCTTGCTTCGTTTGAAGCCCGTCGTGCTGAACTTGAGCGCCAGGCCGCAGAAGTTTTGGGTAAGGCGCAGGCGCGTGCCGAGCAGTTGCAGGCTTTGTCGGTAACCATGGCTGTGAAGGCGGGTGACGAAGGCAAGCTGTTTGGCTCGGTGGGAACCCGTGATGTGGCCGATGCGGTGAGTCGTGCCGGTGTGGCGCTTGACAAGGCTGAAGTACGTATGCCCAACGGTTCGCTACGTTCTACCGGCGAATATTTGGTTGATGTGCAGTTGCACGCTGATGTTCATGCCTCGGTTCGTTTGACCATTATTCCTGAGTAATGCTGTCTTTTGTGTGCCGGTCGGATTAAAATAGACCCCTCCGGCACACAGAATCCCTTTTCATGTCCAACGCTGATCTAACTCAGATTACCGTTCCGCCGCATTCGCTGGAAGCCGAGCAGGCGGTTATTGGTAGTGTCCTGCTAAACCCTGATAGCTGGTCACATCTTGAGGTTCTTCTCCGCCCTGAGGATTTTTACCGCCGCGAGCACCGTTTGCTTTATGCGGCGATCAGTGAACTGCTGGGTAAAGGCCAGGCTTGCGATGCGATCACTCTTTCAGACGTCCTCGGGGCTCAGGGTCGTCTTGAGGATGCTGGAGGGTTGGCCTATATCGGGGAACTGATTGCCAATACTCCATCGGCGGCACATGCCCGTACTTATGGTGAAATCGTTCGTGAACGTTCGGTGCGGCGTCGCTTGGCCCGTGCGGCAAACGAGATTGCCGAGAGCGCCTTTCATCCGGATGGTCGTAACAGTGATGAACTGCTTGATCAGGCTGAAAAGAAAATCTTTCAGATTGCCGAAAGCCAAATGCAGGAAGGTGGGCCGCAGTACATTCGTGATCTGCTAAAGAAAACAGTCAGTCGAATCAATGAACTGATTCGTAACCAATCGTCACTGACCGGTCTTAGCACGGGATTCCGGGATCTCGATGAGCAAACCGCGGGCTTGCAGCGTGGTGAACTGATTATCGTTGCGGCGCGTCCTTCCATGGGTAAAACCACTTTTGCTATGAATCTGGTTGAAAATGCCATGCTGGAAAGTGGGCTGCCCATTTTGGTTTTTTCTATGGAAATGCCGGCAGAACAGCTGATCATGCGTATGTTGGCCTCGCTGGGTCATATCGATCAGACCCGTCTGCGTACGGGTAATAATCTGAGTGAAGAGGACTGGGCCCGATTGAGTTCGGCCTTTAATCTTGTTCAGGACAAGCCTCTTTATATTGATGACTCGGCAGCCCTAACCCCGATTGAAGTGCGGACGCGAGCCCGTCATCTGGCTAAAGAACTGGGACGTCCTCTGGGGATGATCATGATCGATTATCTGCAGTTGATGCGTGTACCTGAAGCCACCAATAATCGCGTTAATGAAATTTCCGAGATTTCGCGGTCGTTGAAAGCGCTGGCCAAGGAAATGAACTGTCCGGTTATGGCGCTCTCGCAGTTGTCACGTGCGGTGGAAAGCCGACCGAACAAGCGACCTGTCATGTCGGATTTGCGCGAGTCGGGAGCGATTGAGCAGGATGCCGATCTGATTATGTGCATCTATCGGGACGAAGTGTACAACAAGGAAGATTCTAAGGAAAAAGGCATTGCTGAAATCATTATCGTCAAGCAGCGTAATGGTCCGATTGGTACCACACGCCTCAGCTTTGAGGGGCAGTTCAGCCGGTTTAACAACCTTTCCCAGGATTATCAGCCCTACGATGAGGAGTAATACCCATGCGCCGGGTTGAATGCCGTCTGGATATGTCTGCACTGTTGCATAACCTCAGCCAGGTACGTCGTTATCGTCCCGGTCAGCCGGTTCTGGCGATGGTCAAGGCAGATGCCTATGGTCATGGTCTGGTCGCGGTGGCCCGGCATTTGCGTGATCAGGTTGATGCCCTCGGAGTTGCCTGTCTCGATGAGGCGATGATGTTGCGTGAAGGTGGAGTGCATCAGCCTATTGTTCTGATGGAGGGGCTCTTTTCCCGACCGGAACTGGAACAGGCGCGACGTCTGGGTCTGGATCTTGTGGTGCATCAGTCCTGCCAACTGGAATGGTTGCAACAGGCAAGTGCCGGTCGTTCCTTTGATGTCTGGTTGAAGGTCAATACCGGCATGCACCGTTTGGGATTTCAGCCCGAACAGGTAATCGGGGTTTATGAAGCTCTGCGGGCCTTGCCGCATGTGCGCAAAATCTGTCTGATGACCCATTTGGCGACCGCGGATCAACCGGGTGATATTGCTTGTCTGCAGCAGGTTGATCTCTTTAAGAAATTGGGGACGATGCTGGAAGTCGAGGAGTCCAGTTGTTCGATCTGTAACAGTGCGGCCATTATCGGATGGCCTGAGGTTGGCGGTGCATGGGTGCGCCCCGGGCTGATGCTTTACGGAGCCTCTCCGCTGGTGGGACGCAGCGCGTCGGAGTTGGGTCTTCGTCCGGTGATGAGTTTTAAGGCGCGTGTTGTGGCTGTTCAGAAGATACAGAAAGGAGACCCGGTTGGTTATGGTGGCCTTTGGGTAGCGCAGAGCGATCAAATGATTGCAGTTGTCGGTGCTGGTTATGGCGATGGCTACCCACGTACGGCTGGTCCGGATACGCCAGTTGCAATTGCTGGAAGACGGTTCCGGCTTGCTGGCCGGGTGTCCATGGATATGCTTGCGGTCGATATTGGTCAGGATGCCTCGATTCAACCGGGGGAAGATGTTGAACTCTGGGGTGGACAGATTGCCATTGATGAAGTGGCTCAGGCTAGTGGAACCCTCTCGTATGAATTAATGTGCAAACTGACGTCCCGTGTAGCAAGGCATTATGTATACTGATGAGATCGTGAAAGAATTTTTATAGTAATTGTTTTTGCTTTCAATTGAAGTTTAGTTGTCGGTCGCATATTGATTCGCATTTTGGATTACAGGTTAAAAAAACCGCTCCATGGAAAAACCCTGGTATAACTTGCAGTATGTATCCCGTTGGTACCGTCTGCATCGCCCAGAAATGTGGCAAGAACGCCTGGTGGTCTGGGGAGGTGCAGCTTTGTCTGCTCTGGTGATCGTCGGGTTTGTTCGTTTGACAGATGCGGCCCTTGGGCGGTTGGCTTGGATTCAGGAGCATTATTTTCTTTACTCGCTTTTATTGCCTCCAATTGGAGGCATGCTGATTGTTTTTCTGTCGCGGCGCTATTTTCCCGGGTGTGAAGGAAGTGGAATTCCTCAAGTCATCGCTTGTTTGAGTGAACATCATGGGGAAAAGCCATATGAGGTTCTGTCGCTTCGAGTTGCCTTTGCTAAGATCATGCTTGGGGCTTTGGCGATGCTATGTGGTTTTTCAACCGGACGTGAAGGCCCCTGTGTTCAGGTCAGTGCAAGTATGATGCTGGCAAGTGAGCATGTGCTCCCAGTCCGAAGTCGGGTTTCTGCCAATGAATTACTTTTGGCCGGAGGTGCAGCTGGCATTGCTGCAGCATTTAATACCCCTTTAGCCGGAATAATTTTTGCGATTGAAGAACTGGCGCGACGTTTTGAGCAGCGTACCCATGCAGTACTACTAACGGCTATTGTGATTGCTGGGATGGTATCCATATCCTTTCAAGGTGATTATCTCTATTTTGGTCATTTAGTCGTACATCCTTTGTCGATTTCTTTGGTTGTGCCTGTTTTTGTCTGTGCAATCGTTACGGGGATTGCCGGAGGGCTATTTTCAGTCAGCCTTCTGTGGAAGGGACACACGTTTACGCAACTGCATCGGCTGCGGCGGGAGCATCCTGTCTGGTTTGCTGCAATCATGGGTCTGGGCATGAGCCTGTTGTGCCTGTTGACGCAAGGGCATGCCAGTGGATCGGGATACGATGTAACCCGTACGATGTTGATGGGAGGGCCTGACGTTGCTTGGTACTATGCACCTGTTAAATGGCTGGCAACAGTGTTATCGTTTCATAGTGGAGTGCCGGGTGGAATTTTTGCACCCTCGCTGGCAGTGGGGGCAGGCATTGGCCAAGACCTTCAGGGGCTGTTGGGCAATGCCGATGCTCAGTTAACAATCTATGCTTTGTGCATGGCCGGATTCCTGGCAGCAGTGACCCAGTCTCCCATTACTTCGACCATCATTGTCATGGAAATGATTGATGGCCATCAATTGGTGATCAGCTTGGTTGCGGTGACCATGCTGGCGTCAATCGTCTCGCGCGGATTAAGCCCCTCATTGTATCACGAGTTGTCGCATCGTTATGAATTGAAGAGGACGGTTCATTGCAAGGATGAGTTGGAAGTTGCGGGGCGTGCTACCTAGTGTTTGATAATCTCCCCCGCTCTTTCCTATGACCCAAACGGGTTGAGGAGCCTGCGCAAGCGGCAGGCATCAGGTAAGATCGAAGAAGAGTCAACTTTGGGTAAAGGGCATACCTATACCTGCTTAGGCAGGCTTTGCAGCCATGCAAGCAGATCTGCCTTAACTTCCTGACGGTTCGTCTCGTGCAGAATGTCATGACGGGCATCCGGGTAAATGCGAGTGATGACATGTTGCAGGCCAGTGTGTTCGAGCAGTGCACCCAACTTGCGTACATTCTTGCCAAAGCCCCCGACCGGATCCTTGCTGCCAGCAAACAAATAAACCGGCAAGTTCTGACGAATGCGGGCAAAACTGCTGTGTTTGGACATGAGTACCATGGCCTCAAGCATCTGCTGCCAGTAAAGATTGCTGACTGGGTTGCTGCACAAGGGGTCAGCAATATAGCCGTCAACAAATGCGTTGTCACGTGACAGCCAGTCAAATTCGGTGCGAACGGGTCGGAAGGCGCGATTAAACTGACCAAAGCTGAGTGACTTGAGCAGAAGGCTGTGTTCATCCGGACCCTGTCGCCAGCATTCAAAACGGGCGATCAGTCCTGCCAGAGCCAGATACCAAGAGGGTGCGTAATTGGTGCCTTCAAGCAGAAGGGCGTCAATCTGTTCAGAGTGGCTCTGGGCAAAGATCTGGGCAATAAAACTGCCCATACTGTGTCCGAGCAGGTAGACGGGTTTGTTGGCGTACCAAGCATGAATGCTTTGGTTGACCCGAAGAACGTCATCACAGATGGCACGAAAACTGTCCTGATCGCTGGCCTTACCCAGTCGGTCGGGAGGGCAGGAGTGGCCATGACAGCGATGGTCGTGGGCGACAACGGCATAGCCAGCCTGGTGTAGGTTTTGGGCAACATCTTCGTAGCACAGCGCATGTTCGGACATGCCGTGCATAATGTGGATGACCGCATGGGCCGTGTCATGGTGCCACTGAAACACGGGGATGGTGTGTGAGTCGCCGGTGGCAATGCGATGTTCTTGTCGATCCATGGGATGTCCTGATAGTCAGATCAATAAAAATCAATTATGCTTCACGGATTAACTTCAATCCTTAAAACGGTAGCACATGTCCTGATGATGCACGATATTCAGTATGACCTGCGTTTTGCTCAGCTCAGTCGGCATATTGTGGAGGTTTGTCTGCACATCGCCAAGCCTGATCTGCGGGGTCAGAACCTGTGGTTGCCGAATTGGATACCCGGAAGCTACATGATTCGTGATTTTGCCCGTCATGTGGTGCATATTGAAGCAAAAGTAGACGGACTTCCCTGGTATGTCGAGAAGATAGGGAAGAACCGTTGGCGTTGTGCGCCAACCCTTGGTCCACTGCAAGTGATCTATCAGGTTTATGCCCAGGATACATCGGTGCGGGGTGCTCATGTTGACACCACACATGCTTATTTCAATGGTGCTGCGATATTCCTAGCGGTTGAAGGACAAGAACATATGCCTCAGGGCCTAACCCTGACCCGACCTGAGCAAGAATGGGCGGGGGTACAGGTGGCAACAGCGATGCCAGCAGTTGATGTTGATGCTCAGGGCTTTGGAGATTATGAGTTTAGGGACTACGCTGACCTGATTGATTATCCTTGTGAAATTGCTGAGCAGCAAATATATAAATTTACTGCGGAAGGGGTGCCACATCGCGTTGCCGTGCGTGGTGCCCATGAATGGGATGATCAGCGTCTTCTGGCTGATCTTTCTAGGTTGTGTGCCTGTCAGATCAGATTTTTCGAGAGTAAAGCTCCTTTTCCTGCCTACCTGTTCCTGCTAAATGTAGTTGATCAGGGTTATGGAGGGCTTGAGCATGCCCAATCATCCAGTCTGGTGATTGAACGGGCTGCCTTGCCTCAGCCTTGGGAGCCGCAAGAGCCTGGGGATGCCTACACCCAACTGCTTGGTCTGTTTAGCCATGAGTATTTTCATGCTTGGAATGTTAAGCGCATCCGTCCCAAGGATTTTGTCCCACTCGATCTTGAACGCGAAGTCCATACGACCCTGTTGTGGTTTTTTGAGGGTGTAACCTCATACTATGACGATCTTTTTCTGTTGCGCGCCGGCCTGATCAGTATTGAGCATTACCTCAGGTTGTTGGGGCAGCAGATTACCCGCTATTGGCGGCAGCCTGGTTCAGCCCGTCAGTCCTTGGCCGATGCCAGTTTTGATGCTTGGACCAAGTATTATCGACCTGATGAAAACTCGATCAATGTGCAGACCAGCTATTATGTGCACGGTTCTTTGTTGGCACTCTGTCTGGATCTGTATATGCGTCAGCAGATCAAGCGTAACCGCTCCAGTCTGGATGCCCTGATGCTAGCGCTGTGGCAGGATTATCTTCGGGGTGAGGAGGCAATTACCTACGAGGATCTGCTTAACAGGTTAAGGGCGTTGACCCATCGGGAAATTGCCGGTTTTATCGAACCTTTGCTGTTTGGTCGTGAGTCTTTGCCTTTGCAGCGGCTGCTGCTGGAACAAGGGGTCGATCTGGGGCGGCGGGTGCGTGAACAGCGTCAGGACATAGGAGGCACCAAACCGGCAAACGGACAGGCGCCTCAGGTGACGTTTGGTGGTCAGTGGCAACTGCGCGAAGGGCTGATCCAGTTGACCCAGGTTCTGTATGGCGGCCCGCTCGAACAGGCAGGAGCCAATGTGGGCGACCAGCTGGTTGCTGTTGACGGGCGTCGGGCCAGCGATGCGATGCTTGATCTGCTGGTACGCCGATGCCAGCCCGGTCAAAACGTGAGCCTGCATATCCTGCAGCAGGACCGGTTGCGTACCCTGACCTGTTGCTTGCAACCGGCCGCTGAGGACACTGCCTATCTACAGGTGCGTGATGGCCGTCGCCCTGAACAGATGATCAGGCAGTGGCTGCTGGGAGAAAAATTGCTGATGGATGAGGGTGTGTAGATTTTCAGGAAAAGTCTACGCTTGGATGAGTGATGTGGACATTAAGGAGCATTATTGATGGAACGTGAGTTTTGGCGCGACAAGTATCCCTCAGGCATACCGTTTGAGATGGACACACGAAAATACCAGAGTGTCCTGGAGCTTTTTGACCGGTCCTGCAAAGCCTATGAGGATCGGCCTGCCTATACGAACATGGGACATACCCTGACTTATGCTGATCTTGAGCGGGAGTCTCGTGCATTTGCTGCTTGGATCCAGCATCACACGGATCTGAAGCCAGGAGACCGGATTGCGGTGCAGATGCCCAATATCCTGCAATATCCGATCATCGTCTTTGGAGCAATGCGTGCTGGTCTGATTGTGGTCAATACCAATCCGCTCTATACCGAACGGGAAATGGTGCACCAGTTCAATGATTCTGGGGCCCGTGCCTTGGTTACTTTCGCCAATGTTGGTTCGCTGGTGGAAAAAGTATTGCCGCAGACTGGAATCCATCATGTATTCATCACCCAACTGGGTGATGCGCTGCACTGGCCACGCCGTACCTTAGTGAATCTGGCGGTACGCTATGTCAAGAAGATGGTACCTTCCTACATTATCCCTGAAGCCCATGATCTTGTGCAGGTGCTTCAGGAAGGGCGTCGCCTGTCTTACCGGCCCCATGTGGCTGCATGCGATGATATTGCCATATTGCAGTACACTGGAGGTACAACCGGTGTGGCAAAGGGAGCAATGTTGACTCATGCCAACCTGGTAGCCAATCTGATGCAGATGCAGGGTCAGCTCAGTCATTTTGAAGAAGGGCGTGAGACCATGGTGGCTCCGTTGCCACTTTATCATATCTTTGCCTTTACAGTCTGTTGTCTGGGTATGATGGAGATCGGCTGCCATACGCTGCTGATTACTAATCCGCGCGATATGCAGGGCTTTGTCAAGGAGTTGGCAGCGAATCGGTTTACGGCCTTTGCAGGTCTGAATACGCTGTTTGTGGCCCTATTGAACAGTCCGGAGTTTCGTAAACTGGATTTTTCCGGTTTGAAGCTGACCGTGGCGGGCGGGATGGCGTTGACGCATCGGGCTGCCGAGGAATGGGAAGAAGTGACCGGATGTCGAGTCTGTGAAGGTTTTGGCATGACGGAAACTTCACCTGTGGTGACCATGAATCCCCTTGATGCGATTCGAATCGGTAGTATTGGTTTGCCTGTAGCCAATACTGAAGTGAAAACGGTCAGTGATGAGGGACAGGAGACAACACTTGGCGAAGCTGGTGAGCTTTGTGTGCGTGGTCCTCAGGTTATGAAAGGATATTGGCAGCGTCCGGAAGCGACAGCGGAAGTTATTGATGCTGATGGTTGGCTGCATACGGGCGATATTGGCGTGATTGATCCGGATGGTTACATCCGTATTGTTGATCGCAAGAAGGACATGATTCTGGTATCCGGCTTCAATGTTTATCCGAACGAGATTGAGGATGTGGTGGGTAATCTGCCGGGTGTTCTGGAGTCGGCAGCCGTTGGTGTTCCTGATCCCAAGTCCGGTGAGGCGGTCAAGCTGTTTGTGGTGCGTCGCAATTCCAATCTGACTGCTGAAGATGTCATGAATCACTGTCGCAACAATCTGACCGGCTATAAGGTGCCGCGCAGCATCATTTTCCGGGATGCTCTGCCCAAATCGCCGGTGGGTAAGATTCTGCGACGGGAACTGCGTGACCAGTAAAACTTCACTTCCGGTTCAGCATGAGGCGTGGACGCGCTGTCTGCTTGCAGCAGCGCGCAGCCGTGATGCCGGGCGTTTGCAAGGGCTCTGGCAGCGCTGGCGGCGTCATCCTGAAGATGAGAAGGTCCTTGGGGCATTGCAACAGGCGTGGGATCAGTCCGTCGCCTGGGTGCAAGACCGTCATGACCACTGTCCCGAGCTTATCTATCCCGATCTTCCCGTCAGTCGGCAGCGTGCCGAACTGGTTCGTTTGTTGTCGACTGAGCCGGTCCTGATTGTTGCCGGTGAAACGGGTTCTGGCAAGACGACCCAGTTGCCCAAAATGTGTCTGGAGGCGGGTCGTGGGCGGCGAGGACTAATCGGTCATACGCAGCCGCGACGGCTGGCTGCCCGTAATGTGGCTTTACGTATTGCGGAAGAGTTGCAAAGTCCTTTGGGGACTTTGGTCGGTTGCAGCATGCGTTTTCAGGATCAGACTTCCGAGCAGAATTACATTAAAGTGATGACTGATGGTCTTCTGCTTGCCGAGTTACGTCAGGATCGCTGGTTGAGTGCTTACGATACAATCCTGATTGATGAAGCCCATGAGCGTAGCCTGAACATTGATTTTTTGCTGGGTGCCCTGCAGTTGTTGCGGCAGCGACGCCCTGATCTGCATATTGTGGTGACCTCGGCAACTTTGCAGATTGAGCGGATTGCTGCCTATTTTGGTCAGGCTCCGGTGATCCAGGTTGAAGGGCGCGCCTATCCGGTTGATACGATCTATCTTCCTGCTGGTCGCAGTGGAGAACTGGACCGTCCTTTGCTTCGGGAACCTGACTCGGAGGAACCTGAAGAAGGTCTGGATGTTCAGGTACGACAGGCGATTGAGCGCTGTCTTCAGGAGGAACGCCGGCGTGCCTGGGGTCAGGGTGATGTGCTGGTATTTCTGAGTACGGAACGGGAACTGCGGGATGTGCATGCATATCTGCGCGGAATCTGGCCAAATTTTGAAATATTGCCACTGTATGCTCGGCTTTCCATGCAGGAACAGCAGAAAGTCTTTGCGCCTCATGTACAGCGCCGTATTGTTCTGGCGACTAATGTTGCTGAAACATCGGTGACTGTGCCGGGCATACGCTATGTCATCGATGCCGGCAAGGCTCGCATCAGTCGCTACTCCTACCGCAACAAGGTACAGCGTTTGCCGATTGAGCCAATCTCTCAGGCTTCCGCAGAACAGCGAAAGGGTAGAGCGGGTCGTACCGCTCCCGGACTGTGTCTGCGTCTTTACAGTGAGGAGGATTTTCAGCAACGTCCTGAATTTACTGATCCAGAAATCATGCGGACGCACCTTGCTGCGGTGATTCTCCATATGCTGGATCTTGACCTTGGTACGGTTGAGAATTTTCCCTGGCTGGATGTGCCTGATGAACGCAGTATCAAGGATGGCTACCGCCTTCTTGAAGAATTGGAAGCAATCACTTCGGCACGCAACCTTAATGAAGTTGGCCGTGAACTTGCGTGCTGGCCGATTGACCCGCAGTTGGCCAAGGTGCTGCTCAGTGCCCGGCAGCTGGGATGCCTGCGCGAAGCCTTAGTGGTGGTTGCTGCCTTGGCTGTTCAGGATCCACGTGAGCGTCCCGCCGAACAGGCGGCATTGGCTGACCAGCGCCATGCACTGTTCAATGAGGAAGGGGCGGATGTGCATTTCTTCCTTCGTCTTTGGCAGCACATGCAACAGCATTGGCCGAACTGGTCGGAACGGCAGCGTCGGCAGTTTGCCCGGCAGCATTTTCTTTCCTGGTCACGTCTGCTTGAATGGCGTGAAATGCATCGTCAGTTGCTGGTTGAATGTGAACACCGTAAGTGGTTATCCTCAACGGAAGAGTCTTCATATGAGTCCATCGCACGTGCCCTGCTGAGCGGCTTTCCGACCCAGGTAGCCAAGCGTCAGGAGCAACGGCATTACCTTGGAGCACGAGGCCAGAAGGCATGGCTGCATCCGGGTTCCCAACTGGCAAGAAAGCCCGTTGAGTGGGTTCTGGCCCTGGAGTGGGTTGAGACAGAGAAGCTTTATCTGCGCATGGTGCTTCGGGTCGAACCAGACTGGATTGAGCGACAGGCTGCCCATCTGCTCAAAAGGAGCTATCGGGATCCGCACTGGGAACGTCGACAGGGCAGAGCGATGGTGTTTGAACAGGTCTCCTTGTTCGGACTGGTCTTGCATGCCGGGCGCTCCATGCCACTGGCTGGCCAGGATGCGGTAGAGGCTCGTCGACTGCTGCTTCTGGAAGGACTGGTGCGTGGCAATTGCGACACGAACATGTCTTTTTTTCATCATAATCGCCAGTTGCTGCACGATGTGCACGATCTTGAGGAAAAAACCCGAAGGCGCGACTGGGTGGTTGATGAAGATGAGCTCATTGGCTTTTATGAAGAACGGATTCCGGCCGATGTAGTTGATTTAGTTGGTCTGCAAGCGTGGTATCGTCGCAAGGTACGACAGGAACCTGATCTGCTTAAGATGCAGCGGGATGATGTTCAGTCCCGCCTTACAGGTGGTGTTGAGGAGGAGTTTCCCGATGAATGGCCTTGTGATGCCGGCAGTTTTGCCCTGAGTTATGTCTTTGCGCCGGGAGACCCACGCGATGGTGTTACCTTGATCTGTCCCTTGGGGCAATACCACAGCTTGCCCTGGCAAGATCTAGAGCATTTGGTTCCTGGTTTACGGCAGGAAAAGATCAGTCTGCTGTTACGGCATCTGCCCAAGCCGATCCGGCGGCAGTTGGTACCGCTGCCAGATTTGGTCGAGCGTCTGAATCCACCCCGAAATGAGCCGCTTTTAAGTGGATTGTGCCGGGCCATCGAACTGGAACGGGGTACACGCATCGCCCCGTCCGATTTTGATTACACGTCCATACCTCAGCACGCACTGATGCTGATTCGGGTGGTCGATACCGAGGGGCGGGTGCTGGTGGAGAGCCGTGACCGTAATCAGCTTGATGCTGCGGTGCAGGGACTGCTGACACGGGATACTCCCCTCTCGACACCAAATCGTTCAACCGGCCAGGCTGGTCTGCTGACCCGTTGGCCCGCGCATGCTGTTCAGTCGGTTATTGAGCGTGGCGAAGGACTAAAACGGCAGCGTTTGTATGGAGCGTTGCTGGATCATGGGCAGGCTGTGGAGTGGGTTGAGCAGCCAAGACCACGGGCGGCACTGCAGATGCATCGGCGAGGGTGTGCACGTCTGCTGGTGCTGGCTACCCAGGATCTAAGCCGAACATACCTGCAGAAGATTCGTAAACCATCGGGCCTGTCGGGACTGGCCCAGTTGGGGGCTCCAGAGGCATTGGCAGATGGCTGGGTTCTGGCTATAGTAGAACACTTGGCAAGCTGGCAGGATCGGTTGCCCTACGATTCTGAGGAATTTCAGGTCGGCTTGACCAGGGTTCGGACAGGATTGTCGGAGCGTCTTGGTACAGGCTATGAGGTTCTGCTGCAGATTGCTGATTTGTCCCGACAGGTAAGGCAGCGTCTCGCAGCGCTTGATCCTGTACTGGCACCTATGCGTCAGGATATGGACGTGCAATTGCAGGGGTTGCTGGGAGAGGACTGGCTTTGGGATGCGGGGCATGTTCACTGGCAGCATTATCCACGTTATCTAAAGGCCATGCTCTGGCGTATCGATCGTGCCGGCGGGCAGTGGCAGCGTGACCAGCAGGGCATGCGGGATGTACAGCAACGCATGACACTGTGTCAGAACGTATTGCATGAGTGTGAACGGTTGCAGCGCGATGATCTGCAGGCGCGGGAGTACCGCTGGATGCTTGAGGAATACCGGGTATTCCTCTTTGCCCAGCAGCTAAAAACAGCTCAACCCATTTCAGCGGTCCGCCTGGATCGATTCTGGAGCGAGCAGGTTGAGCCCTGAATGTTAAGAGCGCATGACCATCGTCATGCAGCGGGAGGTAGTAGGCATGCAGCAGGATGAAGTTCGGATTGTTGGAACAGGCTTGTTCACACCCGAGGAGCAGATCAGCAACGAAGAGCTGGTGGTGGCCTTTGATGAGTATGCACGGCGCTATAATGTCCGCAATGCCGAGGCTATTGCGGCTGGTAACCTGCGCGCCATGGGTATGTCGAATGCTGGGTTTATCGAGAAAGCTTCGGGTATTCGTTCGCGGCATGTAATCGACAAGAGCGGCATCATTGACCCGGATCGTCTTTATCCTCATATTCCGGAACGCAGCGATGATGAGGTATCCGTTCAGGCGGAAATGGCAGTCAAGGCGGCAGTTGAGGCCATGAGCCAAGCTGGCGTGACGGCTCAAGATATCGATGGTGTGGTGGTGGCCTGCTCCAATATGCAACGTGCCTATCCGGCCATGGCGATTGAAGTACAGCAGGTCCTTGGAATTCAGGGGTTTGCTTTTGATATGAATGTTGCCTGTTCTTCGGCCACTTTTGGTATCCAGGTGGCAACCGATACGCTCCGTTCAGGTAGTGCCCGCCGTATGTTGATGGTGAATCCGGAAATCTGTTCCGCTCATCTGGAATGGCGTGATCGTGACTGTCATTTCATTTTCGGTGACGTGGCAACAGCGGTTGTGCTACAACGGGCTGATCAGCCGGTGCTGGGCCAGGAGTCTTGGGCGATTCTGGGGACCCGGTTGCAGACGCGTTTTTCCAACAACATCCGCAATAATTTCGGATTTCTCAACCGTTGTGATGAAAGCGGGGTTGGTGCGCGCGACAAACTGTTCATGCAGGAAGGGCGCAAGGTATTTAAAGAGGTTTGTCCGATGGTATCGGAGCAAATCAGCCAGCATCTGAGTGACCTTGGTCGACATCCCGAAGAATTACGTCGTTTGTGGCTGCATCAGGCCAACAGCAATATGAATGAGCTGATTGCCCGCAAGGTGATGGGTCGTGATGTCAGTCGGGAGGAAGCACCTTTGATTCTGGACGAATACGCCAATACCAGTTCTGCAGGTTCCATCATCGCTTTTCACAAGCATCGTGCTGATCTGAACAAGGATGACTATGGAGTGATCTGTTCTTTTGGGGCTGGTTATTCGATTGGCAGTGTGGTAGTCCGCAAATGCTGAATCCCTCGAAGTTGTCCTTTCGCGGCTTTATTTTTGTGATCGTGGCCGCACTTATGACGGCTGGAGCAAGTGGCGAAGGTGTTCGTGATCCGTGGTCAGGTATGAACAGAGGGGTTTATCATTTTAACGATCGTCTGGATCGATGGATTTTGCAGCCGGTGTCGCAGGGCTATGTCGCGGCGGTTCCAGCAGCACTGCGATCCAATGTGCATAATTTTTTCAGTAATCTGGGTGATACGCTGGTCGTCCTGAATGATGTGCTACAAGCTCACCCAAGTGCAGCCTATCATGATGGGCTGCGCCTGATCGTCAATACCACCTTTGGTCTGGCTGGTTTTTTTGATCGGGCGACCCCCATTGGACTGGTCAAGCATGAACAGGATTTCGGGTTGACCCTCGGGCGTTGGGGTGTACCGGATGGACCTTATGTGGTGCTACCGTTTGTTGGGCCTTCGTCCTTGCGCGATGCACCAGCGTCTGTGGTTGATCTGCTTTTGTACCCACTGAGTTTTGTTCGGCCATCACGCGATCAGTGGGGGCCCGATGTGCTGTATGTGATTGACAAGCGCGCTCAGTTACTGCCGTTTCAGGCAACATTGGACAGTTCAGGGGATCCTTATAGTTTGATGCGCGAGGTCTACCTGCAGCGTCGGGACGCTGCAGTGCGTGTTGATCAGGGTAAAACCAATGCATCCAGCGATGAAGATCCTTTTACATCTGAGTGAAGTCTACAGGACTTCAAGGACTTCAAGGCCAACATGAAAGCGTGTGCCGTGTGCGTCGGAACGGTTTACCCGGCAACGTGCCTTATATCCGGGCATGTTGGGTGTTGGTGAGGGAATAGACACCTGCAGTTCCTCGTTGATGTTGAAGCCGGTATCAGCATCCAGCAACAAGCCGGTGGCAGAGAGGTTCGCGCACAATCCGCTGTAGATCTGGCCCTGACTGTTCTTCAACTCGGCTTGCGTGCCGAGATACATCCGGCGGAAAGAACGCTTTTCTGCAAAATCCAGTCGTGTGTCGTTCATTGAAGCTACTCCTGACTGTCATTACAACAGGTAGTGTTTAACAAGAAAATAACTACTACAAATGGATAATAGCATGAATATTAACCTTTGAAACCTCTAGTGGAGATGAAGGTCTTCGATTGGCAGGAAATCACAGATTATGGTTGGTATTCAAATTCGGATGCTGCCGGTGACGAGGAAACTTCCGAAAAAATATGGTCAATTTCTGTTGAAGGTTCAGGTCATCACGTATAATCGAAGCAGGAACAGCCGGGTTTGTTCTGGCCGTTTTGTGGTCAGTAAGTGTAGAACGGTTGAGCGCTTGGGATCATTCCGGAGGATTTGTGTTGTGGATGTGGTGCCGATCCTAGGTTAAGAAACGTGGGTTGATCAGGGAAATGCCATGGAAAGCAGGATTCAGGACAGTGTTCTGATTGTCGATGATGAACCGCTGGTACGCGAGAGTATTGCGGTATATCTTGGCGATAGTGGTTTCCAGGTGTTCAGTGCTGAAGATGGTCGAGAGGGTTTGCGTCTGTTCCGCGAAATGCAGCCGCATCTGGTTATCTGTGATTTACGCATGCCGGCGGTCGATGGTCTTGATCTGTTGAGAATCATCACTCAGGAATCGCCTTCGACACCGGTTATTGTGGTCTCGGGGCAGGGTGATATGGCCGATGTGGTCTCGGCCCTGCGTCTTGGCGCTTGTGATTATCTGTTCAAGCCACTTGTGGAGTTGGAAGTACTGGAACATTCGGTGCGACGCGCTCTGGAACGTGGTCAGCTGATGCGCGAGAATCTGGAGTACCGGCAAAAGCTGGAGATGGCCAATCGTGAGTTGGAACGTAGTCTTGATGTGCTTGAAGAGGATCAGGAGGCAGGTCGCCGCATCCAGCTGCGTATGTTGCCCGAGACGCCCTTGCAGGTAGATGGCTACACCTTCAGTCATTGCATCATTCCGTCGCTCTACCTTAGTGGCGATTTCATCGACTATTTTCGGTTGGGTGAAAATCGTATGGCTTTTTATCTGGCAGATGTGTCTGGTCATGGTGCTTCGAGTGCGTTTATTACCGTGTTTCTCAAAACACTCACAACGCGTATCCAGCGTCATTACGAACGCAGAAAGGCTGTCTCCAGTCTTTCGCCAGCACGCTTGCTGGCCAGTATCAATCAGGAACTGATTGCCATGGGTCTGGGCAAACATCTGACCATGTTTTGTGGAGTGATTGATCTTGTGGATAATCACCTGACCTATTGTGTGGGTGCCCACTTCCCCCAGCCGTTGCTGGTTACCCATTCCAGCGAGGGTCAGGAGCAGGTTCGGGCGGTAGAAGGGATGGGGTTGCCGATCGGTTTGTTTGCTGAAGCAAAATACGAAGATATTGAAATGCAGATGCCTGAGCGCTGGACACTGGTAGCCATGTCGGATGGCGTGCTTGAGGTTATGGAAGGCCATCTTGCTGATAAGGAAGCGCGTTTGCTTGATCTGGTACGTCAGGGGCATCGTTCGGTTGATGATCTGACCCGACAATTATCCGTATCTGGACAAGTTGATGTTCCAGATGATATTGCCATATTGGTTGTGGAGAGGTAATCTTGTTGCACCTGAGCTGTATTGATTCCCTATGACATCGCTTGGTTCCATGCCAGTGACCTCTTGTGTTGAGCGGTAAGATGATGCAAGCCGGTCGAATTCTGTATGCCGTCCATGAAGGAACTTATGTTCTGAAACTGGAAGGCGAGGTGCGTGTTCCCCTTTGCGCTTCTCTTGATGTTTTCCTTGATCGAATGTTCAAGGATGATCGTCTGCAAGGGGTGTTCATTGATCTGTCGTCATCGTCCATGATTGACAGTACCACACTTGGTCTACTGGCCAAGATTTCGGTGTTTCTGCAAAAGCATGCCAAGGATAAGGCGGTGATTCTTTCAACCCAGCCGGATGTAACCCGAGTGCTACGTAGTATGGGCTTTGAGCAGGTATTCATGTTGATGGAAAATGCGGCCAGCGCTGTGGGGCAGGGACTGTCGGAAGTACCTGAAGTGTCGACTTCGGAATCAGAGATGATGAACAAGGTCATAGATGCGCACCGAACCCTGATGGCGATGAATGAACAGAATGTCAAAACCTTTTCTAATCTGGTCGAAGCCCTGGAGCAGGGACATGGCCCCTGCCATCAAAGTCATTAATGGTTGTACCGCCTCATGAGTGAACGGGTCGCTGCTGCATCTTCCGTTCAGGTTCAAAGCATCCCTCGTTATCGCCAGTTGTCTGTTGCGCCGATGCTGGATTACACCGATCGGCTGGCTCGCGGCTTCCTGCGTCTTTTCGCCCGTGATGTTGGTCTGTACAGCGAGATGGTAACCACCTCGGCACTGATGCATGGCAACCGGGATAGGCTGCTGCGTTTTCATGATCGTGAGCAACCAGTTATTCTGCAGTTGGGAGGTAGTGATCCTGAGGAACTGGCGCTTTGTGCCCGTATGGCTGAAGATGCTGGCTACCGGGAGGTGAACCTGAATGTCGGTTGCCCCTCTGACCGGGTGCAAAATGGCCGTATGGGGGCCTGTCTGATGGCGGAACCCGAACGGGTCGCCGAATGTTTTGCTGCCATGCAGTCAGTCGTGCGTATTCCCGTATCCATCAAGCACCGACTTGGTATTGATGGTCGGGATCGTTGGGAAGAACTGGTTGATTTTGTACGTTGGCAGGTTCAGTCAGGCTGCCGTCATCTGATTGTACATGCCCGCATTGCTATTCTCCAGGGCCTCAGCCCCAAAGAAAACAGGGAAATCCCCCCTCTGCGCTATGATTGGGTATATGCCCTTAAGCAGTTGTTTCCGGGGGTCTGTATCGTCCTGAACGGGGGGGTTCGGCACGTTGAAGAAGTTGAGGCGCATCTGCGTCAGGTTGATGGGGTCATGATTGGAAGGGAAGCCTATCATAATCCCTGGATTCTGGCTCAGTGTGCTCATAGGCTATGGGGAGAACCCTTGCCGGATCGCGATGCCATTCTCGAGCAGTACCGCACATTTATGGCTGAAGAGTTGGCAGCAGGAACCCCTTTGGTTCAGATGACCCGGCATATTCTGGGGCTTTATCATGGCATGCCGGGTGCACGGGCCTGGCGACAACATCTCAGTTCTGGGCTTTGCCGCACGGGTGCCCGTCTTGAAGTCATTGACCAAGCCTTGGCTGCCATGCATCGACATCTCTCTCCTGTCGTTAAATAAGCGATTCGTGGAGAGGAAAGCGCTACGTTATGATACAAATTTTTCGTTTTAATATAACAAGATTTTGTATACTTGCTAGAAGAACGAATATCTTGTCAAGTACAAGTCAAACAACAACGTGGTGTACTCCTGTAAGTATCATATAATCTGGTGTCCTAAGTGCCTAGCATACTTGGTACCTGTATACTAGGCACCTGTATACTAGGTACTTAGGGCCGGTATTGACAGGTGCGGTTGATGATTGACTGAAATCTATCATCTATGCAAAAGCAGTAGAACACGAATCAGAAATTTTGGATCTGAAAGTTATGCAACTGAAAGTTATGCCGGATCATGTGCATTTGCTGGTGGAAGTTGATCCTCTGAACAAGCGGGCTGGTTTCGTCACATACAAGTTGCGTAGGGCGGGACTTTGGTTCTGCCTACGGTAAAATCGTCAGAGCGACTCGATTGTTAAAGTGGTGCTGATTTGGCTACGGCCCGGAGGTGTACCTTGGTGAGAACCAAGGGAGAGCCGGGAGGCCCCAAATCATCCAGCACCATAAGCCCCCCTGAATTTATTCATGGGGATGTTTAGTAAGATGTTTCGGTCAGGTCCATGAAGGACCTTGATTTACTGCAATTCATCGCCTCATGTTAAGGATTTCGTACATGCCCAATCAGCTTGAACAACTTAAAGCATACAGTACGGTGGTGATTGATACAGGCGATATGGATGCCATCGGCTCCTTTCGTCCAGAGGACGCCACTACCAATCCCTCACTGGTTTACAAAGCACTGCAATTACCCCGTTATCAGGACCTGATCGAGCGGGTACTTTTTGAGTATCGACACCGGGATCTGGATCTTCCCCATGCTCTGGATCAGGTGACGGTTCGCCTCGGTGCGGAGATTCTTAATCTGATTCCTGGACGTATTTCAAGTGAAGTCGATGCCCGTCTTTCCTTTGATCAGGTTGCAATGGTTCAAAGGGCTCGTCAGATGATTGGCACCTACGAAAAAATGGGTATTGATCGTGATCGGGTTTTGATCAAGATTGCCGCCACTTGGGAGGGTATACGCGCCTGTGCAATTCTCGAGGCAGAAGGCATAAAAACCAATATGACCCTCGTGTTCAGTTTAACCCAGGCGGAGGCTGCCGCCCAGTCTGGTGCGTTCCTGATCTCGCCGTTTGTTGGCCGTATTCTGGACTGGTACCGGCAACATGACCCTGAGCAGGATTTTAGCGGTGTGCAAGACCCTGGAGTTCAGTCTGTTCGTGCGATTTTTCGTCGATTTCGGGAGCAGGGCTATGCCACTGTCGTGATGGCGGCCAGTTTTCGTCATCTGGACGAAATTCGTTTGCTTGCCGGCTGTGATCGTCTCACTATTGCGCCGACCCTGTTAAAGGCCTTGCAGGAATCAACCGAGCCTCTGGCCTGTTCGCTCACTGCCGAAGGTATTGAACGGACCCAGCGTCAGCCAGTGTATGTCGATGAAAAGCGGTTTCGCTGGCTGCTTAACGAAGATGCCATGGCTCATGAGAAACTTGGTGAAGGAATCCGTCTTTTTGCTCGGGATCTGAAGTCGCTTGAGGATGTGCTGCTGGAGCGATGGAGGCGATTGGGCTGATGATGGCGGTTCAGGACAAAATTGCATTCGTTGGCTTGGGTGCCATGGGGGTGCGCATGGCCCGGGCTCTGGATCGGGCTGGTCTGGTTGTTCATCTGTGGAACCGGACTCAGCGAGACCTTGAGGATTTTGGTCTGGCGAAGCTGTGCCCTGATCTGGCTGAGGCCCTGCATGACGCACGATGGGTTCTGGCTATGCTGCGCGATGACCAAGCGTCGCGGCAGGTCTGGCTGGAACATGGCGGGCTTGAGGCTCTGATGCCAGGAAGTGTCCTGCTGGAATGCTCAACGCTCAGTCCGTCCTGGGTTGAGGAACTGGCAAGATGCGCAGGGCTTCGTAACGTAACCCTGCTGGCAGCTCCAGTGGTAGGTTCACTTCCCCAGGTTGAGTCCTGCCGGTTGGTGCAACTGGTAGGTGGGCCTCTTGAGGCTGCCCAGGCTGCAGATCCGATTCTGCAGCATTTCAGTGCCAGTCGTGTGCCTCTGGCGCAGCCGGCTGATGCGGCGCGCATCAAGCTTCTGATTAATAGTATGTTGGCGGTTCAGGTAGCGGCCAGTGCGGAACTGCTGGTTCTTGCTGAAGCGGTTGGGTTGGAGGGGCAGGTGCTGCAGAATCTGTTGCGTCAGACTCCGACGCTGTCGGCATCAGCAGATATGGCCATGAGTTCTATGCTGAACCAGCAGTATGAGGCCCGATTTCCGGTTGAGTTGATGGTTAAGGATTTGGCTTATACGCTGCATATGGCGGAGGTAAAGAATCAGTCTGTGCCGATTTTGGCGACCCTAGCAGGCCTTTTTGAGGGCTGTGCCCAATCAGGTCATGCCAGAGCCAATATGACGGCCGTGATTGAGCACTACAAATCCTTTTTGTCCGCATAATGGCATGAATGATCAAAAAATCGGCATATTTGGTCAAGTATCCAAAAGCTGTCCGGTTTAAGCTGTTTCTGAATCCGAATGTGTGGAGATCAGAATATGTTGTATTCCGTGCCGTTGCTTCAAAAGATTGTTTCCCTGCTTGCCCTTGATGAGCGACAGGTCATTTTCATGGTTGCAACGCCCTTTTTTTTGGCGACAGCTTTTTGGGAATATCGGCGCATTCGCCATGATCCCCGCTTGATGGATCTGGGCGAGGCCATCCGCAACTTCATACTTGGAGCGGGTTATCAGCTGACGGAGCTGCTTTTTGCAGGCATCGTCTCATTTCCGGTATTTTACTGGGCGTATCAGCATCGTCTTTGCACCGTGCAATTAAATGTTGCGACGGGTCTGCTGCTCTTTGTGCTGGTGGATCTCTGTTTCTATGCCATGCACCGGGTTTCGCATCGAGTGCGCTGGTTTTGGTGCAGTCATGTGACCCATCATGCCAGTGAACGCATGAATTTCTCAACGGCCATGCGGCAGAATGCCACCAATGTCTTCAGCGGCAACTGGCTGTTCTACGTTCCTCTGGCATGGCTGGGTTTTAACCCGGTGTGGATTGGTGTGTGTTTTGCTCTTAGCCTAGTCTACCAGTTCTTTATTCATAGTACGCTGATCCCGCGCCTGCATCCATGGATCGAGGCACTGTTCAATACAGCCAACCATCATCGTGTCCATCATGCCCGTAATGCCGGATACATGGATACCAATTTTGGTGGTGTGCTGATTATCTGGGATCGTCTTTTTGGTAGTTTTGCTGCCGAGCAGGAGAAGAAACCTGTTATTTACGGGATTCATCGGCCGGTCTATACCCGTAGTCTGTTACTGAGCTGGCTGCATGAATACCGTGATATGTGGCGTGATATGCGTAAGCCTGGATCGCTACCGGATCGACTAAGGCACTTGTGGATGCCTCCCGAATGGACGCGGAATCGTTAGCAGGCATTCCCGGGACAGAAACGGCCGGTTTCGGACGAGCTGACATGAATTCAGCTAGAATATAGGCAAGATTCTAAAGGGAACGATGTGAGGGCTGATTCAGCGTCTGAGGTTTTGACCGCAATGGCAGCTGAACCAGCCGCCCCGTGCTGACCAGACCTTTAAACTGGATATTCGCCACTGGACTGAACAAGGGTCATGAGGTAGGTGATGCATTCTTTCGATCAGGCACTTTTATTTCATGACCAGAGCCTGGATGGTTGCACCGGACAGTTTCCTGGAAGTTATGCCAATATGGTCGGGCCCTTTGGTGGAATCATTGCGGCAGTTCTGGTGCAGTCGGTTCTGAGCCATCCAGATCGGCAGGGTGATCTGGCTGCTGTGACGGTAAATTTTGCAGCCCCCATTGGTCAGGAACTCTACGAGATTCATCTGCAGAATGTTCGTACCAACCGGACCAACCAGCACTGGCAGTTGCAGTTGCAGCAACAGGGGCATATCTGTGCCACGGCGACGGTACTGCTGATTACGCGCCGGCAGACTTGGCATGATACGGAGCTGTCGATGCCGTCGGTGCCACTGCCGGAGGATGTCCCTGTCCTGAATCCTGCGGTGGGTCTTGCTTGGATGGATCGGTATGAATTCCGTTTTATTGAGGGAATCTTGGCCCCAGGGAGCCCGTCCCAAGCCGATGCCCTGACCCGTTTGTGGATGCGCGACCAGCCGGCACGCCCCTTGGATGCTCAAGCGCTTGTGGCCATGTCTGATGTGTTCTTTCCACGTATTTACGTGCGTCGGCAGCAGATGGTTCCGGCGGGGACGGTGACCCTGACGACCTATATCCATGCCAGTGCCGAAGAGTTCACTCTGTGTGGTGATGATTATATTCTCGGCGAAGCCCGGGCTTGTCGCTATCAGCAGAGTTATTTCGACCAGAGGGCAGAGCTTTGGAGCCGTTCCGGTATCCTGCTGGCAACCAGCAGCCAACTGGTTTATTTTAAGGACATCTGAAAGCGGGTCATCGAAGTTCAAAGTGTGCAAAAAGCCGGGCCATGTTCTGCCAGAGCTCATGGGCTGCAGCCGGGGCTGATTGAGGGATTCCTGCTCACCTGCAGTGGACAGGCTTGCTGCTTGGCCATGAACTGGGCTCGCGGGAACAACAACGTCGGGCAAACAACCGGCGCAAGGCCGGCATTCAGGTAGAGAAGCATCTCGATGAATTTGATTACCGGCACCAGACCACCATCACCAAGCGCCAGGTGGTCCAGTTGC
>JAJZHM010000018.1 GCA_021804485.1 Pseudomonadota bacterium | reverse complement strand
CATGCGTCAAAGCAGGCCGTTTGACAAGTGTTCGTCCCTTCTTGCCAACAAAGACGCAGCGGCCAGGTAGTTCTCCCCTATGGGAGTGCATGTCCGGCCCTGTGTCAGCAATTCAGGTCAATATCAGTCGTGCAATCTCGGGCGTCATTCCACAGATCCATTAAGGACTGAGTTCACGGTCATTTCGCTGCAGGATCAGCCAGCAGGGCGCGCCGTCGGGCTCGGGCCTGGCGAACGCGCTCTTTGCGGCTTGTTTTAGGATCCAGCAACAAAGGACTAAGCAGTTCCAAGCGATCACCAGGGCGCAGCTTCACTTCGGGGTCAACGCGCACTCCATAGCATGCCACGGCCGCATAAGGAGCAAGTTGTCCGATGTTCGCCAGAGCGGCATGGACAGTCAGGTCGGGGTGCCAGGCAAGTTGCCAGCGCTGGCATTTTCCGTCATGGAACTGAACCACAAGAACCGGTTGCATACTCAGAAAAGACTCCCGATCCCGAAGCCGATCAGAGACAGGGGAACCAGAATACGAATGCTGATACGCAACAGGTTGTACAGCAGTTCCTCGGGAAGTTGCAGGCTTTTGCGCAGGTGACTTATCTTCATGGCCCATCCCCCAAAAATACTGAGCAGGAGAGCCAAGGCAAGAATAAGCAGGCTACGAAAGGTCAGCAGAGCCGGGATGAGCAGTGCAATGGCGGCGACCACGGCAATAGCATAAGGAACAGGCCTGCTCCAGCGTGCGGGCAGTCCCTGATCGACAAGACTGTTCTGCAAGGGTTCTGCAAGGGCTGTCAAGGCAAAAATCCCGCCTAAAAAAAGGATGCCATGGAAAAGCAGGTCGGCAAAGACAGTCCGATAGCTCAGCTCAAGACCGATGGTGTTCAGGCTGTCAATGGAAAAAGGATGAAATACCGTATCCGTTGCGGTGGTCGTCAGCGGGACCATCAGGGCAACGCTGACTAAACTGACCAGTATGCTCAGGAGGGAGGTTCGGGCAATCGATGTTGAGGCCGGCATACGGGTGCCAGTGCTGAACCAAAGCCCGTATCCGGCTGCATGCAGCAGCAGGGCGTCTCGCAGCGCCGCCCAGCCATAACCGCCGTGAATGGTGGCAAGGTGGGACTGCCCTGAACCTGAACCCAAATCAAGAACAACAAGCCCAAGTATGAGTACAAGGGTTGAGCCAAGAACGAAGGGACGCTGACGCATCCAGGGTTGTCCGTGAAGGAAGCTGGCTCCGGTGACGCAGATGGCCATGGCAATTCCCAGCCAGCCTTGCAGGGAAAGTGGAGCCGGCCGGCTATGGGTGGCAGAAACAGTCAAGGCATGCAGCAGATTTTCCAGGCCAAGTGATGCGGCCAGCAGTGCCATCCCTAGGGTAAGCGCCAGGGCAAGCAGGCTGCCCCAAGACCAGAGCCGATAGATACGGGGTGCATCCGCCTCTCGGGTCAGTCGGGCCATGCCCTCGGGTAATTCGCGGCCGGCTCTTCGGCCCATGGCCAATTCGGTTTGATAGAGTGGCCAAGCCAGTAGAATGCTGAACAGGGTCAGGGGCAGCAGGAAGAGAAAGCCTCCGTGTGCCGAGGCATCCAGTGCAATAAGCCAGCCTTGGCCAACACCAAAACCAGCCAGAAAGAGCCAGCCTGACAGTGCTAGGGGGTCAGACCAGCGTGCAGAAAGTGGGGATCCAGACATCGGGTTCATCCTGAAGGTCCATGACGGTTCAGTGGCGTACTTTACTTGGTGTGACAGGCTTCAACAAGGTGCTGCAGCCCTCATCTTTGTCGCATGCAGCTCATTCTGGCGATCAGCGGTTGATGAAGCGATTGAAATCAGGATTCATTCTCATTATCATTGCTGTACTGGGGCGCATGGCTTAATCCATGCCTGTTTTTTTACTCTTTGAGGGCTTGCTCATGCATGCAGAACGTGAACTGACTTGGCTTGGTCTCCATGTGGGTATTCCTGGGCTGATTCTGATGATGACCTTTATCGTTGGTGATCTTGCCTACCGTAACAAGGCTGGAAAGTTTGGCACCTTGGTTCTTTTTGGTGCACTGGGTCTGGGCGTGTTTGGTTTTGTGCTCAAAACCGTCATCTCGCACTATCTGGTCTAGCAGGAACGATGCCTAAATCGTTTGAACAGGACCTCGGCCTGCTGGTTCCGCGGCTTGAGCATCTTGAAATCCAGTCGAGTTATCAGGATGACCTTCTTGATGTTCTGAACAAGACCGTCTACCGGCAGCAGCAGGAAATAGACCGGCTGCGCCTAAAACTTGAGCACTTGCAGACCCAGCTTGAGTCGATTGAAAAACCGGCGGCTAACAGCCATGAAATCCCTCCGCACTATTAGTAGGTCTAGTAGGTCTAGTTGGTCGTCATGCCTTGCTTCAGGCTTCCGACCTTAGTTTGCACATGGCCGAATATTCAGTACATGCGTTCAGGAAGTGGATGCAGAACTGTCTGGTTGCGTCCTTGGGATTTTGCCTGATGCATGGCATGATCTGCAGCTGAAATAAGTTCTTCCAGTGTAACCGGCTGCTCGGCTTTTACGGTGCTGATCCCGATACAGCCTGCCAGGTGAATCGGTTTGCGATTGATTTTGCGGGTTTGCTGCATCGCGGTCAGAATTTTGCCGGCAATGCTGAGTGCGTCCGATTCCGGTTCTTCCAGTCCTTCCAGGGCAACGATGAATTCATCGCCTTCCCAGCGGGCGACGATATCGGTTTGGCGGACCTGTTCAATCAGGATGCGCGCGACATGCTGCAGGACCATGTCACCAAATTCTTGCCCATATTCGATATTGAGGTTGGTAAAGTGGTCGAGATCCAGGTAGATGAGAGCCATGCCTCGGTCGGATCGACTCCGGCGGGCAAGTGCGTGCCGCAGCAGTGTGGTCAGGGCGCGTCGGTTTGGTAATGAGGTAAGCGGATCATGCGTTGCCTCAAATGAAAGCTGGTCCTCCAGGGCTTTGCGATCGGTGATGTCGAAGACAAAGACATGAAATCCATCCACACCGTTCTGGGTGTGGTGGGGCACGTACATGGTTGAGACGTAGCGATACCCGGACAGCGTCAGGACTTCATTTTCAAATTGGGCGGTGTATCCCTTCAAGGCTTTTTTGATGTGGGGTTCAGCACGGGCAAAGGCCAATTCGTCCAGAACACTCCGCAAATTCGAGCCGACCAACTGTTCTGGGTCAAGGCCGAACCAGGTTGTATAGGTTTTATTACAAAAGCGGTAATGTTGCGTGTTGTCCACAAAGCCAATCAGAGCAGGGATATTGTTGCAAATAGTATTCAGTTGCTCCCGGCAGGGTGCGTGAACAAGCTCATCGGATTCTGGGTGCTCCAGCAGGGTGATCAGGCACTGATCCGTACCCGAACCAGTCAATGGTTGTGTGAGTTGGAACGCCAGGGTTCGTCCTTGGCAGGGGCTTATCAGGCGCAGATCGATGGGTGAGATGGTTGCCGTTTGACGGGTTGCCCAGAATTCATCCCATAGTGGTTGATCTTCGGCGATGAAACATGCCCGGATGGGTTGCCCCTTGCAGGCTACTGAAGCAGGCAGTAGTGCCTGTGCCCGATTGTTGATCTCCACCCAGAGCCCATCGGCACTTGCCAGTGCCATGGCATGTGGTGCTTGCTGAAACACATTGAACCAGAATGTATCTGAAAAACCAGCAGGGTTTGATGTGAAGTCATCGGAATGAGAGGCTGAGGGTTCAGTCACGTCCTGAGGATCCTATACTGTCTGGGGATACGGTGGGCTTGAGTCATGCACCGTTTTGGTTTCGTCACAGCATAGCATGCGTGGAGAAGAGATGTTGACATGGCCGAGTCCTGGTGATCTTTTAGCGGGTATTCTGTTTAGTGCGATTGGCTATGTTGCGTTCTCTCAGGGGCGCAGGCAAGGCAACAGCCTCAAGATATGGCTGGGCGTTGCTTTGATGGGCTACTCTTATCTGGTTTCCGGGCCATGGCTGACTTGGGGTATCGGTCTGGTTCTGACGGTGCTTTACTGGCGCAGCCGTTCGCTCTAAGATGTTTGAAAAATCATCAAAAATAGATGGTTAGGTGATTTTATGCCAAGGCTTGCTTCTGGAAGGGAACCAAGTGCTCATGTCAGTTTCTGGGGCATTGGACGGCGCCTGACAGGCCACAGTCGAATACCGCCAGGATCATGAATGATTTTTCATGAAAAACCGTATTGTCTGGGGATTTTTCAGGTGGATTCAAAGCGGCGTACACTAATGCCGGCAATACTGGCCATATGGCAGTGAATGCCTCGTCGGCTGAATTCTTCCAGAATTTCGTTCATAATAATTTTTTCGACCTCGGCCTCTACATCAGAAACCAGCTTGCCTATAATGGCGGTCAAAGGGCCGCGGTGTTCCTTGACCAGTTCATCCAGATTGGTTATTTCGATTGTAATCATATTTTGTTCCGGGTCCTTTCAGAGTGGTTGCACTTCATGGGCCATATGACCCTGTCACCGAAGGAGAAGTTAAGGTGAATATCATTGAGGTTGCGGTCATCTCGGCCTTGTTGTCGTCTTTTCTGACCCTGAGTATAGGGCTTCTTTTCTACAGGCGCTATGTTCGGCCTTCTCTGGAACGCCGATTGCAGGATCTCCATCAGGATATTGGCCGGCTGGTTGAGACTCGGGTGCGCAAGGCTATGGCTGAAGCCCTACATGACCTGTCTCCGACTGATGTTCTGCGTGACCGCACCTGGCAGGTGGCACGCAGTGGTGCCGATATTGTCAATGAGGGGTTAAATGCCCTGCTTGGACGGGCCAAGAAACGAGAAGGTCCTGCGGAGCACGGCTAAGCCCTTTGCTGGCTCAGTTGATCATGAAGCGGGCTGCAACGATGCCGCTGAAAAACACGATTGGCAACAGGGACTCTTTCCAGGATGCGGTGCTGTGCATGGACAGCACGATCATGCCGCCTGTGGCCACAATCAGCATGAAGTCGAGCAGGCGTTGTCTTCGCTGCCGATTCTGTTGTTCCTTGAAGAGGCGTTCCTGCTGTTCTAGGCGCTGGTTCATCTGCTTCAGTTGCAGCATGGTGTCGCGCATCAGTCCCGGGACGGGGGTCAGTTCCTTGAGCCAACTGCTGTCCTGATTGCGAATACGTTCCAGAATATCACTGAGTTGGACCCGCTGCCGTAACCAGCCGGAGACAGCAGTACGCAGATCGAAGGACTGCAGGATCCCGGTCAGTTCGCTGATTTTCTGTGCATCGCCCCATATTTTTAGCTGATCGGGTTCGATGTGCATGCCGAAACCGATACGTAAAAACGTCATCAGATCGGAACTCATGCGGATGTCGCTGTGTCCCGGGTATTCCGACCGGACCTCAAGACCTTCACTGTCAACGATCAGATAGAAAACCAGATAGGGTTGGCGAATCTTGATCTTGATGACCAGTCCGTTGTGTCGGGTTAATGCCTGTACGGTAAGGGGGTCAAGCGAAATAAGGCTGTTCAGGAGTGCTTCAATGCCAGCCAGAACCAGGTAATGGCCGAAGCTGCTGTTGGCGTCCTGAGGTGTGTTTGTGTTGAATTCGGCCATTTCGCGCTCAATTTCATCAGCGTGTGCGTCCCATCTTAACCCAGTCTACACTGATAGCAAGTTCATCGTGCGTCAAGATTAAAAATCACCCACGATGAAATTCGGGAATTGTGGCCGGCGATGAGGCCGCTTTGAGGGTTTTTTGTTGATACGGTATGTGTTTGCACAATGCCTGCCGGCTCTGGCTTTTGCACTGGCCAGTGCCCTGCAGTACGTCATGCTCCGATTTCCGGCGCGACCGGTGCGAGGCTGGCCGTGGCCAGGCTATGTCTGGCAAAGGGGTCATGTACTGATTGACGGTTATTGGGCCAGTCTGATTCCCGAGACGAAGCAGCTACACTTCTGGCTGGAACATATGGATCCTGCCCGGTTGGCCTTGCTTGTGCAGACCCGTCTGCGGCGAGACCGATCCTGGTTTTTCGAAGAACTGATGGGTGAAGGGGTCTCCTTGCCTTGGGAGACGGCGCCCCTGTGGCAAAAGCGGCGCATTGAAGAATGGATCCTGAAACAGATGGAACGTAATCTCGATGAGTTTTTTGAAGAGTTATGCCGTTATGCTGCCCGACATGTTGATCTTGCCGCGCTCAGCCGTTTAGCCTGGCAGCAGTCGCCCCAGGCATCCCTAACTTATGCCCAGTTACTGGATTGGCAGAGGCCTCGTTGGTTTGGGTTTATTGGGGTGGCGACTTTGTTGGTTCTGCTCATGCTGGGTATCCATGATGCACGCTTGCGGTTGGCTGTGGATTTTCTGGCCATGTGCCTGCCCTGGTTGACCATCGGTTTTATGTACCGTCTGAGTGAGGCAGAGCAGATCAGGCGGGTTGAAGCATTGCGCAGCTGGCTAATGGCTGGCCCTCTGTCTGCACCTCGTCTGCTGGCATGTGTGGCTGAACAGAGTCCCGAGGCACTTGAACGGGCTTTGCACCTGCTGGCGGACAAGATGTGTGTTCCGGAACGGTGGATGACCTGGCTTCCGGAGCGTTATCGCCCCCTGTGGAGTGATGCCTGGTGCACAGCGGTTCAGCTGCGCTTGTGGCCCTGGATGCTTGGCATTATGGATGATGCAGACTGGCAGCGCTTATGGACGCGCTGGCTCGATGCTTCGCTTCCTAAAGCAGAAGATGTCCATCAGCGGGTGACCGGAACTGAGGGTGGCTGGCTTTCCCTGCTTCGTCCAGTGATTGGGTTGCCCTGGATTCCCGTCGCTATTTTCCTGACGTTTCTACTCGCACAATAGTCATTCCCTTGATAGAATCAGCGAATTGAGCCGAGTGCAGGGGTGGACCATGGTGGATTCCAGCAAGAAGTCTGACAAGACCCGTTCCAAGGCAACTGGAATGCCCGGGGACTTTCGTCGTTATACCCAGCAGATCTGGCTTGCCGGGCTTGGTGCGTTCTCCCGCAGTGATGAGGAAGGGGGTAAGTTTTTTGACGCGCTTGTTAAGGCTGGAGAAGAAATCGAGCACCGTACCCGTGAAGCGGCCGGTATGGTCGAGGAAGTGCGTGGTCGCATGCGAGAGAAAGCCAGTGATACACTGGGCCGTGTCGAACGTGTTCTTGACGATGGCTTGAGCAGCACCCTCAGTCGTCTGGGTATTCCTTCACAACGGGATATTGATACGCTGCATTCAAGACTCGATGCTCTGACGGACCTGTTGCGTGAGTTGCGTGAACAGAAAAACAAGAACGATGAGCATCAGTAACCACTAAAGTTGCTGAATCAATTCTGGTCGGGTGTCCAAGACCCTTGGGCCCTTCCGTTTCACTCTGACCTTCAAGTTGCACCCTTTCCTGCCGGTTTTGTCTGAAAAATTCATAACTTCATGTCCTTGTTCATGCCCATATCGGCTCAAGTTGTGAAGCGGTTCACTGACTGAGCCGATGATTGTTTATTTTCGGACAGGGACTGTTATGATGATTACTGGCTCGGGTGGTTCACTGGAAGGAGTCGACAAATGTCCAAACGTTCTCGAATTATTTCGGTTGATCAGCTTGAACCAGGCATGTTCGTAACGCGTCTGGATCGTCCTTGGCTGGAAACGCCTTTTCCTCTGCAGGGTTTTTATATCCGCGAACTGCGTGATATTGATGCCCTGAAACGATACTGCCGGACGGTGTATGTCGAGGAGCGCAAGTCGCTCCCGACAGCAGCGACCCAGTCAGCTGAAAAGCGACCCGTTGCCGCAGCCTTGGAGCCAATCACGGCGCGCGCGCGCAGCCGTATAGCCCTCAAGTCGGAGGTGTCCCGCTGTCTTGGTGCTTTGCGTGAGCACAAGATACTTTTGAGTCAAGCTGATAAGTGCCTGAAGACGGGTGATGGCCGGGCGATGGAACTGGTCCGACGAGTTGCCCAAGATCAGGTGGTCAGTGTGCTGCGACATCCAGATGCCTTGGTATGGGTGGCGCATATGGCATCTGCGGAGACAGCGGACTGGATGCGTAGTCTGCGCACTTCCGTCTGGGCCGTGGTGCTGGGTAGGCATCTTGGACTTTCTCCGGCATCTCTGCATGCTCTGGCGCAAGCAGTTCTGCTCATGGATGTTGGCATGCAGGTTCTTAGGACCATGGCCGGCAAGGAGCGTGATGTGCGTGATCATGTTCTGCTCAGTGTGGCGGCACTGAGGCGGATTGATGAGATGGATCCTGTGCTGATCAGTCTGGTGGAGCAGCATCATGAACGTAATGATGGTTCGGGCTATCCCCGGGGGCTTTCGGGTCGGTTGATTCATCCGATGGCAAAGATAATGGGTCTGGCTGACCATTTCGACCGTCTGCTTTTTGCTGAGGATCTTGCCCAGTCCATGAGCTCGACCGAGGCAATGGCTCAATTATATGCCCTGCGTAATCGCAGTTTTCAGGCCAGTCTTGTTGATGAGTTCATTCAAGCCTTGGGGATTTATCCCAGTGGTTCACTGGTGCGATTAAGTGATCAACGTATTGCCATGGTGCTGGAGCAGAACGCTGGACAGAAGTTCCGACCGAAATTGCTGGTGCTCAGTGCGGCGGATGATAACCGTCTTGGTCGCCCGGTCTACCTTGACATGCAGCAGGTGTTTCATGACCACAAGGGACAGCCGCTCAAGGTTGCTGCAGGACTGAAAGCGGGCAGCAGTGGTTACTGCCCGCAGCTTGAGTATCTGGACTTTCTTGGGCCCACGGCACCTACGCTGGCTGCGACCGGTTCGGTGGGATGAGACCTGCGAAGCTGACGGTGATCATATGGTCACGAATGGCAGCGTGATTCAGTTCAGAGTAGGCGACCAGGTAGTCGACGGTCGGGTCGCAGGTTCGGGCGTAATAGCTGTACAAAATTACCTGAACCGGTAGTTCAGGGTTTAGGCTTCCTTCCTGCTGGCACTCAGTAACCAGGGTATTCAGACGCTGATTCATGTTCAGAATGTTCATCACATAGGCTTGATTGCGCAGCAGCAAGTCGCGAATTGAGGGGCGTGTTGAGGGCAGGAAGGGCATGCCTCCGTGCAGACGTACATCGATCGCCCAGCCGAGCAGATTTTTGAGCTTTTCGAACGCCGGCATGGCGTCAGGGTAAGAATCCAGTTGATCAATAGCCTGCTGAATCAGGCGTGTCATGGTGGCGGCAACCAGGTCTTCCCTGCTAGCAAAGTGCTTGTAGAGGCTGGGTTTGGAGATGCCCACCCGGGTTGCAATGTCGTCCATGGTCATCAGCTCGAAGCCGTATTCCACCAGTGCGGCGGTGGTCGCGTTCAGTATGGCCTCTTCGCGTAATTTGAAGGTCTGGTTTTTAAAGCTCATCATTAAACTCAACTGTAAAAAAAGATACTGAATAGTAGATATATGAGTCGACCTGTGCTAATTTAATACTATTGAGTAAATAAATCTACGGTAGAGTTATGAAACAGGTCAATGGGCATGAAAAACGAATTGCTGTGGTTGGTTCGGGTATCTCCGGGCTGGCGGCTGCTTATTTTCTGTCGCGTCATCATCAGGTGACCTTGTACGAAGCAGCTTCCTGGTTTGGCGGGCATGCCCATGCGGTTGAGGTTTCCCTAGAGGGTAAATCGGCTTGGGTAGATACCGGTTTTCTGGTTTATAACACCCGTACCTACAGTAACTTCATTCCGTTTCTGGAAGAGCTTGGTGTTGCTTCCAGTCCGAGCACCATGAGTTTTGCCGTCAGCAGGGATCAGGGGCAGTTTGAGTGGGCAGGTTCGTCGCTGACGACACTTTTTGGTCAGGTATCCCATCTGGTTAGTCCCCGCTTCTGGGGGATGATTCTGGATATTCTGCGTTTTAACCGCAACGCTGAGGGCTACTTGTTACAGGCCCGTTTGAAAGGATGGTCGTTGGGAGATTTGCTGAAACATGCAGGGTTGTCTGAGGCGTTCTGCGAAGATTATCTGATACCTATGGCCGCATGCATATGGTCTGCTCCTCCGGAGCGAATGCTGGATTATCCAGCCAGTACTTTTTTGCAGTTTTGCCTTAATCATGGTTTGTTGCAGATCTTCAACAGACCTCAGTGGCGCACCCTGCAGGGTAGTTCCCGTGGTTACGTTGACGCGGTGATTGCTCAAGTTGACGAAGTCTTGCTCAATACGCCGGTTGAAAAGGTGATCCGAACTGCTGCGGGTGTAGAGGTACAGACTGCAACGGCGACACGAACTTATGATGCGATTGTCATGGCCACACATGCGCCCAGTACGTTGCAACTTCTGGCGGATGCGGATGAGCAGGAGCGGGCAATTCTTGGGTCCTTTTCCTACCAGCGCAATCGGGCCTGGTTGCATACGGATCTTGACTGGATGCCGCGCCGGCGTGGGCTCTGGTCGTCCTGGAATTTCATGGCAGAGGGTAAAAACCGGCAGGGTGTCTGTGTCTCCTACTGGTTGAACCGGCTGCAATCCCTGCCCTGGAAAACGCCATTGATGGTCACCCTCAATCCCTGGCGGGAACCTGAGGGGGTACTGGATGTTTTTGATTATGAGCACCCCTTGTTCGACGAAAGTGCCATTCAGGCACAGCATCGCCTGCCTGGCTTGCAGGGACATCGTAACACCTGGTATGCCGGCGCATGGACGCGCTACGGATTCCATGAAGATGGACTGCGTTCTGCCCTTCAGGTTGCAGCGGCTTGGCATGCTTTGCCGGCTTGGGCGACAGTTTAGGGGGGTATGATGGACGATCAAATCGTGCAGGGTCGCGTGATGCATGCCCGCTTATCGCCGGTCAGCAATTTTTTTGTCTATCCGGTTTTTTTTCTGCGGATGCGTCTGGATGGGAACCACTCCCAGCCTTCCCTGCTGTTTGGCAGAAACCGCTGGCGTCCGGTAGCTCTCTGGGACAAGGATTATGGGCCTCGGGACGGCACAGATCTCTATAGTTGGGCCGTAGCGCAGTTTGCTCAGGCTGGAATCGGTATTGACGGAAAGATTGTGCTTCAGGCATTCCCTCGGGTATGGGGCTATCTGTTTCATCCGGTCAGTTTTTTTATGGCCTATGATGCAAAAGACCGTCTGCAGGCTGTTCTGGCCGATGTGAATAATACCTTTGGAGAACATACCCATTATCTGCTCGATGTTCAGCAGCATCCGGAGCAGTTGGTCTGTGAAAAAACCATGCATGTTTCCCCTTTCAACCGCCTTGAAGGTCGCTATGTCTTTCGTTTTCGTGAGCGGAATGGCCGTCGATCGATCTGGATTGACTACTGGACCGGGGATCAGCTGGTTTTGCGTACTTCAATGGCTGGTCGGGATCAGCCACTCAAGGTGCGGAATCTGGCCGCTGCCTTGCTGCGTCAGCCACTCCTGACCTTTGGCATTATGCTGCGTATTCTTGTGCAGGCTTTGCGTCTCTGGCGCAAAGGACTGACGTTTCAGAGCCTTGCAACCATTCAAAAAAATCGTCAAAAAGGAGCTGTATCATGAGCGATATTCAATCCCTTGGTCTGGTTGAATCAGCTTGGCCTCGTTCAGTGCGTCTGTTTATGGATATGTTGCTCTATGCGGACCAAGGGCATCTGACCCTGACCGTTCCAGGTGGGCATAGTATGCTTTTTGGCCAAGCGCGCCAGGAGCCGGCAGCAGAACTGGTGGTGTCTGACTGGCGGGCGATTGAGGCTATTTTGACCCGAGGCGATCTTGGTTTAGCCGATGCCGTCCGTCAAGGCTGGATCGACAGTCCGGATATGACCGCAGTCATGCGTTTCGCTCTTCAGAATGAACCGGCGCTTAAGCGAGCCTTGATTGGGCAGGGATTCATGCGTCTGGTGTATCTGATGCTGCATCGGCTTCGGGCCAATACCCGCAAGGGCAGTCGCAAAAATATCGAAGCACATTATGATCTGGGAAATGCCTTCTATCAGGCTTGGCTGGATCCTTCCTGGTCTTACTCCAGTGCCCTTTTTGAAGGGGATATGCAGCGTTCACTGGAGCAGGCGCAGTCGGCCAAGTATCAACGCATTATCGATCAGTTGCAGCTGAAACCCGGTATGCGTGTTCTGGAAATCGGCTGTGGATGGGGTGGTTTTGCCGAACATGCCGCTCTGCAAGGAATTGAAGTGTATGGGATTACTCTTTCAAAGCAACAGCTTGAATGGGCGAATGCCCGAATCCAGGCGGCTGGGTTGGGCCATCTAGTGCAACTTCAATTGCGCGATTACCGTGACGTTCAGGAATCTTATGATGCTGTGGTGTCGATTGAAATGTTCGAGGCAGTGGGTGAGGCCTACTGGGGTACCTATATGAATCAGGTACGTCGGGTTCTCAAACCCGGTGCTCGAGCCCTGGTGCAGACCATCACGATTGATGAGCAGCGTTTTGCGGCTTATCGTCGCAGCAGCGATTTTATCCGGCACTACATCTTCCCGGGAGGCATGCTCCCTTCATTGCCGCGCTTTTCTGCCGTTGCAGCCCGTTCCGGATTACTGACCCGCAACGTGTTGGCCTTTGGCAAGGATTATGCGGAAACCATCCGACGCTGGCGGCAATCCTTCGAAGCCAGTCTTTCTGAAATCCGTTTGCAGGGATTTGATGAGACCTTCATTCGTACCTGGTCGCTTTATCTGTCTTACTGCGAGGCTGGTTTTGAAGAAAAGCGCATTGATGTGGTCCAAGTTCTACTGGAAGCATCGTGAGAGGGTCTGTGATGCAGCACACAGCAGGGTGGGCAGGGTTGGGGGCTGGGCTGCTGTTTTTTCTGGCAGGATGCAGCGTTCCCCAGGTTGCTGATTATCGAATGGAACGGCCAGCGATTGATATCGTATCCTATTTTAGCGGCGATGTTGACGGCAGCGGCATGTTTCAGGATCGATCTGGCCGGGTGGTCAAACGGTTCCATGTCGCCATGCATGGCGAATGGCATGATGGTGAACTGGTCTTGCAGGAACATTTTGTCTACAGCGATGGATCGCTGCAGCAGCGGGTATGGCATATCCAGAGAGGTACTGGCGCATCGGTCCTGGGTACTGCGGGTGATGTGGTCGGGGTTGCTCATGGTGAACAGGCCGGCAATGCCCTGCATTGGGTTTACGATCTTGAGCTACCGGTCGGCACGCATACCCTTAAAGTTGCCATGAACGACTGGATGTTTCAGCAGGACCAGAGCACTGTTCTGGACATTACAGACATGAGCTGGTGGGGTATTCATCTGGGACACCTGACACTGGTTATGCATCGCAGAGGAGCATCAGCATGTTCTTGCAACCACTGAACCGACCGGTACGTAACTGGCGCGGCATGAATATCTGGGTTGTGGGTGCTTCATCGGGCATTGGTGCTGCATTGGCACGGGCGATGTTGCAGCAGGGTGCAAACGTGGCGGTTTCGGCGCGAAGTGCCTCTGTGCTTGAGTCTCTGTTCCAGTCGGATGCGAATGCCATGGTTCTGCCGCTTGATGTTAACGAGCAGCAGGCTTGGAAGCTGGCGCATGAAAAGATGCGGGCACGCTGGGGTCAGGTGGACATGCTGGTGTACTGTGTGGCCGATTATGTGCCGGAACGGTCGTGGGAAATGCATCCTGATCGAGCCCGTCGCATGGTGATGACCAATCTGGCTGCCTATTATGATGCACTGGCACTGCTTTTGCCGAGTATGTTGCAGGCAGGAAAGGGACATTTGGCCCTGATTGCCAGTGTGGCTGGCTATGTGGGGTTGCCCAAGGCAACCGTCTATGGTCCAACTAAAGCTGCGCTGATCAATCTGGCGGAAATTCTCTACAATGATCTGCATCAGCTGGGCATCAATGTATTTCTGATCAATCCGGGTTTTATTGCCACCCGCCTGACGGAAAAAAATGATTTTGCAATGCCGGCGCTTCTTGGCCCCGAGCAGGCCGCTGCAGCCATCATGGCGGGTATGGAGCGCGGCGAGTTCGAAATCCACTTTCCCCGAAGGTTTACCAGCTGGCTGAAACTAATTCAGCTGATGCCTTATCGCTGGCGTTTTGCGCTGATGCAGCGGCTTGTCACAACCTGAGTTCCAATGCCCTGGAGTTAGGTGCGATGAGGGGTCATCAGCATTACATGAGTAACCGGTCAGAATAGGGTGTTATTCAAAGCTGTCTGATGGATCCGATCAGATGTGTTCAGACGAATGAGCGCAGTCAGTGGTTATGAACAAACAGGATTAAGAGGCTTAAAACGAACGGGCATGTGCGCTAATAAGGTATCGACCAGACTTTGCATATGATTTTCTGTGAAGAGTGTCATCCATATCCGAGGGGTCAGTTGCAGAATATCCTCGTTAGGATGTGTTTGAATGCGTTACACCAATCAGATAGACGGTTGGATTGACCTCATGCATGCGACAACTGGCCAGCAGGGTCTGGATCTTGCGCCCCATCGGGATGGGACGCAAAGCACGATCGTCGTGCAGAGGCATAGTTCAATGCCTTGCTCAGTGGTTCTTTGGGCAACAGGTCGGTGCGTCGACGTTGTTCATTAATCCAGGTAAAGAATGATTTCACGATGGGTCGACTGTGTTGCTGTTACCAGATCCGTACATCGCCCTGTTGGTCTTTGCAAAGATGTTCCTGATGATACAACGAGCCAATGATGTTCCACGTCATGATGGGTATTGTGCCGATTTCCTCATTTGCAGCCAATGACCGGGCAGCGTTACTCGGAGTTCAAAAGACCAGCTTTGTGATGTAGGCTCCATGGGTTCCATGAGCAACGGAACAAAAGACGCAATATTCATGGAACGATCAGCGTGGCTTTCCCTCCAACTGCGAAATCCTGATGGACCACTTTGCTCAAATTGCCGCTGTAACTCCAACCAGAATACTTCTGAATATCGACGATGCATGCTCACCTTGTAACCACTGCATGCCATTGAAGACATCCAGAAGATTACTTGGTTCCAAATTCAGAAAACAGAACCTCCTATTCTGACCGCTTACGTTTGCCGTGCATATTTTGGCCTCGCGACCTGGGTTGTTTTTGGCATTTTGATTGTGTGCTGGAAAACAACTGTTTCCCGTCACTGCGATACATCCCATGGATTGATGATGGTCACTCCCGTAGGCTTAAAATCAGCGACGTTGCGAGTGACAACCGACATGCCATGCACAAGGGCAGTTGCTGCTATGAGCGCATCGCGCTCGCCGCGCTTGTCGGGTACGTGCAGCCGGGCGCAGCGTTGTGCTACAGCGGTATCGACAGGCAGCGTGCGCTCGGAGAATTCAGGCAATACGTGCTGCTCTAGCCAAGAGCGCATCATGGCCCCCTGAGTGGCGTCCTTTCTCTCAATCGACAGAACGCCAAGCTCCAATTCCATGATGGTGATGGCCGACACAAAGAGGTCAGTGGCATCAACACCTTCTGTCCACGCCGACACGTTCGTATCAGCCTTACCAAGCCGCACCTTTCGCAGTTCGGAGACCACATTGGTATCAAGAATAAACATCATGAAAAATCAGCCGGCCGCGGTTCGATGTTCACACGCGGCGGTTCAAACTCAATGTCGGCAATATCCGGCATAGCCAGTGCATCGGCAATATTGCGCTGCTGCTTTGTGAGCTGCTGATAGACCTCAAAGCTCATAAGCACATGAGCCGGTCGGCCTCGATCTGTGATGATCACAGGCCCATGGGTTGCGGCTCGTTTCGCCTCGCTCACCGCTTGGTTGAACTCGCGGCTTGATATGGTTGTGATGGACATGGTGATAACTCGCACGCTTGAGTAATGTAGTCAAGTTACTACACTGCTCAAACGGGTGCAAGCACTTGGCGCAGTACCCCTTGCGTCAGACTATCTGTCGTGCTGATTTTTTCCGGAGGGGGGTTACTGGAGTGGTACGCTATGAAGACAACAGCCTATACAGCCGAGTTTAAAGAACAGTCTTTGTCGCACTGAACGACTCCCCGGGTTTACTCCTTGAGGAGTCGGTAGTGTGCGGCAATCTCGCGCAGCGTGTACTGGGGGCTGAACTCAAAGGTGTCCCGAAACAGATGGCCGTTGATGGTGGTCGAGTATTTAAAGAATTGCATCAGATAGGGGGGGAAACCCTTCCACTTCATGCGCTTGGCAATCCACATGGGCAATGATGGGGGCAGCGAGGGCAGGATGATCTTGCTGCAGCCACAAAGGTCCACCATGCGCTGATAGGCAACCCAGTCATCTGGGGCAATATTGTAGATGCCTGGATGATTTTTCTCGTAGGCTAGAACGATGGCATCAGCCATATCTTCCAAGTGAAGGAACTGCATGATGGGCGAAAAACCTGCCAGAACCGGGACGCGTTGGGAGGCCAGCAGGGTACTCATGCTGTTGTTGACGCCGGGTCCGACGATGTTGCAGGGACGCAGGATGGTGATGTTGAGTTCAGGGTGTTTCCAGAGATATATGTTCGACAGGTTTTCCAGTTCAACCGAATCGACCAGATCCATGGTGATTTCAGCTGCCTTGAGGGGAGCGTCTTCAGTGAGCATGGCTGGGTTATAGGGGCTGGCACCATACACAAAGTAGGTGGACAGAACCATGATCTGCTTAACGCCGTATTTGCGGCTGAGGTCAAAGAGGCGCTGGGTGCCGAGGACATTGGCATTATAGCGATGCATGCGCGTCGACTCGTTGGGTCCAATGCGACCGAGATGGATCACTCCGGCAAAGGCATAATCGCGGAACAGGTCCTCGAAATGTCGTTTATTGAAATCGATCTGAAAACTGGGGATATCGGCCGGCATGGAGACTTCCCTGCGGGCGTCACAGACCACCAGGCGGTAGCTTTTGCGCAGGCGTCGGATAACCTGCTGAGCCAAGGCACCGGCGGCACCGGTGACCAGAAGATAGGGACGCTCACTCACGGTTGGTACTCCTCAGGGTTCTGCTTTGCTGGACCAGATGTTCAATCGTGCTGCGGACCTCGTGAACTTTGCGTTGCACGGAGGTCTCGGACGTGTTGTTGTTGTCGAAGTGCATCAGCGGCCCGAAATGCATGACGACCTTGCTGGGCAGGAAGGGCAGGCCGAGTGGGATGTAGGGTACGGCCATCATGCGTGCCAGACTGGGAATATCTCCGAACATGGGGAAGGACTCTTCGCAGCCCGCGATGCCCACAGGAAGGATCGGTGTCTGGGTCTCCATGGCCAGATGCATGAAGCCAAGACCAAAACGTTGCAGATGGTAACGGTTTTTCCAGCCTTTCCCGGTACCACGTGCTCCTTCCGGAAAAACGATGACGGCTTCTTCGTGCAGCAGCATATCCCTGCAATTGTGGACGTCACCAAGTACAGCGCCAAGTCCGTTCATCATGTTGCCGAGGTAGGGCACGGTGGGGAAAAAGCGTTCAATCATGGCGCGCGGTAATCGGGCACCATGCGGGTTGAGTGCCATGGCAACACCAATCAGGACGCCGTCCATCGGCAGGAAACCGCTGTGGTTTGCAATGATCAGTACCCGGCCATGGGTGGGAATATGTTCAAGTCCGATGGCTTCGGTTCGGTAGTAGCGCTCATAAACCCATTTCATCAACCCAAGGCCTGCCCGGTTGACATCCAGGTGAAATCCCCATGGGTCATAGCCTAATGAGCCCGTCTGTTTTGATGATGCGGCAACATGTTCGCGTGTCTGTGCATCTAGGAGCCACTGCTCCAGGCGATGATTCCATTTCATTTTTATTCCTCTTGCAGCATGCCTCTCTGACGCGGCATTGCAACCTGTCCTACAAGCGCTAGTGTATCATGTCTTCTGTTGGGATCATCTTGTCCGGATGGACAGGCAAGGAGATATTTTGATGACAGGTTGTTTTGAAAATTACGCTATAGTGTATTGACAGCTTGGATGGGCTTCAATAAAATGTTCGCTCACTTTTGCGGGAATAGCTCAGTTGGTAGAGCACAACCTTGCCAAGGTTGGGGTCGCGAGTTCGAGTCTCGTTTCCCGCTCCATTTTGCTCCGAGGCCTTTGCCCATGTGCAGGCGCTCTGATTTCTTGTGTATCCTGATGTTTTTGTTTCGTTGTAATCCGTCATCTATATTTTTTCATGAGTTTGGCTCATGAGGCCTGAACAGCGATTTCCTGCAGGAACAGATCGGGAAGCCGCTATCGGTGTCTTTGACTCAGGCATTGGTGGCCTGACGGTCGTCAAGGCCCTCATGGAACGGCTGCCATTTGAACATATCCACTATTTTGGGGATACGGCCCGGGTGCCCTACGGGATCAAGTCGGTCCAGACCATCCAGTCCTTCAGTACCCAGATCGCTGATTTCCTGCTGGAGCGCCGGGTTAAGATGCTGGTTGTGGCCTGCAATACCATGGCGGCTGTTGCCAGTTCGCTGATCAAGAGTCGCTCGGGGGTTCCGGTTCTGGACGTGATTGCTGCGGGAGCTGAGGCTGCTGTGGCGACGACCCGCAAGCAGGCGGTGGGGATTATCGGCACCCCGACGACGGTCAACTCCAATGCCTATGCCAGAGCCATTCATGCCTTGAACGGACAGATTCGGGTGTATTCTCAGGCTTGTCCTCTTTTTGTGCCGCTGGTCGAGGAAGGTTGGCTGGATCATCCGGTGACTCGTCTGACGGCTGAGGAGTATCTTAAGCCGGTGTTTGTTGAGTCGGTGGATACGCTTGTGCTGGGCTGTACACACTATCCGCTGCTCAAGCCATTGCTGCAGGATGTGGTCGGTGGCAGTATGCATCTGGTCGATTCAGCGTTGACGGTTGCTGAACAGGCAGCGCAGTTGTTGCAGCGCAACCAGATGGAAAATACCTCAAGGCAGATGCCGGAGTATCGTTTTTATGTAACGGACATTCCTTTGCGTTTTCAGGCACTCGGCAGTCGCTTTCTCGGTCGGGACCTGCCTCTGGTCCATACAGTTTCCCTGCCGGGCTGAGGCGGTCTCCCTCTTGAGTGGCGAAGTTCTGCTCACACAGTAAATACGTAAACGGGACATGGCGTTATAGCCGAAATGGTGCAGAGGATGTACACTGCAGGTTCGTAATGTGAATGCGGATCGGCAGGATTGTTCCGGCCAGGCAGACAAGGATGGCGAAGTGACCACAAAACTTTACCAAGTATTTATCAGTTCCACCTACCACGATCTGGTTGAGGAGCGTCGGGTCGTGCTGGAATTGCTGCCGCAGATGGGCTGTATGCCTATTCTTTTGCCCTCTCAGGGCCCACAGGCTTGGCCCAGTGTCCGCAAGCGCATTGAGGCTGCTGATTATTATTTTCTGCTGGTGGGTAGCCGTTATGGCTCATTGACCCCGAGTGGTGTAAGCCATACTCATCAGGAATTCGTGCATGCCCGCTATAAGAAAAAGCCTATGCTGATCTGTCAGCATGCTCAGCCGTCTATTCGGCCGGAGGCCATGCAGGAAACAACCACAGAGGGCAAGACGCGTTTTCAGGACTTCTGTCAGTTGCTCAGCGAGGAATCTCCACTGATCTGGCGGGATACGGCTGATCTGGCCCGATTGCTGCGTAGCATGCTACCGGCCTGGATTCAGAAAAATCCGGCGGAGGGCTGGGTTCGGGCGAGTTCGCTCACGGCAACGCTCACTTCGACCCGAAGTCCAGCCAGGGAAGACCCGGATCTTGATGAGGCACTGGCGCGCGTCGCTGAACTTGAGGCCGAGCGTGATCAGTGGTTGTCGGGTCTGTTTCGGCCTTCGGAACTGGCCCAAGGTCTGGAAATCACCGAAGTCAACTATCAGGCCAACGTATACCATGCTGGGCATTGCGAACTGCTCATGCTGCGCAGCAGTCTGAGCTGGAATGAAATCTTTCTGGCTTTGGCGACGCACATGCGTCAACCTCAGACTGAGCGGTTCATGCAGGATCGGTTGGCTGATTTCCTGCGCCAGCGCGGGCTGGCAGATGCTCAGAAGCAACGTCCCAAGGCTCATGCGCTAACCGATATCCGTCTCAGTGAATTGAGTTTTACTGCCATCCGGATCCAATTGCGGACTCTGGGGCTGATTGGCAAGGCGCGCTACGTGCAGAAGATTTCCGGGACAGATACCTTGTGGCAATTGACATTGCAGGGAGAATACCAAATTAACCGGCTTTTGTTGCGTACCCGGGCAATTTCCTGAATCCTGTCACGGATTGTCCATAAATTTGCCCCGATCTTGCTTTAATCTCCCGGCTGTCTTGGCGTAGAATTCACGATATTGAGGGGAACCATTATGCGTAAGTGGAACGGCTGGGGTGATGAAGCCAATCATGTTCCGGCAACGGAGCAGGCCCGAACCTTTTTGGCAGAAAAGCTCGGTGTTGCCCGAGCATTACCGGATGCGCGGCTGGAAGAGGTCTGTGCACAGGTGCCGCCCAGTCGATTGCCTGAGCATGCACTGATTGGTCGTGATGCTGAAATCCGGGTGCGCCATGCACGTGGTCAGAGTCTGCCGGACTGGCTGGCTTTGCGCAGTGGTCAGATCGGACAATACCCGGATGGAGTTGCCGAGCCGCAGAGCAGTGAGGAAGTAGCGGAACTGCTGGCCATGGCCCGTGCCTCGGGCTGGGTGGTCATACCCTACGGAGGTGGAACTTCAGTGGCAGGTCACATCAATCCTGTTGAAGTGGATCGGCCTGTTTTGACCCTGTCGCTGGCACGCATGCACAAGCTTCTGTCGTTGGATCCAGTTTCCTGCCTCGCGGTTTTTGGTGCGGGCACGCCCGGTCCCGAGGTTGAACGCCAGCTTCAGGAGCATGGCTTTACCCTCGGGCATTTTCCTCAGTCTTGGGAGCTTTCTACCGTGGGGGGCTGGGTTGCTAGTCGCTCCAGTGGCCAGCAGTCCATGCGTTATGGACGTATTGAGCAGCTTTTTGCCGGTGGACGCATCGAGACCTTCTCCGGTCGCTGGGATATTCCAACCTTCCCGGCATCGGCAGCAGGTCCAGACCTGCGCGAGTGGATTCTTGGTTCGGAGGGACGTATCGGTGTTCTGACCGAGGTTGCCGTGCGGGTGCGCCCGATCAGTCCCTGTGAAGAGTTTCATGTTGCCTTCTGTCCGGACTGGGCGCAGGCACTCTCCTGCGTTCGTACCATTGCCCAGAATAATCCGGGACTGTCGATGCTGCGTTTGAGTAATGCTGAGGAAACGCGCACGCATCTGATCCTCGCTGGCCATCCTCGGGCCGTTTACGTTCTGGAGCGTTATCTGGCTTTGCGCGGAATTAAGGAAGGCAAGTGCATGCTGACCTATGGAGTGACCGGCAGTCGCGCTGAGGTGCAGCGCCTCAGGCAAGAGGTGGCGCAGGTGGTCCGGAGTCATGGCGGTCAAGGCACGACCGGTGCTCTGCTGGGGCGCAAGTGGGTGGCTAACAGGTTTCGTTCCCCCTATTTGCGTGAGTCCTTCTGGCAGCTTGGCTATGCCATTGATACCCTTGAGACCGCAGTGGACTGGGCGCGCGTGCCGGCTGCCGTTGATCGGATCGAATCAGCCCTTCGCGATGGTTTGAAGGATGAAGGTGAAACGGTCCAGGTTTTTACCCATCTGTCGCATATGTATTTGCAGGGGTCGAGTATCTACACAACCTATGTCTATCGTTGCGCCGATAGCTATGAGCAGACCTTGGCCCGCTGGCGTATTCTCAAGGCTGCAGCCAGTCAGGCAGTCGTGGCAAGTGGCGGAACCATCAGTCATCAACATGGTGTGGGTCGTGACCATGCCCCCTATCTGCCTGCGGAAAAAGGCGTGCAGGGGATTCAGGGACTTCAGGCCGTCTTTCGGCACTTTGATCCTGACCAGCAATTGAATCCAGGTATTCTTGTTGCAACCGAGGTGAACGATGAATCAGCGTCCTGAACTGCATGTTCTGGAAGCCACAGAATGGGATGTTCTTGTCATTGGTGGTGGTATAACCGGAGCGGGTGTGGCCCGTGAATCGGCACGCCGTGGCCTTAAAACGCTTTTGCTTGAGCAGAAGGATTTTGCCTGGGGGACTTCCAGTCGTTCCTCAAAAATGGTGCATGGTGGTTTGCGCTATATTGCGGCGGGCGATATCCGTCTGACCTGGCATTCCTTGGTTGAGCGTGAGCGTTTGCTGCGCGAGGCACCGGGACTGGTCACCCGTCTGGGGTACTGGTTCGCCCATTACCGCAAGGTTTTCCCCGGACCACTGGTGTTCCGCATGCTGCTGATTATCTACGATCTGCTCGCCCGAGTGCGCGATCATAGTTACCGCCGCGCCGAGGCATTTCTGAAGGTGATTCCTGGGTACCGCTCCGCAGCACTGCTCGGCGCCTCCCGCTATACCGATGCGGTGGTCGATGATGCACGACTGGTACTGCGTGTCCTGGAAGAGGCCTGTGCGGATGGTGCCTTGGTGCGCAACTATAGTCGTGTGACCGATCTGGTCCTCAAGGATGGTTTGGTGCGTGGGGTGCAGGTGCAGGATGCCGATCAGCCTGGCTTGACCGCAACCCTCAAGGCGAAAGCGGTCATCAATGCCACGGGTGCCTGGGCGGACCGTCTGCGTGAGCCGCTGGCAGGAGAGCGCCGGGTCCGGCCCCTGCGTGGCAGTCATCTGGTTGTTTCAGCGACGCGGTTGCCGGCAAAAGAGGCTGTTATTTTCATGCACCCGGATGATGGCCGGGCTGTGTTTATCTATCCTTGGGAGGGGCGAACCCTGATTGGCACGACCGATCTGGATCATCGTCAGGATCTCGATGAGGAGGCGACCCTTGCGGCTTCAGAGCTGCAGTATATGTTGCGCGCTGCCAACCACGAGTTCCCGCAAGCGAAACTGTCTGAATCGGACATTATTGCGACCTTCAGCGGTGTCAGGCCGATTGTTGCCTCGGGAAAATCCAGTGATCCTTCCAGTGAGAAACGTGATCACAGTGTTTTTCTGGATCATGGGTTGGTGACGGTCACAGGGGGCAAACTGACCACCTTCCGTCAGATTGCCTTAGATGCACTTAAGGCGGCAGCGCCCTTCCTCGGAGTTCAAATCCGTGATGACGGCGGTGCGATATTCAGGCCGGTGGCCGAGGATCCGGCAGTGCCGGCTGTGCTCAGGGCCCGTTATGGACTGCATGCCTCACAGGTTGCCACATTGCTCACCCAGCCCGAAGAAGCGGAGCAGATTCCCGATCTGGATCATTGCTGGGGCGAGTTACGCTGGTCCGTGCGCCAGGAACAGGTGGTGCATCTGGATGATCTGGTGCTGCGCCGGGTGCGTATGGGTATTCTGCTGACACGGGGGGGCGAAGTCTTCTGGGCGCGTATGGCGCGACTTTGTCAGCAGGAACTGGGCTGGTCGGAAGTGCGTGTGGCCGAAGAGTTGGAGCGGATGAAGCAGATCTGGCAAAAGCATTACAGTCTTCCAGCGGAATCCGCCTGAGCATGGCCGCTTTTCTGGCGATTGATCTGGGCACCCAAAGCGTACGTGCCCTGCTCTTTGACCTCCATGGTGAAGTGCAGGGAAGGGCCCAGATTCGCTTTGAACCGATCTACCGCAGCCCCCAGCCGGGTTGGGCTGAGCAGGATGCTGACTATTACTGGGACTGTGTGGTACAGGCTTGTCAGGAACTGTGGGCGCAGGGGCATCATGCAGGTCAGGTTGAGGGGATGGCATTGACCACCCAGCGTGGGACGACGGTTGCCGTTGATGCGGCCGGTCGTCCGCTCGGTCCGGCCATCAGTTGGCTGGATCAGCGTGAACTGGATCAGATGGCTCCTCTGCCGGGCTGGATGCAGACCGCTTTACACGTTTTGGGGGAGGCGGAAACCGTTGATTTTTTTCGGCGTAATGCCGAGTGCAACTGGCTTGCGCGGGAGAAGCCGGAAATCTGGGGAAAAACCCATAAATTCCTGCTGATCTCCGGTTATCTGCATCATCGTCTCTGTGGTCGTTTTGTCGACTCACTGGCCGCACAGGTCGGTTATCTGCCTTTTGATTTTAAGCGATTGCAGTGGGCGCGTCCGTGGGACTGGAAGTGGCTGGCCCTGGCCGTGCAGCGGCAGCAACTGCCCGAGTTGGCAGTTCCCGGAACGGTGCTCGGGCATTTGCAGCATCAGGCAGCCGAAGTACTCGGATTGAAGGCTGGGTTGCCGATTATTGCTGCTGGTGCGGACAAGGCCTGTGAGGTGCTGGGGTCAGGGTGCATCCAGCCGCATATGGGCGCACTCAGTTTTGGCACCACGGCAACGATCAACACCACCCAGACACGTTATATTGAGGCAACATCGATGTTGCCGCCTTATCCCGCAGCCTCCTCACAGGCCTATCTGACCGAGGTCCAGACCTTTCGGGGGTTCTGGATGGTCAACTGGTTCAAGGAGGAGTTCGGGCACAAGGAACAGTTTTTAGCGGAGCAGGAAGGCACAATTGTCGAGACACTCTTCGACGATCTGCTGCGTACCACGCCCCCAGGGGCAATGGGACTAATGCTGCAGCCCTACTGGACGCCCGGTATTCGTGAACCCGGTCGTGAGGCCAAAGGCGCCATGTTGGGCTTTGGCGATGTGCATACCCGTGCCCACGTTTATCGTGCCATCATTGAGGGGCTGGCCTATGCACTGCGGGAAGGGCGGGAGCGGATCGAGCGGCGTTCCCGTTGCAGCATGCGGGTGTTGCGTGTGTCTGGCGGAGGTTCTCAGTCGGATGAGGTCATGCGGATCACCGCCAATATTCTGGGTCTGCCGGCTGAACGACCCCATACCTTTGAGACTTCGGGTCTTGGGGCAGCCATGAATGTGGCGGTTGGACTGGGTTATTACCGCAGTCATGCCGATGCAGTAGCGGCCATGTGCCGGATCAGGGATCGTTTTGAGCCCGATCCTGAGTGTGTGGCTTTTTATGATCGGCTTTACCACCGGGTCTGGAGCAGAATTTACCGACAGATGAAACCGATCTATCAGGAAATCCGGTCGATTACTGGCTACCCGCGTTAAGTTTTTTGCAGCGCAATCATTCTCATATCGTGTCGCCAGAGTAGCCTTTCAAGGACTGCGAAAACATTCTTTTTTTCACTTGAACAGCTGATGAAGTACCCACAGATAAGAGGTGTCAAACCCAAACTGTGGAGGAAACAATCATGAATCGCTGGAATCCATTTCGTGAACTGGATGAAGTTCTGCAAGCCTATCAGCGTTCGGTCTGGCCGGTCCGTCAGCAGGCATCGCTTGGGGCCGATCAAGGCCGGGAGCCGATTACCCGGGCTGAATGGAGCCCTGCTGTTGATATCAGTGAAACGGATGCAGCCTATATCGTCAAGGCCGAGTTGCCCGGAGTGCAGCGCAACGCAATTAAACTGACCGTCCATGACCGGGTCTTGCTGCTCAGTGGCGAACGCAGCCTGGAAAAGCAGAGCGGTGATATCAAGCACCACCGGATCGAACGTTTTTATGGCAGCTTTGCCCGTAGTTTCAGCTTACCGGAAGATGCCAATGAGCAGGATGTGTCGGCCGATTATAAGGAGGGTGTGCTCATCGTTCGGGTGGCCAAAACCACCAAACCGCAGCCACGTACAATTGCGATTAACGAGGCGGCCGAGCTTTGATTCGGGGCATTGTGTAAAATATTTTACCTAGGGTAGGCTCAACAGCTATTATGGGGCAGACGTGGAGATGGATCCGTGGTCAGGATGCATCTCCTTTAACTCAGGGACAGGGACGAGACGAGAGGTGTCAGCTTCATGATCGCTTTCAAATTGAATCATAAGAAGGTCGGGTGTGCTTTTGTGGGAGCATGGTTGAGTGCGTCGACATTCTGCCAAGCGGATGGAATGGCTTTTGTCGATCCGCGTAGTGCTGCCATGGGGGGAACCGGGGTTGCCTCGGCTAGCCTTTCTTCAGCTGCCTTTTTTAATCCGGCCCTACTGGCCTTGCCAACCGGGCATGAACATATTGGTGTGTCGTTTCTCGGGTTGTCGCTGCATGCGGCTGATAGCAGTAACTACCGTACCGATTACGACAATGCGCGTAATCTCGTCAACAACACCTTTCCTGCGGTGCAGAATGATGTCAATAGGTTAAACCATCAGTCTACCATTCCTACGGTAGCGCAGACCAATCAACTAGCTAATGATTCGCAGGCGCTGCTTAATGGGATCGTTGGGTTTTCTGGGCATGATTATTCGGTTGCCCCTGATTTTATGCCGGTGTCGGTGGCCATCCATAACCCGCTGCTCTCCTTTGGCGTGTTTACCAATACCCAGGCGGATCTGGTGGGGCGGCTCAATGCCACGTCAGCAGACCAGAACTATCTAAATGGCTATATTGGCTTTGTGCGTCAGCTGGCTCAGGATATGCAGAACAACTCGACAACGGGTCTGTCCAATTCTCCCTATGTGCAGCAGAGTTGTCTGAGCGGGGCAACGGCAGCCACGGTGGCGAAGTGTTTGAGTGATCCTTCGCAGGGGCGTACGTCCGATATTCAGGTGGTCGGTCTGTCAACTTCGGAAATTGGTGTGGCGCTCGCGGAAAACTGGAGTGGCTGGGCACTTGGCCTGTCTCCCAAACTGATGTCGGTGCGTACTTTTTTCTATGATCAGACGGTGCATGCCAACCAGTCCTTTAGTCTTTCAGGCAGCAGTAAAACTTACGCCACTGCCAATATGGATGTCGGTGCGGCGCGCAATTTTGGCTGGATCTGGCCACTCAAGGTGGGGGTGTCGGTTCGTAACCTGATTCCAGAAGATTTCAATACCGCAGTCAGTAATGGCCAGCAGTATGCGGTACGGATCCGTCCGCAGGTCACTGCTGGGGGTGAATTGCACATCCCAGGCGTCACTCTGACCAGTGATCTCGATTTATCCCGAGAGTACGCTCCGGTGGCCTGGGGGGCAGACAGCCAGTTCCTGGCTGTGGGTGCCGAGTTCAGTGCCTGGTTGGTCAAGCTGCGTCTCGGTGTGCGCCAGAATCTGATTCAGGGCCCGATTCGTGATGAATGGACCGGTGGTGTGGCCCTCGGGCCCTTTGATCTGGGCTTGGTTTACTCGGATCATTCGGCAGCACTGGCTGGTGGATTCAGCCTGAACTTCTGATTATTGGGCGGGGTAGAACCCGCCCAGACGCCGTCCGCCACGGGCTCCGGTTACTTCGCAGATATTACCGGGTCGGTGTTCCTCGAATGCCTTCGCCAGCCAGGCGAAGGCCATGGCTTCAATCCACATGGGATCAAGACCAAAGTCCCAGCTGGTTGCCACGTTTGCCTTGGGAAAAATCTCGGCAAACCGTTCAACCATGAGTGCGTTCAGGCTGCCACCCCCACAGAGTATGAGCTGATTGGGTCGACCGCAGCACTTAATGGCCTGTGCGCAGCTGAGGCAACTGAGTTCAAGCAGGGTGCGCAGGACATCCTTAGGGTCGAGGGGTTGGTTGCAGGAGGCGCAGCACTGATCAACCCAGTCCAGATGAAAATTTTCCAGTCCCGTGCTTTTGGGAGGCTGTAACTGGAAATAGGGATGAGCCAGCAGTGCGGCCAGTAGGTCAGCACGGATTTGGCCCTGCCGGGCCAGTTGCCCATTTCGGTCCATAGGGAGCTGGTAGTGGCGCTCCATCCAGCGATCCATCAGCGTGTTGGCTGGGCCGGTGTCAAAGCCAAACACGGGTTTGTCAGAATCAGCAGCAAGCCAGGTGATGTTGGCGATCCCTCCCAGATTGACAATGCATCGATCGCTCTCAGGGCTGCGCCAGAGTGCGGCATGAAATGCGGGTACGAGCGGGGCGCCTTGGCCGCCTGCGGCAAGATCGCGGCGACGGAAGTCGGCAATCACGGAGCACCCCGTCAGTTCGGCAATTAGGTTTGGGTCGCCGATCTGGATGCTAAATCCACGTTCGGGACGGTGCCGGATGGTCTGACCATGACTGCCGATCAGCCGAACATCCTGAGCTGAGAGACCTTCCTGGCCTAAGAGGTCTAGGGCGGCACTGGCAAAAATCTGGGCAACAGCAACATCAGCATCGCCAAGGCGTTCCAGTTCATCAGGGCCCGAACGGGTCAGTGCCAGCAGGGACTGGCGTAGTTCCTGCGGATAGGGCGTATGGCGAAATCCACAGCGGGCAGGTGGCGTCTGGTTAAAATCCACCAGCAGAGCATCGACACCATCCATGCTGGTGCCGGACATAAGACCAAGATAAAGTATGCCTGCCATAATGCCTCTGCTCCAATTTGCTGGTAAAGTTTCCTATTCTGATCCCGAGGAGTCTTTGTATGTTATCTCCACACGAACAGCTCGCAATTATAGAGCGTGGCACAGAAACGATCATCCAGCGTGATGAGTTGCTGGCCAAACTGTCCGAAGGCCGTCCGTTGCGGATCAAGGCAGGTTTTGATCCGACCGCGCCGGACCTGCATTTGGGTCATACGGTATTGATTAACAAGCTGCGGGCATTTCAGGAACTGGGTCATACGGTGTTTTTCCTGATTGGGGACTTTACCGGCAGGATTGGTGATCCGACTGGAAAAAACATGACCCGTAAGCCGCTCACTGATGAACAGGTGCAGCAGAACGCACGTACCTATACCGAGCAGGTATTCAGGATTCTGGATCCGGAGCGGACTAAGGTTGTGTTCAACTCAAGCTGGATGAATCAGCGCAGCGCTGCCGACCTGATTGCACTGGCCGCCCAGTATCCGGTTGCACGTATGCTGGAGCGTGATGATTTCGCCAAGCGCTTTGCGGCACAGCAATCCATTTCTCTGCACGAATTTCTTTATCCATTGCTGCAAGGCTACGATTCGGTTGAATTGCAGGCCGATGTGGAGTTGGGAGGGACCGACCAGACCTTCAATCTGCTCATGGGTCGGACCTTGCAGAAAAATGCTGGGCAGTCCCCTCAGGTCATCATCACCCTGCCCTTGCTCGAAGGACTAGATGGTGTGCAGAAAATGTCTAAGTCGCTGGGTAACTACGTGGCCATCCAGGATCCCCCTGGTGCGATGTATCAGAAACTGCTGTCCATTCCCGATGCGTTGCTCGGTCGCTATCTGGAACTACTAAGCTTTCAGAGCATCGAGACCATTAAGGGCTGGCAGCAGGATGTTGAGCAAGGGTTGAATCCTCAGGAGATCAAGAAGCGGCTGGCGCTGGAGATTGTGACTCGATTTCATGGAGAGGAGGCAGCTGCCCGCGCTCCGAAAAGTGCAGGTAATCTGCTGGCGCCGGGTGAGATGCCTGAGGATATTCCCGAGGTCGAGTTGCAGGGTGGTCCGCTGCCCATAGCAGCCGTGCTGAATCAGGCGGGCCTGGTTAAAAACGCTGCAGGTGCCCGTGATGTCCTACAGCGAGGTGTGGTCTATGTTGATGGTGTTGCCGTAACCGCTGAGTGGCAGCAAAAGCCCGGTGAAACCCATGTGATTCAGGCGGGAAAAAAGGCAATTGCACGCGTGTTGCTTAAAAAGTGAACGATTGAAAAATGAAGCTAAGAAAAAGCTTTACAGCCGAAATGAAATCCCTATAATGCGCAACTCCTGAGGCAAACAAGCCGATGCCAAGCCAAAGCGACTAAAGAAAGAGGCGCTAAGGTGCGGAGAAGTTCAAAGGAAGTTTGAGAAAGTAGTTGACAAGGTTTTTGGAAGGTGTAGAATGTTCGCCTCCTGAAGCTGAGGAAACGAAGTTGAAGGTG
>JAJZHM010000113.1 GCA_021804485.1 Pseudomonadota bacterium | reverse complement strand
CAAAGCCATGAGCATGTATCCTAAGCAAAGACAAGGCTACTTTAGCAGAATATCCATCCTTCGCGCAGGGCTCCTTGTCCTGGCGTTCTGCCAGAGCGGAGAAGCAGCCCCCCCAATCCAGCCCAAATCATCCCCTCCCGAAACGCCTATGGCTCTTACTCCCGAAGCGCAACGTGCCGCTGAACTGATGGCCGACTGGCCAACCAAAAGCCAGCTAACCCCCCTCAAACTTGCCACGGGTCAGAGCGCACTGAGCATCCTTATTCCCACGGCACTACCGCAGATTTCCGGTGCCATCATCCTGTTCCCCGAGTTCAGCCAAGGCCCAGCCCAGCAAGGAATCACCCAATACCTCAGTACGAATTTCCCCTTGCATGGCTGGGCAGTCCAGTTGCTCAACAGCCCTGACTTTGACCTTTGGGGGCAAGGGTTGCCGGATGCAACCACATGGAGTCAGTCGGGGGTACTTCTTGCCAGCCGTTTGCAGGCGGCTCTGGATACACTGAGTACAAGAGGCTTTCGTAATATAGTTCTGATCGCTCAGGGCGGAAGCGGTCTGGCACTGATCAAGGAACTCGCCAGCAGCCCGCCCCCCGCTGCCGTCAGGGGCATCATCCTGCTCGCTCCACCGTTATGGCCCGAACAGCAGCCACACCCGATTGCCGATGCCCTGCCAAAGCTCAACATCCCAGTTCTGATCGAATACGACCACGCCAGTCTGCCCGATCAGCCGGGGTGCGTCATCTGTGTTCGCATCGCTGCACAGTTACACAAGGATATGCAGGAGTATTTTCAACCTGACCGTAATGCCAATTTCCCAAGTAGTGCATCGATCGTAGCCACCACCTTGCTTAATTGGCTGGATCTACGCGCAGGCCATGTCCTTCCAGTTCAGGCATCTCCTGACGCAGTTGGGCATCAAGTTCCTTAAGACGCAGCGGCGTTCCGACATCGGTCCATGCACCCTCATGCCGGATGCCCGCTACCGCCTGACGACCGATGGCTGTGCGTAACAACGGAGCCAGGGGCAAAACGCCTGGCCTGCAATCGGCAAAAAGGGCAGGGGAAATGAGACTGATACCGGCAAAAGTCAGTCGCTGTGAACCTTCATTTCGAATACGTCCTTCCTGAAAATAAAAATCACCTTCAGGATGATGCACTGGATTATCCACCAGAAGAAGGCTGGCCAGATCACCGTGGCGCAACGGACAAGTCTGCCAGAAGGGCCATGATGCCCACCAGACATCCGCATTTAGCAGCAAAAAAGGTTCTTCTCCCAGCAAAGGAAGTGCTTTGATGATCCCACCTGCCGTTTCCAGGGGCTGTTCCTCAACCGACCAATGGATATTCAGTCCCCAGGAAGCTCCTGAACCGAGCTTATCCATAATCTGCTGGCCCCGATGAGCGACATTGATCACCACCTCACGAATCCCATAATACGCCAAGGCCTGCAGATGCCAGACAATCAAAGGTTTGCCCCCAACTTCAAGCAGTGGCTTGGGGATATGATCCGTGAGTGGGCGCATCCGTGTTCCAAGCCCGGCAGCCAGTATCATCGCTTTCATGCCAACTCCGGCAACGGACGCCCGGACACCTCGACAAAACGTGGCACAACACGTTGCCTGAGCCATGCCCCAAACACAGCCAGCGCCGGCAGACGTTCAACCTGATCAAGAACATAACTAAGGACAAGTGGCATGTCCCTCAGGTATCCCGGCTTCTGGTCACGAATGCAAAGACGCGCAAAAATACCAAGAATTTTCAGGTGCCGCTGCAGCGACATCCAGTCACAAGCAACAAGGAATTGTGCATCACTCATTCCCTCCATGCGACCTTGCTGACGCAAGGCTTGGGCAAAATGCAGCATCCATGCCCGCACCTGTTCGCGTGGCCAGGAAACATAGGCGTCCCGTAAAAGGGATATCAGGTCGTAATTGAATGGACCAAGGACCGCGTCCTGAAAATCAAGAACACCCATAGCTCCCGACTCAAGCAGCATGATATTACGTGCATGATAATCCCGGTGAACAAATACCACAGGCAGAGCTTCAAGCTCTGCAACAATGGCAGTCATGGCATTTTCGAGCAGGCCATGATCCTCAACATTCATGTTCAGCGTCAGATACCGACGGATAAACCAGTCAGGAAAAAGCCGCATTTCTTCCAGCAATCGTTTGCTGTCATAGAAAGGCAATTTCCAGCCGGGTATCAGGGTACACTCCTGCATGGTCAGCAAAATCTGCATCGCCTGATGGTAATAACCCTGCACTCGATCCGGTGTCAGGACAGGGAGCAACAACTGATCACCCAAATCCTCCAGCAGAAGAAATCCCGCCTCTTCCTGCCAGGCAAGAACCTCAGGAGTCTTGATACCATGAGCCCGCAAGGCTGTTGCTATGGCAACAAAAGCTGGATTGTTTTCATGTTCAGGAGGGGCATCAACCGCAACAAGGCTGTGTTCCTGCAGCACCACCCTAAAATAACGTCTGAAGCTTGCATCTCCGGACAGGGCAGGCATCGAGCATACACCACCCCAGTCCTGACGATGGCGTTCAAGCCAGCGTTCCACCCATTTTCTGAGCTCACTGGCTCGTGCATCATGCTGCATATTCTGCCACTCCTGATTGCTTCATCATCCAGGCCACCATTGCGTGCATATCCGGTTGACACACGGACATACCACATGTGGTTTTCGGGGTATTAACGACCTTACAGAGTTGTTGCGATGGATTAACCATACTCCCCGCTCATTGCCCGTGTATCAACCAGTACTTCGATCCGTTCATTGCCGTTCCTTCGCAGCTCGGCACTCTCGGCGGCAATCGGGCACATGCCTATGAGCCGCTTTACTCCAGGAGGTCGTTCAACCTGGATTTACAGGCTCAGTGCATGAAACGGATAAGTACACATTCTATCATGCCGTGGCGCTGTCGTTGGATTGGAGTCAGAAAAAGCAGACTGGGCCCATGTTTCTTGTGTTATGGAAGCAAAATTGTACTGAGATCAATCATGCTACTGGCAACCAACCTCATCAAGGGCCTGTTTTATTCAGTTTTGTACTCAAAAAGGAAGGAAGATACATCCTAGCAAACAATTGTCCGGTACATATTTTTACATCCGCACACACGCTTTGTGTGCGAAATGGACGTAAAAGCCTTATCATGCCAGCTGATTAGTTGGACCGTGTCTGTGAGATGAATGGTTTTTTTCGTCACCTGATCCAAGCCTGCATCAGTTTGATCCTCTCTGCTGCGTTCCTGACCCGTGCGTGGGCTGATACAGCTACGCCCGTAACAGACTGGAGCGAACTCGGCTACCACACCTGGAAGGACCTTCTCGCATATCCGGCATCTTTGCGTCCACGGGTTGATCCTACATGTCCAGGGGGATATCTTCTGACGATCAACACGTTACCGCCCATTCAAAGCCAGGATATATGGGCTTATGCCGATCAGGTCCATGCGATACATAATGGAATTTCGGTGCTTCAGGGACACGTCGAAGTCCGGCAGAATGACCGTATGGCCTGTTCGGATTCGGCCACGATCGATCAACAGACCAATCATGCTGCCATGCATGGACATATGCTGATCAGTGAACCTGGCTACAGCGCTGTCGGAAACAAGGGTGATACGGTTCTTCATGCAGGCACTTCCCACCTGGAACAGGCTCGATATGTTCTGTCCCGTATGCGCGCCCATGGCCATGCCGAGCAGATAAGCCGTGATCCTCAGGGACGGACTACAATCAGAAAAGGCAGCATCAGTACCTGCCCACCCAACGATCCTGATTGGGCTCTGAACGCCGATACCATTATCCTGAACCCTCAGACGGGGCGAGGTGAAGCCCTGAACTCAATTCTCCGGGTCAAGGACACACCTGTTCTTTACCTGCCATACTTCAACTTTCCTATTGATGGACGAAGGCAAACCGGCTTGCTGATGCCGACTTTTGGCTCATCGAGCATCAATGGGATCAGTTATTCCCAGCCGATCTATCTCAACTTGGCCCCCAACTACGATGCCACGATTACTCCAGGCGTACTCTCCAAGCGCGGGTTATGGCTGCAAGGTGAATTTCGCTACCTAGACGATTGGGGCAAAGGCATCCTCGAAGGCGGCTATCTTCAGCATGATCGGCAAGGCTTCCCAGTCGATTACAATCCGGTGGATGCCGTTCCGAACTCCAATTCCATTCCGGGCGAAAATCGCAAGGCACTGAGTTGGCAGCATACTGGCAGTCTGGCAGAGGGGTGGACCGCACGCACGGATATAAACTATGTATCCGACAAGTACTATTATCAGGATCTTGGCTCTACTGCAGCCCTGTCAACCGCTACCTGGCAGAACCGTCTGGGTGAAGTTGATTATCGGGACAAAAATAATTCATTCATGACAAACATGCAGGCATACCAGATTCTTGACCCGACCATTACCGATGCCAATAAACCCTACAGCCGTTTTCCAGAGATTGCCTATAACCGCCTCTGGACCTCGCAAAGTCAGCTGATACAGTCCGGCATTAATCTCGATTATGTCAATTTTCGCCGTCAAATCAGCGATGGTAGCGGATTATCGGGATCCTCCGTCATCGCTGGCGACCCCTATATTCAAGGTGACCGACTGCGCGCTGATCCTTTTGTTGATATGCGTTTTGAAAAAAGCTGGGGCTACCTTCAGCCAACATTCACCCTCAAACACCTAAGTGATCAGCTTTCCAATGCCATTCCTGCGGGAAGTTCGCTGAGCCCCACAGACCAGATACCGCTCAATTCATCCATCACCGTTCCCACCCTCAGTTTCGACAGCGGTTTGAAATTGGACCGTGATCTGGCTTCGGGCGGCGTGGAAACCCTGGAACCCCGTTTATTTTATCTTTATGCGCCCTATCGAAACCAGGACCAGATTCCCGTGTTTGATACCATGGAAAATCCATTGACCTATGCTCAGTTATTCCGAACCTCTCGTTTCGTCGGAATGGACCGGCTGGATGATGCTGATCAGATTGCGCTCGGGATCAACAACCGCTGGCTTGATGCCGAAGGCAATGAAAACTATCGTGTCAGTTTCGGGGATATGCGTTACCTGCGACCACTGAAGATCTTTGCTACGATTCCTCCACCGAATACGCTTTCAACCGGCCTGGTATCCGATGCAAGCGCCCAGCTTGATCGGAACATGAGCCTGAGCAGTAGCCTGACCCTTGATCCAAGCTGGCGCTATACCCAACTTGGCAGTCTGACTCTGCACTGGCAACCTCCGGCCGGGCAGAGTGTCATCAATCTCGGCATCAATTATGTTCACGCCTATACGGCCTACAATGTCCTTCAGGGCATTGCGGCTCAGAGTGGTTTCCAGAACATACCAACCTTCCGGCTGGCCTCGGGTTCCTTTGTCACCCCACTGAATGAACATTGGCAACTTCTGGGACTCTGGCAATTTGATATGGCCTTGTATCATACCCAGGAAGCAATTGGTGGCATCCAGTACGAAAGTTGCTGCTGGCGCGCCCGTCTGGTCGACTCAATCTACTTGTCCGACTTTCTGGCCGTCAACAATACCCCCACGTACAACCGTTCGATTATGTTCCAGTTCGAGTTCAAGGGTCTTGGCGGATATAGCCGTCAGGTTGAGAACATGTTAAGTCAGGCTATTCTCGGTTATCAGCAAATCGCCAATTCGGAGCGTCCATAATGCGTCATTTGTTTACCTGCTTTCTTTTCATTCTGTTGACGGGTTTGGCCTGGGCAAGTACGCCTCTGGATGGCGTGGCGGTTGTTGTGGACAATGACATCATTACCCAAAGTGAAGTGCAGGCCCGAATCAGTGATGTAGTCAATCATCTGCAGCAGGATAACACCCCCATGCCTCCCATGGCTGAACTGCACCAACAAGTACTGAACCAGCTCATCCTGGAATCAATCCAGTTACAGATGGCCCGTCGCGCCGGGGTCAAGGTCGATGACGACACCCTGAACTCAGCCATGAGTAATCTTGCGGCCCAGAGTAATCTCTCTCTGGACGCCTTCAAGGACCAACTCAATCATACCCAAGGTACCAGCTATGACGATGTCCGCCAGCAAGTTCGCCATGAGATCATGATCAATCGCTTGCGCGGACATGAGCTCAGTCAGCGAATCCGGGTCACTGATCAGGATGTTGCTGCATTTTTGGCCTCACCCGCAGGCAAACAGGCCCTTGCTACCGAATACCATCTGGCGCATATCTTGATTGCGTTGCCGGAACACCCTACCGAACAACAGGTGGCCGATGCCAAAGCCAAGGCCGATGCCATCTATCAACAGTTGAAACAGGGTGCGAGTTTCGCCCAGATTTCTGCAGCACAGTCTCAGGCCGACAATGCCCTGCAGGGCGGCGATCTGGGCTGGCGAACTCAGGCTCAGATTCCAACGCTCTTCGCTGCGTCTGTACCAACCATGCAGGTCGGGGATGTGCTTGCACCCATTCAAACCGATAGTGGCTTCCACATCATCCGTCTGCTGGAGAAAAAGTCGGCAACGGGCCATATCGTCCATCAATGGTCCTGTTCTCATATCCTGATCAAACCCTCCGAAATCCTTTCCGATGAAGCCGCACACCAGAAAGTTGATCTGATTTATAACCGCTTGCTGCACGGAGGTAATTTTGCCCAGTTGGCCGCGCTCTACTCCGAAGATCCGGGCTCAGCACGCAATGGTGGCAGTCTAGGCTGGGTCAGCACCGGTGAAATGGTCCCTGAATTTGACACCATGATGCAGAAAACACCTGTTGGCAAAATTAGTGAACCCTTTCATAGTCGTTTTGGCTGGCATATTCTGACGGTCACCCAAACACGTGATCAAGATATGTCCAAAGAGTATCAGGAAGACATCGCCCGAAAAGCCCTTTTTCAGCAGCAGTACGATGATGAACTGCAACGCTGGTTGCGAGAAATCCGTTCTCAGGCCTATGTGGATATCAAACATGATTCCTAGAGCATCGCGCCTCATCATCACTTCGGGTGAACCCTCCGGCATTGGCCCTGACCTCTGTCTGGCTATGGCAGCCCTGGATTGGGACTGCGAAGTCATCGTTCTTGCTGACCCCGATCTGCTCACCGAACGAGCGGCTCAGCTTGGTCAATCGGTACGCATCGCTTTGATGAACCCGGCTATAGACCAAGTGTACCGACATCAACCGGGGCAACTCTGGGTCGACCCTGTCACACTCGCTGAACCCGTCAAACCAGGTGTACCCAAGACCGCCAATGCGCCCTATGTGCTGAAGATGCTCGACCGTGCCATCTCTACCTGCCAAACTGATCAGCGCACAGCGATGGTCACCGCTCCCATACAGAAATCCATCATCAACGAGGCTGGGATTGCGTTCAGTGGCCATACGGAGTATCTGCAAAAGCAATGCGGTGTCTCAAAAGTCGTGATGATGCTGGCGGGTCCAGGTATCCGTGTAGCACTGGCTACCACACATCTTCCCTTGCGTGCTGTCGCTGACGCGATTACTCCTGGCCTGCTGCGAGAAGTCGTTACCATCCTCGATCATGACCTGCGCTACCGATTTGGCATCCCAAACCCAAGAATCGCCATGTGCGGTTTGAATCCACATGCCGGTGAGTCTGGCCATCTTGGCCATGAAGAACAGGACATACTTCGGCCCCTTGCACAGACCATGCGCCAGGAAGGATTTGATCTGTCCGACCCCTTGCCAGCC